>CAZJXG010000152.1:0-7235 GCA_964549965.1 uncultured Sphingomonas sp. | reverse complement strand
TCGGGCGGGTAGATATAGGTGTTGCGGACCATGAACTCCTTGAGGATGTCGTTCTGGATGGTCCCGTCGAGCTGGGCGCGCGGCACGCCCTGCTCCTCCCCGGCGACGATGAAGAAGGCGAGGATCGGGATCACCGCGCCGTTCATCGTCATCGACACCGACATCTGGTCGAGCGGGATGCCGTCGAACAGGATCTTCATGTCGTCGATCGTGTCGATCGCCACGCCCGCCTTGCCGACATCGCCGGTCACGCGGACATGATCGCTGTCATAGCCACGATGGGTGGCCAGATCGAAGGCGACCGACAGGCCCTTCTGCCCCGCCTTCAGGTTGCGATGGTAGAAGGCGTTCGATTCCTCGGCGGTCGAAAAACCCGCATATTGGCGGATCGTCCAGGGACGGCCGGCATACATCGACGCGCGCACGCCGCGGGTGAACGGCGCGAAGCCCGGCAGCCCGGGATCGATCCCGGCGACATCGTCCGCGGTGTAGAGCGGCTTGACCGCGATCCCCTCGGGGGTCTGCCACGTCAGGTCCTTGCCCTTCACCTCCTTCGCAGCGGCCGCCTGCCAGTCCGCGAGCGTCTTGTCGGTCATCTCAGCGTCCCTTGAAGATTGGTTTGCGCTTCTCGCCAAAGGCGGCGATGGCTTCCCGGAAATCCTGGCTGCGGCCCACCTTGCTCTGGTTCCGGCGCTCCGCGGCGAGGGTCTCGTCGAGCGTATGATTGAGGGCGGCGGCCACCTGCTTGCGGATCACGCCGATCGCGACGGTGGGGCCGTGGGCCAGGCGCAGCGCCAGGCCCCGCGCCTCCTCCAGCACCGCCATGTCGTCGACGACGCGGTTGATCAGGCCCATCGCCTTGGCATCCTCGGCGGAAATCCGGTCGCCGAGCAGCGCCATTTCCATCGCCTGGGCGCGGCCGGCACCCTTGGCGATCAGCCAGGTGACGCCCGCATCGGGCACCAGCCCGATATTGACGAAGGCGAGCAGCAGATAGGCGGACCGCGCCATGACGGTGAGATCGGCGGACAGCGCCAGCCCCATGCCGGCACCGACGGCGGGGCCGTTGATCGCGCTGACCACCGGGATGTCGAGCCCGGCGAGCTTGCGCACGAACGGGTTGTAATGGGTATCGAGCAATTCGCCCAGATCGTCGGGCAGCCCCGCATAGCCATATTGGTCGGGGACCAGATCGGCGCCCGAGCAGAAAGCCCGCCCTTCGCCGGTGAGCACCAATGCCCGTGCACCCTCGCCCAGCGCCCGGTCGATCGCCGCGCTGGCCTCTTCCAAGACGAGCGGGGTGAGCGCGTTCATCCGGTCGGGGCGGTTGAGCGTGATCGTCGCGACCTCATCGCTCAGATCGAAAAGGATCGTGCGGTAGGTCAATGCGCGGCGCCTGGCTTGGGGGTTTCCATGATCTCGGTCAGAACGCCGCCCATGTCCTTCGGATGGACGAAGAAGATCAAGGTGCCATGCGCGCCGATGCGCGGCTCGCCCAGCACCTTGGCGCCCTTGCCCTCGAACCAGGCCTTGGCGGCGTGGATATCGGGCACCTCGTAGCAGAGATGATGCTGGCCGCCCGCCGGGTTCTTGGCGAGAAAGCCGTGGATCGGCGAGGCTTCGCCCAGCGGCTCGATCAGCTCGATCTGGCTGTTCGGCGTATCGACGAAGCAGACCTTGACCCCCTGCGCCGGCAGGTCGAAGGGCGCACGGATCACCTCCGCGCCCATCACGTCGCGGTAGAAGGCGATGCTCTTCTCGATCGACGGGGTCGCGACCCCGACATGGTTGAGGCGGCCCAGCTTCATCGTCAGACCCTTTCGATGACCAGGGCGATGCCCTGCCCGCCGCCGATGCACATGGTGATCAGCGCGTAGCGGCCGCCGGTGCGCTGCAGCTCATAGGCGGCCTTGACCGTCAGGATCGTGCCGGTGGCGCCGACCGGGTGGCCGAGCGCGATGCCAGAGCCGTTCGGGTTGAGCTTCGTCCGATCGAAACCGAGCGACTTGGCCACTGCCAGCGCCTGTGCCGCGAAGGCCTCATTGGCTTCGATCACATCCATGTCGGCAAGGGTGAGGCCAGCGCGCTTGAGCGCGACCGGCACCGCCTTGATCGGGCCTTCGCCCATATATTCCGGCTCGACGCCGGCATGGCCCCAGGCGATGATCTTCGCCAGCGGCTTCAACCCGCGCTTCTCCACTTCGCTGCCGGTCGCCAGCACCACCGCGGCCGCCGCGTCATTGATGCCGCTGGCATTGGCGGCGGTGACGGTCCCGCCGTCCTTCTTGAAGGCCGGCTTCATCTTGGCGAGCGTCTCGATATTGGTGTCGGCACGCGGGTGCTCGTCGGTATCGAAGACGGTGACGCCCTTGCGGGTCTTGATCTCGATCGGCAGGATCTGCGTCTTGAAGCGGCCTTCCTGGATCGCGGCGACGGCGCGCTGATGACCTTCAAGCGCAAGCGCATCCTGCTGCTCGCGGCTCACCTGGTGGCGCTCGGCACAATTCTCGGCGGTGATGCCCATATGATAGCCGCCGCGCGCATCCTGCAGCCCCTCGACCAGCGCATCGGACAGGACGTTGTTGCCCATCTTCACGCCCCAGCGGGCACCATGATCGTGATAGGGCACGTTCGACATCGATTCCGCGCCGCCAGCGACGGTGATCGACGCCTCGCCCAGCTGCATCATCTGCGCCGCGGAGACGATCGACTGGACACCCGAGCCGCACAGCCGGTTGATCGTCAACGCGGGCGCCTCGATCGGCACGCCGGCTTCGAGCGCGATGACGCGCGCCAGCATAACGTCCTTGGCACCGTTGGGCATGACCTGGCCGATCACGACATGCTCGACGTCGGACGGCGAGATCCCGGCCCGGCCGATCGCCTCACCGACGACCTTCCCGCCGAGTTCGGACGCGGAGAAGCCTTTCAGTGATCCGCCGAAGTCTCCGATCGCGGTGCGGACGCCGCTGACGATGTAAATGTCTTCCATGCTCATTCACTCCATGTCCCGCCAGCGGCGGCAGCTTCCATCGGATCTTTTCGAACGGTCCCGCACGGGCGGGGCCGGCTGGGGAGGAAAAGGATCAAAGCGGAATATTATCGTGCTTCTTCCAGGGATTTTCGAGGCTCTTGTTCCTGAGCTTGCGCAGGCCCAGGGCGATCCGCCGCCGCGTGCTGTGCGGCATGATCACCTCGTCGATGAAGCCTTTCGACGCCGCCACGAAGGGGTTGGCGAAGCGGTCCTCATATTCCTTGGTGCGGGCGGCGATCTTGTCGGTGTCGCCGATGTCTTTCCTGAAGATGATCTCGACCGCGCCCTTCGCGCCCATCACCGCGATCTCGGCGGTCGGCCAGGCATAGTTGAGGTCGCCCCGCAGATGCTTGGAGCTCATCACGTCATAAGCGCCGCCATAGGCCTTGCGGGTGATGACGGTGATCTTCGGCACGGTTGCCTCGCCATAGGCGAAGAGCAGCTTGGCGCCATGCTTGATGATGCCGTTATGCTCCTGCGCGGTGCCGGGCAGGAAGCCGGGCACGTCGACGAAGGTGATGATCGGAATGTCGAAGGCGTCGCAGAAGCGGACGAAGCGCGCCGCCTTCTTCGACGAATTGATGTCGAGGCAGCCCGCCAGCACCATCGGCTGGTTGGCGACGATGCCGACCGGGCGGCCCTCAATCCGGCCGAAGCCGATCACGATGTTGGCGGCATGGTTGGGCTGGACCTCGAAGAAATCGCCCTCGTCGACGACCTTCGCAATCAGTTCCTTGATGTCATAGGGGCGGGTCGCGCTGTCCGGAATCAAGGTGTCCAGGCTCGGCTCCAGCCGATCCCATGGGTCGTCGGTCGGCCGGGTCGGCAGCTCATGCCGGTTCGACAGCGGCAGGAAATCGACGAATTCGCGGACGCTCAACAGCGCTTCGATATCATTTTCGAAGGCATTGTCCGCGACCGACGTCTTGGTGGTATGGGTGACGGCGCCACCCAGTTCCTCCTGGGTCACGACCTCGTTGGTGACGGTCTTCACCACGTCGGGGCCGGTGACGAACATGAACGAGCTGTCCTTCACCATGAAGATGAAGTCGGTCATCGCCGGCGAATAGACGGCGCCGCCCGCGCATGGGCCCATGATCACGCTGATCTGCGGGATCACGCCGCTGGCGAGGATGTTGCGCTGGAACACCTCGGCATAGCCGGCGAGGCTGGCGACACCCTCCTGGATACGCGCGCCGCCCGAGTCGTTGAGGCCGATCACCGGCGCCCCGACCTTCATCGCCATGTCCATGATCTTGCAGATCTTCTGCGCGTGCCGCTCGCTCAGCGCGCCGCCATAGACGGTGAAGTCCTGGCTGAAGACATAGACCAGGCGGCCGTTGATCGTGCCCGATCCTGTCACCACGCCATCACCCGGGATATGCTCCTGCTCCATCCCGAAATCGGTGCAGTTATGCTCGACATACATGTCGAGTTCCTCGAAGGAATCGGCGTCGAGCAGCACCTCGACCCGCTCGCGCGCGGTCAGCTTGCCCTTCTTGTGCTGCGCCTCGATGCGCTTCTCGCCACCGCCCAGCCGGGCCGCGGCGCGTTTCTCTTCGAGCTTCTGCAGGATCGCCAGCATATGGGCACTCTGCTCCCTTGTGAAATCGATGAGCGCCCCCTTTTCAAGCTTTGGCCGATAACGCAAATGTGAAATTGCGGAATTGCGAAGTAGATATTTGCGGAATATTCCGACGGCCGCGCTTATGGCGAAGGGCCGCTTTTGATGACCTGTCGAGCGGGCCGGCGAGGAGAAGAGCGAGGACCATGGCCAGACGCACCGCCCCCCGGCTGTTTGCCGGGCATGAGCTGAAGATGATCCGGCGGCGCGCCGGGCTGGGCCAGGCGGCCATGGCGACGCGCATCGGTCTCTCCGTCTCCTATCTGTCACAGCTCGAAAATGACGACCGGCCCGTTACCGCGGCGGTCAGCGAAGCGTTCGCCCGTGCTTTCCCGATCGACTGGAACAGCGATGCCGCCGGCGATTCCGAACGGCGGCTGGCGGGCCTGCGCGAGGCGCTTGCCGATCCGCTGTTCGCCGGAACCGACATCGGTGCGCAGGCCCTGCACCGCCTGGTCGAGCAGCAGCCCTTGTTCGCCGACCAGTTCGTCCGCCTCCATGACGCGTGGCGACGCACCGGTGAGCGGCTTCAGCTCGTCGACGACCGGATCGCCAGCGGCGTGCCCGGCGACGACCGCCTGCCCTGGGAAGAGGTACGCGACTGGTTTCACGAAGCCGGCAACTATGTCGACAGCATCGATCGCGCCGCCGAAGCACTGGCCGGCGAGCTGGATGCCGAGCCGCTGCCCGAAGGCCTGCTCGCCCATGCGCTCAAGCAGCGCCACGGCGTCGATGTCGTCGTTGCCAGCGACGATGGCGGCATGCTGCGCCGTTTCGACCGGTCGCGCGGGCTGCTCACCATCGGCGCAGCCCAGCCCCCGGAGACGCGCCGCTTCATGATCGCGCACCAGCTGGCGCTGCTCGAGTTCCGCTGGGAGATCGCACTGGTTGCCGAGCAGGCTGATCTGCGCGCCGCCGAGGCGCGTCCGCTGCTGTCGGTCGGCCTCGCCAATTATGCGGCGGGCGCGCTGTTGATGCCCTATCGCCGCTTCCGCGAAACGGCACGGGCGCTGCGCCACGATATCGATCGGCTCTGCCAGCGCTTCGGGGTGAGCTTCGAACAGGCCTGCCATCGCCTCTCGACCCTCCAGCGCCCGGCCGAACGCGGCATTCCGTTCTTCTTCTGCCGGGTCGACATGGCGGGCAACATCACCAAGCGCCACTCGGCGACCCGGCTGCAGTTCGCCCGCTTCGGCGGCGCCTGCCCGCTATGGATCGTCCATGAGGCGGTCGCGATCCCCGATCGCATCCTCGTCCAGCTCGCCGAGATGCCCGATGGTGCCCACTATGTCTCGATGGCCAAGGGGCTGGTGAAGCCGTCGGGCAGCTTCACCCGCGCGCCGCGCCGCTACGCGGTCGCGCTCGGTTGCGAGGTCGAGCATGCCCGTGACTTCATCTATGCGGACGCGCTCGACACCAGCAACGACGAGGCCGCCACCCCGATCGGCACCTCCTGCCGGCTCTGCCCGCGCCAGCATTGCGACCAGCGCGCCTTTCCGCCGGCGGGGCGGGCGATCGAGGTCGATACCGACCGGCGCGATGTGGTGCCGTACCGGCTGGCCTGACCGGTTATTCGGGCAGGGCTCCATCCTCGGTCATCGACACCGCCGGCGGCGGGAAATGTTGGTAGAGCATGATGCCGCCGACGATCGCGAAGGCGGTCAGGGCCAATGCGATGATGATCGCCGGCACGCGGCGGCTATACCAGCGCCTGAACTTCTCCGATCGCGTAAGCCGCTTCTTTCGTCTCTTCCACCCCATGGCCCGACGCTAAAGAAGATCGAAACCGCCCGCAACCGGGGGGATTGCGCCGAAAGATCGGTTCCGAAACCTTTCCCATATCAAGGGCGGCGGCCGCGCTAGATCTGCCGGTCTCGCACCTCGTCTGCGTCGGCCTGCCGATGGGCCATGTCGTCGCCCGCGCCCTGCGGCGGCCCGTGGCCTAAAGGAATTCGCGACCGCGCCGTTAACCCTGATGGGAACGGCGTCGGTCGGCCAGCAATGACCGCCACCGCTCCGGGGAAATAGTGGAGCGAGGCATGACACATAGTCTCAGATCGCAGCAGTTCCTGATCGAATCGCGTCTGCGCGATGCGATGCGGGGCGATATCGACGCCTGCTTCCAGCTCGGCGTATCCTATTCGGCAGGCGCCGACGGCTGCCCGCTCGACCTGATCGCCGCCCACAAATGGTTCAACATCGCGGCGCTGGGGGGCAATGCCCGCGCGATGGAATGCCGCGCCGAGATCAGCGAGGAGATGACCGCCCGCGAGATCATCGAGGCGCAGCGCCAGGCCCGGGCGATGCTGGGCTTCGGAAACCGACTGGCGGCGTAATTTGCTTGCCCGCCTTCAGCGGGCGCCCTCAAACGCCGGGCGCCGGACATCCGTCCGGCTTGGCTTCCTCGCTATCGCTCGGACGCGCTCTTCGCGCTTGCCTCTTCGAACCTCTCTACCTGAGACCCAGAGCCCGGCGTCGGGACGCATAGCGTCCCGCAAGGCCGAACGGCCGCCCGAGCTTATGCGAGGAAGCCAAGCGAGCCGGATGGCTCGCGCCCGGCGTTTGAGGGCCAAACAA
>CAZJXG010000151.1:0-7273 GCA_964549965.1 uncultured Sphingomonas sp. | reverse complement strand
AATTCGAGCGACAGCACCGCGAGCGGCGTGCGCAGTTCATGCGCGACATCGGCGGCAAAGGCTTCCTGGCGCATGGCGGCGTCGTCAAGCCGGCCGAGCAGATCATTGACGGCATCCGTGAACGGCAGGGCTTCGGCCGGCAGATGGGACGTGTCTATGCGAAAGCCGCGTTCGTGCCCACGCGCGGCCTCGATCGCGGTTGCGGCTTCCTCAAGGGAGCCAAAAGCCTGTCGGATCACGCGCCGCACGACGAAGGCGACGGGCACCATCAGCACGACCAGTGGAAGCGCGACATGCTCCAGCATCTCGCGCACGGCCTTGATCAGCGCGTCCTGCGCCGTCAGATCGTCGAATGTCAGGCTGTAGAAAAAGACGACCGCTGCAAGCAACAAGATGGTGCCGACAAGGCCGACGAGAGCAAGCCCTCGCGCAAGTTTGCGCGACACGGAGCGCCGATAGGTCACGCCGCGACATCCTTCAGCATATAGCCGACGCCGCGGATGGTGTGGAGCGCGCCAGTGGCACCAGCCTCGTCCAGCTTCCGGCGCAAGCGGGAGACCGCCGCTTCCACGGCATTGGGCGTCACCGGCTCGTTGAAATTGTAGAGCGCATCCTCGATCGTCTCGCGGCGGACGACGGTTCCCGCCCGCCGTAGCAGCAATTCCAGGAGGTCGGCCTCCCTGCGGGACAGATCGATGGCGTAGTCCCCGCAGTGCGCCGTGCGCGCCGCCGTGTCGAACCGCAGGCAGCCCGCTTCCAGCACAGGTTGCGCGCGCGGGCCGGGGCGGCGGAGCAACGCGCGAATGCGCGCGGCCAGTTCATCGATCTCGACAGGCTTGACGACATAATCGTCGGCGCCGGCGTCAAGCCCCGTGACCCGGTCCTCCAGCGCGCCGCGCGCGGTCTGGATGATCGCGGGCGGCATTTGCCGATACTGGCGACGGTTCGCCAGCCAGGCGACGCCATCGCCGTCCGGCAGGCCGAGATCGAGTATGATCGCGTCATAGACCGCGCCACCCAGTGCGCTGTCCGCATCGGACAGGGTCGTGGCGATGTCGCACGAAAAGCCCCGGCGCTGAAGGCCGTCCGCAACCAGCTTCGCCAGCCGGTCATTATCCTCTATGACAAGAACGCGCATCTATGCCGGCTTTCCTAGCACGATCCCGCCTCAATTCCCGCCCTGCAATCTGACCAGTCCCGCGCGGGGATCGAAAGAGGCCGTCTCAATCCCGGTCATTATCCTCGCCTTGAACGGCTGTTCCACCTTCGATTTCATGCCCTTGCTTTGCCTCGCCGTGCGACTGCGCACTGAACGCCGCGGAATCGTAGCGCAGGATGCCAAACACCGTCATCCCGATCACCAGGACGGCCAGCAGCACCGCGACGACGGCCGGCCGACGGGCATCGTGGGCGCCAGGGTGCAGAGCGACGCTCTTGCGGCCAGTAACCATGGCGCGCGCGAGATTTTCGCGGGTGAAGACGGACATCAGGACCACCGCTGCGACATGAACGCCGATGAGCGCCAGCAGGCCATAGGCAATCGCCTCATGAAGATCCTCGTCGGCCTGCCCCGCGTCGACCTGGATGCCGGTCCACAGCACCGCGCCGGTTGCAATGAGCATGGCCAGAACAGCGAGCGCCCCCAGCGGATTGTGCCCGATCGTGCGTTGTGGATGACCCGTCACAAGTTCCCGGACGTGGGACAGAAGGCGTGACGGTCGCACGAAATTGGCAAAACGCGCATGCTCGCCGCCGATAAACCCCCAGACAAGACGAAAGACAAGCAGGACAGCGGCGGTCCAGCCTGCCGCCATGTGCCAGTCCGCGATTCCGCTGTCTCCTTCCGAGGACAAAAAGGCAATCGTGATCGCCGCGACCAGCAGCCAGTGGAAAAGCCTGAGCGGGGCATCCCAAACCCTGAAACTATCACTGTAGCTCGTTTTTGCCATGAGCATCATTTGTCTCCTTGGCCTTTGGCCATAAGAGAGATTGCTGACGGCGCGCTGACGAACGCGGGGCAGCGATCACGTCAGACAGCCGCTCCGAACAGGCTGCCCACGCCTGCCGTCAACGCCATCGCCAGGGCGCCCCAGAACGTGACGCGGACGATCGACCGCATGACAGGGGCCCCGCCCGCCTTCGCGCCAAGCGCCCCGAGCAGCACGAGGCACAGAAGCGAAACGGCGACGACGAGCGGTATCAATTGCTGTCCCGGCGCGGCGGCAACCACCGCCAGCGGCATGATCGCCCCGGCGCTGAACGTCGCGGCGGATGTGAATGCCGCCTGCAACGGCCGCGCCGTGGATATGTCGGAAATTCCCAGCTCATCGCGGGCATGCGCCCCAAGCGCATCGTCCGCCATGAGCTGGTCGGCAACCTTGAGCGCAAGATCGGGGTCCAGGCCGCGCGCCATATAGATGTCCGCCAGTTCCTGCCGCTCGAGCCCGGGCTGCGTTGTCAGTTCCGCCGTTTCGCGGGCGAGGTCCGCCTTCTCGGTATCGGCCTGCGAGCTGACCGAGACATATTCGCCGGCGGCCATCGACATGGCGCCGGCGACAAGCGCCGCGATGCCGGCAACGAGGATGCCTGATCGGTCCGTTCCCGAAGCGGCGACGCCGACAATGAGGCTTCCTGTGGAAACGATACCGTCATTGGCGCCAAGGACCGCCGCGCGGAGCCAGCCGATACGTGATACCGCATGTCGTTCGGGGTGAGCGTGCAAGCGGGTCATGGGTCCTCCAGCCAAGGGTCGGCACAAGACCATGACCGCATTTGCTGACCAGCTCCTGACGCAATGTGATTTCCGGCGCTAATTGAAATGGAAAGGCAGGACGCAATCGAGCGTTCCCACGCCGAGACTTTCAGGCGGGCGCGGAAAGGGCGCCGCCAGGCGAACCGTGCGAAGGGCGAGCCGGTCAAGCTGCGCATTGCCGCTGGATTGCGCGAGCGAGATCTCGCGCAAGGCGCCGTCAGCACCGATGGAAAAATTAATCAGCGCCTCACCCTCAAGATGAAGGCCCGCCGGGCGTCTGGCGGCAATCCATTCCCACAACCGCCGAAGATAGGCCGCACGCGCAGTGCTGAGCGTTGATGACGCAGCCTGCGGCGAAGCAGGTTGGGGATGCGGCATGTCGACGTTCATGCGGGCAGGCAAGGGCGACGGTGCGACAGGTAGCGTCAAGGCAGCCTGATCGGAGGCAGGCCGGTCGGGCGACGCCTGCGGCCCTTGCCGCGCGCGTGTCGCTGGCGTTGTACTGGGGGGCGTCAGCTGATTTGCCGGTCTGGGGGCGGCTTTCGGCCGGCGGGCAGACGGCTGTTCGGTTTCGAGCGAAGGCAGCGTCATGATCGTGACCGTGCGGGGTTCCTCCCGCCTTTCGGGGATTAGACGCGGACTGTGGCTCCACAGGCCATAGGCCGCAAGAACACCCGCATGCAGGGCAAGCGACACGAGGAACCCGAAAGCCCTCGTATCGCTCGCCTGGGCCAGCCGGTATGCTGGACTGGCGGCCATGCCTCAGAATTTCGCAGTCAGGCCGATGTTGAAGGAGCGGCCACGACCAGGCACCGGCCGCAAGTCGCCGGTCGCCTTGTAATCGCCGAGCGACATGCCGCCCAGCGGCAGATCATAGCCCTTGTCGAACAGGTTCTGGACATCCAGGCCCAGCCGGTAATTGCCCCAGGCATAGCCGGTCCGAAGATTGACGAGCGCATAGTCGTCCGTTCGGGGTTCGTTGCGCGTGGCGTCGACCCGGTTCTTGTCCGCCACGACCGTCAGTTCGACCGCGCTCTCCCAGCCCCCGAGCCGATGCTCCAGCGCAAACGTCGCGTTGAACGGCATCTGATGGTAGAGCGACCCGCCGTCGTCCAGATTGCGCCCGCGCAACCAGCTTGCCGTTGCGGTCAGTTTCGCCGTGCCGGCCGATGACGACTGCCACAGCGCAAGCGAACCCGAGACATCGACGCCATATAGCTCGGCTTCGCGGTTGGCGAACCGAAGCTGCACGAACCCCGTCGGCGTGCCCATCATATTGGTGAAATCGGCCAGCTTCACGACATCGATATAATCATGGACGCGCGTGTAATAGGGTGCGATCCTGAGCGTCCAGCCATTGGCGCCGGCGCCTTTCAGACTGACCGCGGCACTTATCGTATCAGCCCTTTCGGGCTTCAGGGTGGGATCGCCGACATAGCCGTTGCCATCACCGAACCAGCCGATCATCCGGCTCGACATCGAACCGCGTCCCCAGCTGTAGCGCTCATAGACGCCCGGTGAACGGCTCTTGCGCGCATAGCCCAATTCGAGCGTCGCCTGATCGCTCGGCGCATAGCGGACAAGGGCCGTGGCGCTCCAGTTGCTGTCATGCCGTTTGCGATCCGCGGCGTTGAACGCGGTGGCCGCCATCGCGTCGGCCATATTCATCATCGAGGTGGAATAGGGCTGGACCTCGCCGGTGTTCATCCAGACCTGATCGTTGCGCACGCCGACCAGCGTGGTGAGCTGCGGCGTCCACTTCGCCTCCCATTCGGCAAAGGTGCCAAGCCGGTCGCGCTTCGCGCCGTTCACATTGATATAGGTGTTGGGCCCCATCATCATGTGGCCCGCGACCGCCGGCCAGTAATCATTGAGCCATTGGTGGTGGAATTCGCTCCCGAGACGCAGCGTGTCGCGATTGGACAGCATAATGTCGCCCTTGAGCGTATAGCCGGCGCTATGAACCTCGGTGTTCATGGGCATGCCGCCGGTCGCGGTGCCGCCCTTGTCCGCCAGGAAGTTCATCCGATGATCGGTGTCGCGATAGAAGGCGCGCAGGTCCAGATCGCCCCAGTCGAAGGCGCCCTTCCAGTGACCGTTCAGATACCAACTCTTGTTGGATGTCATGTCCATATACTGGTTGGGAAAGCCCTCGTACGGCGAGAAATGGTAGCCGCCCTTCAGTTCGAACAGCCCGATATCGGTCTGCGCGGCCAGGCTCAGCGCATGGTCCGTCTTCTTGTATTCAGTCGAACGGACGGTGCCGTCACGGCCGCCGCCCTTGTAATTGTCGGACTGGGTGAAGGAACCGGCATAGCTGAGGCTGAGCCGGTCGCTTGCCGCCGTGATCGAAAGTGCGCCGCCGAAGCCGTCGCCGTTACTGCGGTAGAAGGTGGACAGTTCGCCCGTCAGCAATCGTTTGCCCGCCTTGGCGAAGCGCGGTGTCAGGGTTTCCACCGAAATCGCGCCGCCGATGCTGTCACCGCCCATGCTGACCGGCGTCACGCCCGTGATGACGCTGATCGCGTCGATCGTCTGCGGATCGGTGTAGGACAAAGGCGGGTTCATCGCATTCGTGCAGGCGATGTCGATCGGCACGCCGTCGACCAATATGGTCAGCCGCTGGCTTTCGAGGCCCCGGATCACCGGCAGGCTGGAAAAGCCACCGGCGCCGAAGCTGCTGCCCCCCGGCAGGCGGCCGATCAGCGCCGCCGTATCGCTTGTTCCCGATTGCAGGGGTGCGACCTTGTCACGCAAAAGGATCTCGGACGACACGGGACCGGCAGGGCGATCCTCGGAATCGATCCCGATGGACGGAAGAACCTGTGTATCCTGCGCAAAGGCACTCGCGGCCGACAGGCCATAGAATATTGCAGCCGCGCTCGCGGCTTTGGAAATGACAGACATGGATGGATCCTGATCCGGGCGCGCGGCGGTCCGCGCGCCGTTGAAAACGAACGGCGAAAGGGATCAGGCGGCTGTTGGCGGTCCTATTGGCGGAGGCCGCAGAAATGGCGAGGCACCGGGCAGGGCGAAAGATAGGCCAAGAAAGCCCATCGCCAGGATGAAGGCAATGGCGAGCGCCAGCAGGATCGGGTCGGCGGCGGCGAGCGCCGGCGACGACAGACCCGAGAAAGCGCAAGGCATGTCGGCCTGCTTGTGATCCGCGGGATCATGATCGCCGGACCTGCCCGGAAGCTCCATCATGACCGTTTGCGGACCCTGGCCCGAGCAGAGCTGGACCAATATCGTACCCGAAGAGACGGTCGGCATGAACCCGGCCGGCACCAGCACCTTCAGCATGAGCGCGGCCCCGGCCAGCCAGATGGCCAGCCAGCGATGCCGGGCAAGGAAGGAGCGGATCATGGTCACGGGAGCGGTCTTTAGAAATCGGTCCTGCTGATGTCGAGGTGACAAGTCGGATTTTTTCGCATACATCGCCTTGACTTAGCGCATCGCGAACAGCTCCTGATGGAAACGTTTCGCTACCGGAAAGCCCAGCGCGGCAAAGTCCCGGCGCAGCGTTTCACCAAATCCAAGGGGGCCGCAAAACCAGAGGCTCGCCTCCCGCCATTCCGGCACGGCGGCGCGTATTCGCTCGCCATCGAGGCGGCCATCGCGTGCATCGACCAGAACATGCAGGCGAATATGGGCAGCCGCCGCATCCGCTTGCAGCTTGCCCAGAGCCTCCTCGTCGACTTCGGCCGTGCAGTGGAAGAGATCAATCTCCGCGCGCGCGCCTTCGGGACTCTGGGCCAGATACTTCATGCGGGCGATGAACGGCGTGATACCGATCCCGCCACCGATCCAGATCTGACGGGCGCTATCATCGTCGAATGTGAAGCATCCATAAGGCCCCTCGATCCTGATCTCCTGGCCGACATGGAGTTTTTCGGGCAGGCGCCGCGTATGATCCCCCAGTCCCTTGGTGATGAAGGTGATCCGCCGCTCATCCTCGCGCCAGGCGGACGCGATGGTATAGGGATGCGGCCCTTCGGCCGGGTCCGACACGGCAAAGGCGAACTGGCCGGGTCGGTGGCCGGGCCACCCCTCCCCCATGTCGACGATGGTCTCGAGCGCCCGCACGCCCGGATAATGGTGGATGGCGGCAATCCTGCCCGGCACCTGCCGGTCCCGGCCTGCGCGGCGCGACAGAATGAGGATCGCCGCCCCGGTGCCGCAAGCAAGCAGCGCCGCCAGCGTGAGGCCGTACGGAGACAGCCAGTAGCTGAACGTCGTCAGGATCACGGCATGAAAGACCAGCACGAGATAGGCCAGCGCCAGAAGCCGATGCGTTCGATAGAAGAAGCGGTAGGGAATGCGCTGGATGAGCGCGACGGCGATCAGCGCAACCACGGCATAAAAGGCCCACTCGCCCAGACCCTCCGCCGTGTGGCGGAGACTGGCGAACAGGGCCTCGACAGGATTGCTTGCGGGCGGTTGCGGGCCACGCGACGGTCGTTCGAGCCAGCCCCACCCCACGGCCCATTTCGGACCCTTCGCCCACAGCCAGTGCGCGAT
>CAZJXG010000150.1:0-7601 GCA_964549965.1 uncultured Sphingomonas sp. | reverse complement strand
CATTATAATTCTTCATGTAGAGCACGTCGTCGAACAGCCGGGCATTCTCCAGGCATACCGCGATCTGGGCGGAGAAGGCGCGCAGCCGGGCCTCGTCCTTGGCGGTGAAGGCGGCGGCATCGCGCTTGTTGAGGATCTGGGTGACGCCGATCCGGCCGCCATGCTTGTCGAAGATCGGCTGGCACAGGATCGATCGGGTGACGAAGCCGGTCGCCCGGTCGACCTCGGGGTTGAAGCGCGGATCGGCATAGGGATCGGGGATATTCTCCGCGATGCCGCTGGTGAACACCGCGCCGGCGATGCCGCGATTGGACGGCATGCGAATCTCCCGGATATGTTCGCCATCGGCGAACAGCGAGAACAGCTCGCCGGTCTTGCGATCATAGACGAACAGCGTCGACCGTTCGGCGTTGAGGAGATCGGCGGTGGTCCGCATGATCCGCGCGATCAGCAGCTCCAGCTTGAGTTCGCCGGCCAGATCGTTGCTGACCTCGAGGATCAGCTGCTCTTCGCGCAGTGCCTCCAGCATATGCTGGAAGCCGCGGAAGATGTCGGCATATTCGTCGGTCGAGACGACCTCCAGCTTCACCTGATCGAGATCGCCGCGTTCCACCAGCCGCATGCCGTCGATCAGCCGGCTGGCCGAGCGCGACACCTCATGCGCGGTGAGCAGCGCCATCATCACCGAGCCGAGCATGCAGATCAGGACGACGCCGGTGATCCAGATGTAGAGCGGCATCATCATCGACGGCGTCGGATCGATGCCCTGCAGCACGAACATCCGCTGCACCTTGAAGATGATCGACGCGGCGAAGAAGATTAGCGGCAGCGCGGCGACGAAGATGGTCAGGTAGAGCAGCTTGCTCTTGAGCCGGATGGCGACGAGCTGGCTCTGATATTCGGGTGGCAGGCCGCCTTCCATCGCTTCGGACAGCCGGACGATCGTGGGTACCATGGCGCGGCTGACCCCGAAATATTCGAAGATCGCGTGGGTCGGCGATGCGAAGAAAAGGCAGGTCGCGGCGAAGGCGATCACCTGCCACGCGACGAAGCCGGTGTCGGCGACATAATTGCCCAGCGGCAGCGCCAGGCAGACCAGCACCGAAACCATCGGCCCGTGCAGGAAGGTGACGCGCATGAAGGAATAGAAAGGCAGGTTCAGCGCCCGCACGACCGCCTCCGCAATCACCGGCCGGGGCGGCTTTGCCCCGCTGTCGAGCGCGCGCAGCGCGCGGTCGATCGGGCGGAAATGACGGACGATGAGGTAGACGTCGGAAAGATTGTAGATGGCGACCACGATCGGCGTCAGGAAGCAGAGCGCGATCCACTGCTTCAGGTTGAACTCGAGCCCGAACAGGACGAGCGCCATGGTGATGACGATCGCGGTGGTGCAGCCGCCCTGGTAGAGCCAGACCAGCCGCCAGAACAGCGCGCGCGCGGAGGATCGCGGCGCTTTGGCCGCGTCGCCGATCGGCATGATCGGCTGCATCTGGGTCATGCCGGCGATCGGACGGGGCCGGTCATCAGGCAGTCATTCCCCAATTCTCCCCAAGTCGCCCTTGTCGCCGCCGCGTGCGGGGCGATCCCCGGCCCGATGTGCCGCCGTCGTCGCGGCTTTGTCCAGAAGAGTTTCACCTTTACCGGCCCCAACCGCCCCGACCACGCCGGTTGCGATAATATTGAAGCACCAAGTCGCCAGGACTTCTGTGATGGACTGCACATTTTACCCGGCTGTCCATTTGGGCCGGCCCGATGCGGCAGAGTCGAGATCCCCGCCCGGCGAAGATTAACCCTGTCCGGCAAAGCTTTCCACACCATGAAGATTAGCGGGATCTAGAAATTTCCCGCCTAGCTTGGCCTGCATCGAAGCCGCACCACGCGGCGGAGTGCGGTGATGATGTTGCGTTGCGTATTGCGTGTCCTGGCGCCCGGGCTGGCGGCGCTGCTGGCGCTTGGATCATCCGCTCATGCGAATGAGGGGGCAGGGGCGGCCGGCTTCGAAGGGGTCGGCCGCCTTGTCTGTGCAGCGCCGGGCGGACTCGCACGGGTAGAGGATGGCAGCGGCTGGGTGACAGGTGCCGCCGATACGGTTGTGACGGCAGCGCATATATTCTTTCCGGCGGGCGAGACGGTCGATCCGCGCAGCTGCACCTTCCGGCTTTATGGCCCCGACGGGGCGGTCCGCTCGGCGGCGCGGGTGCGCTATATGCGCTCGCCCTGGACCGATCGGCGCATGCGGGGCGACAGCGCGCAGGATGTCGCGGTGCTGAAGCTCGATCGTCCGCTGGCGGTGACGCCGGTCGCTGCCCATCCGCGCGGCCTCGGCGCCCGGGCGGTCCGGCTGCTCTCCTTTCCGGCCGGTGGCGGCGACGGCCTTTCGATGGCGAGCGGAGAGGCCCATGCCTTTCCGCTGGGGCCGGTCCATGATGCCGTGGCGGGGCTGCGCGTCTCCGAACCGGGACGGCTGTTCGCGAGCAGCGTGGCCTCCGCACCGGGATCGTCGGGCGGGCTGTATGTCGCGCGGGGCGGTAGGGTGGTCGGGGTCCATGTCGGCCGGATGTGCAGCGGTGGAGAATGTTTCGGCTTCGGCATCCGGTTCGATGCCGCGCTGATGGCGATGGTGGCCGCGGTCGCTGCCGATCAGGCGCCGCCGCCGCTGCGGCTCGCCTCCCGCTGACAAGCGTGATAGGGCTTCTCTATCGAGAGAGGGGCCGATGCAGCTACGCCTTCTGCGCTATTTCACGACGCTTGCGCGCGAGGAGCATTTCGCCCGCGCCGCCGATATCTGCGGTGTCACCCAGCCGACCCTGTCGGCCGGGATCGTCGCGCTGGAGGAGCAGTTCGGCCGTCGCCTCGTCCAGCGGGACCGCCGCTATATCGGGCTGACCCCGGAGGGGCAGGCGATGCTGCCCTGGGCGCAGCAGCTTGTCGCGGTGTTCGAGGGCATGGCGCATGCGATGGAGGCAATGGCCGGGCCGATCCACGGCGAGTTCCGGCTCGGCGCTATCCCCGCCGCGCTGCCGGCGATCGGCTATGTCGCCCGAGCGCTGCTCGATCTCCATCCGTCGCTCACCCTGTCGACACGGTCGCTCACCTCGCGGGAGATCGAGCGCGGCCTGGCCGGCTTCGATCTCGACGCGGGGCTCACCTATCTCGACCATGAGCCGGCTGCCGACATGCTGACGGCACCGCTTTATGCCGAGCGCTACATCTTCCTCGCCCGCGCCGGCAGCGGGTTCGACGGGCGCGGGAGCATCGGCTGGGCCGAGGCGGCGGGGGCGGATCTCGCCCTGCTCCACCAGGGGATGCAGAACCGCCGCATCCTCGACGCCCGGCTTGCCGAGCGCGGGCTTGCCATCCATCCGCGCGCCACGGCGGACAGCTATGTCGCTTTGCTGTCGATGGTCCAGGCCGGGGGCTTCGCGACGATCCTTCCCGATTCCTATCTGGCGCTCCTGCCGGGCCTCAGCTGGGCGCAGGTGCTGCCGTTCGACGATCCCGCGCCGGTAAACCGGATCGGGCTCATCATCCCGAACCGCAGCCCGATCGGCCCGCTCGCGGGCGCGGCACTGGCGGTGGCCCGACGCGTGAAGCTGCCGCCCGAGTTCGGTGCATGATAGACACCATCTATCAATGATGGACTTTCCTGATTTGACCCTCTCCACGAGGAAGGTCAAATCCGCCGGCATGAGCATGGAAACGGAAGAGACGACCGGGGCGCTCATCGCCCGCCTTGCCGCCGCCCGGCAGGGGCAGCGCGGTGCGCTGCTGCCATTGCTGCACGATATCCAGCACGAACTGGGCCGGGTCGACGCGGAGGCGGTCGCCGCCGTCGCGGCGGAGCTCAACCTCAGCCGCGCCGAGGTCCATGGCGTGGTGAGCTTCTACCATGATTTTCGCGACCGCCCCGCCGGCCGCCACCTCGTCCAATATTGCCGCGCCGAAAGCTGTCAGTCGCGGGGTGGTGCGGCGATCGAGGCCGCGCTGGCCGAACGGCTCGCCGTGGCGATGGGCGAGACGCGCGGCGACGGGCAGGTGACGCTGGAGCCGGTCTATTGTTTGGGCCTCTGCGCGATCGGCCCCAATGCGCTGGTCGACGGGGCGCCCGTCGCCCGGATCGATGGCGACGCGGCGATCGAGCGGATCGCGGCAGCGGTGGCGGCATGACCAGGGTCTTTATCAGCCGCGACATGGCGTCGGTCGCGCTGGGCAGCGACGCGCTGGCCGAGGCGTTCGAGCGCGCGGGCTGCACCGTGGTGCGCACCGGGAGCCGGGGCCTGTTCGCGATCGAGCCGCTGGTCGAGGTGGAGACCGCCGAGGGGCGGATCGGCTATGGCCCGGCCGGACCGGACGATGTCGCGGCGATCCTGGCGGGAGACGATGCGAAGCGGCTCGGGCCGATCGAGGCGCTGCCCTTCTTCGCGCGGCAGCAGCGCTGCACCTGCGCGCGCTGCGGGCTCGTCGATCCGCTCGATCTGGCGGCTTGCGACTGGCGCGGGCTGCGCGCGGCGCGGGCGATGGCGCCGCAGGTGGTGATCGACGCGGTCAAGGCGTCGGGCCTGCGCGGACGCGGCGGGGCAGGCTTTCCAACCGCGATAAAGTGGCAGACCGTGCACGACGCGCGGGCCGATGAGAAGTTCATCGTCTGCAACGCCGACGAGGGCGATAGCGGCACCTTCGCCGACCGCATGCTGATGGAAGGCGACCCCTTCTGCCTGATCGAGGGCATGGCGATAGCGGCTCACGCGGTCGGCGCCGATCATGGCTATATCTACATCCGGTCCGAATATCCCTTCGCTATCGATATGATGCGGCGCGCGATCGCGCTGGCGGAACGCGAGATCGCCCCCTTCACGCTGGAAGTGCGGGTGGGCGCCGGGGCCTATGTCTGCGGCGAGGAGACCGCGCTGCTCGACAGCATCGAGGGCAAGCGCGGCCAGGTGCGTGCCAAGCCGCCGCTGCCGGCGATCCAGGGCCTGTTCGGCAAGCCTACCGTGATCAACAATGTGCTGAGCCTGGCCGCGATCCCCTTCATCCTGAGCGAGGGGGCCGAGGCCTATGCCGCCGTCGGCTTCGGCCGATCGCGCGGGACGATGCCGGTGCAGATCGCGGGCAATGTGCGGCATGGCGGGCTGTTCGAGGTCGGCTTCGGCATCACCCTGGGCGAACTGGTGAACGAGATTGGCGGCGGCACCGCATCGGGCCGTCCGGTCCGCGCGGTGCAGGTCGGGGGGCCGCTGGGCGCCTATATGCCGCCGTCGATGTTCCACCTGCCGTTCGACTATGAGGCGTTCGCGGCGGCGGGCGGGCTGATCGGCCATGCCGGGATCACGATATTCGACGACAGCGTCGACATGGCGAAGATGGCGCGTTTCGCGATGGAGTTCTGCGCGATCGAAAGCTGCGGCAAATGCACGCCGTGCCGGATCGGTTCGACCCGTGGGGTCGAGACGATCGACCGGATCATCGCTGGTCGCGCCGTTAAAGCAGCCGTCATCCCGGACTTGATCCGGGATCCCGCTTCTTTTTCTGACGTCGACAAGAAAAGCGGGACCCCGGATCAAGTCCGGGGTGACGAGGGTGGGGGGTGGTTGTCTACCCCTCCGGGAGTGAGCCTGCTGGCCGCGCTGGGCTCGCGTTCGCCGGTTCGTCTCGATCGGGCGCAGGACAAGGAGATCGGGCTGCTCCGCGACCTTTGCGACACGATGAAATATGGATCGCTGTGCGCGCTGGGCGGGTTCACTCCCTATCCGGTGCTGAGCGCCCTCGATCATTTCCCTGAGGATTTCGGCGGCGCACCCGCGCTTCCGCAAGCGGCGGAGTAAGGCCATGGCGTGGATCGGCGAACTCGACCTCGGCACCCGGCCGATGCCCGTGACCGGCCCGATGGTCGCGCTGACCATCGACGGTCAGAGCATCGCGGTTCCGGAGGGAACGTCGATCATGCGGGCCGCCGCGCTGATGGGGACATCGATCCCGAAGCTGTGCGCAACCGACATGCTCGAAAGCTTCGGCTCGTGCCGCCTGTGCCTGGTCGAGATAGACGGGCGCCCCGGCTATCCGGCCTCCTGCACCACCCCGGTGGCGCCAGGCATGATCGTGCGCACCCAGACCGAGAAGCTGAGCACGCTGCGCAAGGGGGTGATGGAGCTCTACATCTCCGATCATCCGCTCGATTGCCTGACCTGCTCCGCCAATGGCGATTGCGAACTGCAGGACCAGGCCGGCGCGGTCGGGCTGCGCGAGGTTCGCTACGGCTATGAAGGGGCCAATCATCTCGTCGCCGACAAGGACGAGTCGAACCCCTATTTCACCTTCGACAGCACCAAGTGCATCGTCTGTTCGCGCTGCGTGCGCGCCTGCGACGAGGTGCAGGGCACGCTCGCGCTAACAGTGGAAAGCCGTGGCTTCGGCTCGAAAATCAGTGCTGGGCTGGCGTCGGACAATTTCATGGGTTCGGAATGCGTCTCCTGCGGCGCCTGCGTGCAGGCCTGCCCCACAGCAACGCTGGTCGAGAAATCCGTGGTCGAAATCGGCACGCCCGAACGCGCCGTCGTCACCACCTGCGCCTATTGCGGGGTCGGCTGCACCTTCCGGGCCGAAATGCGCGGGGAGGAGCTGGTGCGGATGGTGCCGTGGAAGGACGGCAAGGCCAATCGCGGCCATAGCTGCGTCAAGGGCCGCTTCGCCTGGGGCTATGCCAATCACAAGGAACGCATCCTCAACCCGATGATCCGCACCTCGGTCGACGATCCCTGGCGCGAGGTCAGCTGGGACGAGGCGATCGCGCATACGGCGTCCGAATTCCGGCGAATCCAGGCCAGATATGGCAAGCGTTCGATCGGCGGCATCACGTCCAGCCGCTGCACCAATGAAGAAACCTTCCTCGTCCAGAAGCTGATCCGTCAGGGCTTCGGCAACAACAATGTCGATACCTGCGCGCGCGTCTGTCATTCGCCGACCGGCTATGGGCTGAAGACCACCTTCGGCACGTCGGCGGGTACGCAGGATTTCGACAGCGTCATGCAGGCTGATGTGATCCTGGTGATCGGCGCCAACCCGACCGATGCCCATCCGGTTTTCGCGAGCCGGATGAAACGGCGGCTGCGGCAGGGTGCCAGACTGATCGTCATCGATCCGCGCAGCATCGATCTGGTGCGCAGCCCGCATGTCGAGGCGCAACATCACCTGCCGCTGAAGCCGGGGACCAATGTCGCGGTGCTGACCGCGATGGCGCATGTCATCGTGAGCGAGGGGCTGGCGAACGAGGCCTGGATCCGCGAGCGCTGCGACTTGGACGAATATCAGGACTGGGCGGCCTTCGTGTCCGAGCCGCATCGCTCCCCCGAGGCAACCGAGGTGCTGACCGGCGTTCCGGCCGCGACCCTGCGCGCCGCCGCGCGCCTCTATGCGACCGGGGGCAATGGCGCGATCTATTATGGCCTGGGCGTGACCGAGCATAGCCAGGGATCGTCGACGGTGATGGCAATCGCCAACCTCGCCATGGCGACCGGCAATATCGGCCGCGAGGGCACCGGGGTGAATCCGCTGCGCGGCCAGAACAATGTCCAGGGCGCCTGCGACATGGGCAGCTTCCCGCA
>CAZJXG010000149.1:0-7626 GCA_964549965.1 uncultured Sphingomonas sp. | reverse complement strand
AGGAGCAGCTGATCTTCCCGGAGATCAGCTATGACTCGGTGGACAAGATCCGCGGCATGGATGTTATCGTCGCCACGACGGCGAAGACCGATGATGAGGCGCGCGAGCTGCTGCGTCTTTTCGGCTTCCCCTTCCCGGCGGAAAATCAGGATCAGAAGCAGGCCGCGTAAGCGGTCTGCTAGAGAAGGAAGAACTTAAGTCATGGCGAAACTGAGTTCGATCAACAAGAATGAGCGTCGCAAGAAGCTCGTGAAGGCTTATGCGGGCAAATATGCCCGTCTGAAGGCGATTGCTGACGACGAGAGCAAGGACGAGACGGAGCGCCTGATCGCGCGCCTGAGGCTCGCCGAAATCCCGCGTAACGCGAACCCGACGCGCGTGCGCAACCGTTGCGAAGTGACGGGTCGTCCCCGCGCTTATTATCGCAAGTTCCGGCTTTGCCGTATTCAGCTGCGCGATCTGGCCAACAAGGGCCTGATCCCCGGCGTCACGAAGTCGAGCTGGTAAGGAACCGAGAATATGGCTCTGACCGATCCCCTGGGTGATTTGCTCACCCGCATCCGCAACGGGCAGCGCGCCCGCAAGGACAGCGTGGTTTCCCCCGCGTCCAAGCTGCGCGCTCGCGTGCTCGACGTTCTCCAGCGCGAAGGCTACATCCGTGGCTATAGCGAAGAGGAACTCGCCGGCCACAACGGCCTGCGCATCGAGCTGAAATATTTCGAAGGGCAGCCTGCTATCCAGCATGTCGCCCGCGTCTCCAAGCCGGGCCGCCGCGTCTATTCGGGTTCGAAGGAACTCCCGCGCGTCCGCAACGGCCTGGGCATCACCATCGTCTCGACGCCCAAGGGTGTTCTGTCCGACGCGGAAGCGCGCGAACAGAATGTCGGCGGCGAGGTTCTCGCGGAGGTCTTCTGATGAGCCGCATCGGTAAGAAGCCGGTCCCCGTGCCGGCCGGTGTCACCGCCGCGATCGAGGGCAAGACGCTCTCGGTCAAGGGTCCGAAGGGTACGCTCAGCCTGAGCCTGGCCGATGAGGTCAGCTATGCGGTCGAGGACGGCTCGATTTCGGTCCAGCCGGCGAACGAGACCAAGCGTGCGCGCTCCTTCTGGGGCATGCAGCGGACGCTGGTGCAGAACCTGATCACCGGCGTGACCGAGGGGTATACCAAGACCCTCCAGATCACCGGCGTCGGCTATCGCGCCAATGTTCAGGGCAAGAACCTCAAGCTGCAGCTCGGCTACAGCCACGATGTCGATTTCGCGATCCCCGAGGGTATCACGATCGTGACCCCGGATCAGACCACGGTCAACATCTCGGGTATCGACAAGCAGCAGGTCGGTCAGGTTGCTGCGGAAATCCGCCGTTGGCGCAAGCCCGAGCCCTACAAGGGCAAGGGTATCAAATATGCCGGCGAGTATATCTTCCGCAAGGAAGGGAAGAAGAAGTAATGGGCAAGTCTCTCTCTCTCTTCGAGCGCCGTCGTCGGCGCGTCCGTACCGCGCTTCGCGCCAAGGGCGGCATGCGTCCGCGCCTGTCGGTGCATCGTTCGGGCCGTCATATCTACGCTCAGGTGATCGACGACGAGGCCGGCCGCACGGTCGCTTCGGCTTCGACCCTGGAAAAGGATATGAAGGGCAAGACCGGGGCGACGGCCGATGCCGCCGCGACGGTGGGCAAGGCGGTTGCCGAGCGCGCCAAGGCGGCGGGCGTCACCCAGGTGGTGTTCGATCGCGGCGGTTTCCTGTTCCATGGCCGCGTCAAGGCGCTGGCCGATGCGGCCCGCGAAGGCGGATTGGAGTTCTAAATGGCTGACGAAACCGAAATCCAGGCGGCTGCGCCTGCTGAAGCCATTCCCGGCGCCGAGCCCCAGGGCGATCGTCGCGGCCGTGGCGGCCGTGGCCGTGGCGGCGGTGGCGGCAATGATCGTGGCGGCCGCGGCCGTGACGGCAATCGTGGCCGTCGCGACGACCGCAACAAGGGCGGTGAGGATCAGGGCGAAGAACTGATCGAGAAGCTGGTCCACATCAACCGCGTCTCGAAGACGGTGAAGGGCGGCAAGCGCTTCGGCTTCGCGGCACTGGTCGTCGTCGGTGACGGCAAGGGCCGCGCCGGCTTCGGCCATGGCAAGGCACGCGAAGTGCCGGAGGCGATCTCGAAGGCGACCGCCGCCGCCAAGAAGGCGATGGTCCGCGTTCCGCTTCGCGAGGGCCGGACCCTGCATCATGACGGCAAGGGCCATTTCGGCGCCGGCCGCGTGACCGTCCGCACCGCGCCTCCGGGCACCGGCATCATCGCTGGTGGTCCGATGCGCGCCATCTTCGAGAGCCTTGGCGTCCACGACGTCGTGACCAAGTCGGTCGGCACCTCGAACCCCTACAACATGATCCGGGCGACTTTCGAGGCGCTCGCCGATCAGACGTCGCCGAAGTCGGTTTCGCAGCGCCGTGGCAAGAAGATCGCCGACCTGCTGGGTCGTGGCGGTGTTTCGGCCCCGGCCGCCGAGGCCGAAGCCGCGGCGATCACGGAGTAATCGATCATGGCTGCCAAGACCATCAAGGTGACCCAGATCGGTTCGCCGATCCGCCGTCCCACCGATCAGCGCGCGACGCTGATCGGCCTCGGCCTCAACAAGATGCACAAGACCCGCGAGCTCGCCGACACCCCCGAGGTGCGCGGTATGATCGCCAAGGTCCAGCATATGGTCAAAGTCGAGGATTGATCCTCGCTTGATCGGCCGGCCTTTCGGGGCTGGCAAAATGGATCGAAGGGGGCTAATCGCCCCCTTCCTCTATTCAGCGCGAACATAGCGAAAGCGAGTGCACGATATGAAACTGAACGATCTCCGCGACAATGCCGGCGCCCGCAAGAGCCGGGTCCGCGTCGGACGTGGCATCGGTTCCGGCCTGGGCAAGACCGCCGGCCGCGGCCAGAAGGGCCAGACGAGCCGCTCGGGCGTCTCGATCAACGGCTTTGAAGGCGGCCAGATGCCGCTGCACATGCGGATTCCGAAGCGCGGCTTCAACAACATCTTCGCGAAGGACCATGCAGAGGTGAACCTCGGCGCGATCCAGAAGCTGGTCGATGCCGGCAAGCTCGACGCCAAGGGTGTGATCGATCACGCGGCGCTCCAGGCAGCCGGCGTGGCGCGCGGCGGCAAGGACGGCGTGCGCGTTCTGGGCAAGGGCGAGTTGACCGCGAAGCTGTCGCTGAAGGTCGCTGGCGTTTCGGCCGGTGCCAAGGCTGCCATCGAGAAGGCGGGCGGTTCGGTCGAGGTGATCGAGGTGGTTCCTGCCGCCGAGAAGGCCGCTGCCAAGCACCGCACCGTCCAGAAGGTGCGTGCCGCCGACAAGGAAGCGAAGAAGGCCGCCAACAAAGCTTGATCGTTTCAGGCTTTTAGCCTGAAACGTGAGTCACGCTTTCACTATGGTGAGAACTCGATTCACCCTATCGGCGGAAGCGCCTTGCGCTTCCTCTTCAAGGGATCGAGTTCGGGGCCTGATTGTCGCTACCTCATTCGGGGGCATGACAAGTCCGAACCATACACTATATGAGGCGGCGGCGGGACCATAAGGTTCGCCGCCGTTTCTTTTTCCGGGGTCTGAGAACAAGATGGCATCCGCAGCCGAACAAATGGCCGCCAACATCAACCTGGGTCAGTTCGCGAAGGCGACCGAGCTCAAGAAACGCCTGTGGTTTACCCTGGGCGCGTTGATCATCTTCCGCCTGCTGAGCCACGTGCCGCTGCCGGGGCTCGACCCGCGTGTGCTGGCATCGCTGTTCGAAACGACCAAGGGCGGCGTGCTCGATTTCTTCAACGCCTTCTCGGGCGGCTCGCTGACCCGCATGTCGCTGATCGCGCTCGGCGTGATGCCCTACATCACCGCCTCGATCGTGGTGCAGCTCGCGACCTCGCTGTCGCCGACGCTCGGCGCGCTGAAGAAGGAAGGTGAGAGTGGCCGCAAGAAGCTGAACCAGTACACCCGCTATGGCACGGTGCTGCTGACCGGCATTCAAGGCTATTTCATCGCGGTCGGCCTCGAGGGCTGGGGTGCCAGCGCCGGCATGGAGGCGGTGGTGATCGATCCCTATCTCTTCCGCGCCACCACCGTGATCTCGCTGATCGGCGGCACGATGTTCCTGATGTGGCTGGGTGAGCAGATCACCAGCCGCGGCATCGGCAACGGCGTCTCGCTGATCATCATGGCCGGCATCGTCTCGCAGCTTCCCACCGCGCTGGCCAACCTGTTCGAAGGCGGCCGCACCGGATCGCTTTCGGCGATGTTCATCATTGCGGCGGTGATCGGCGTCGTCGGGCTGGTCGCCGGCATCGTCTTCATGGAGCGCGCGCAGCGCCGGGTGCTGATCCAATATCCCAAGCGCCAGACCCAGCGTGGCATGATGCAGGCCGACAAGAGCCATTTGCCGCTCAAGATCAACACCGCCAACGTCATCCCGCCGATCTTCGCGTCCTCGCTGCTGCTGATGCCGCTGACGATCAGCCAGTTCGCCGGGCAGCGCACGCAGGGTGAAAGCCTGTGGGGCGATATCATCATCGGGATGAACCAGTATCTCCACCACGGTACGCTGCTCTACATGGCGCTCTATGCCGCGGGCATCATCTTCTTCTGCTTCTTCTACACGGCGGTCGTCTTCAATCCGGAGGAAACGGCGGACAATCTGAAGCGCTATGGCGGCTTCATCCCGGGTATCCGCCCTGGCAAGAACACCGCCGACTATCTGGATTATGTGCTGACCCGCATCACCGTGATCGGCGCGGCCTACCTGACCTTCATCTGCCTGGTGCCGGAATATGTCACCGCGAAATATGGTCTGGGCATTGCGCTGGGCGGCACCAGCCTGCTGATCGTCGTCAACGTTACGATCGATACGGTGACGCAGATCCAGAGCCACCTGCTGGCGCACCAATATGGCGACCTCATCAAGAAAGCCAAACTCAAGGGGGGAAATCGGCGTTGAACATCATCCTGCTCGGACCGCCGGGCGCCGGCAAGGGAACGCAGGCGTCCAAACTCGTGGCTGATCGCGGCATGGTGCAGCTCTCGACCGGAGACATGCTGCGCGCCGCCGTGAAGGCGGGAACGCCGATAGGTCTGAAGGCAAAGGCCGTGATGGACGCCGGCGAGCTGGTCTCGGACGAGATCGTCTCAGGCCTGATCGGCGAGAAGCTCGACAGCATGGCACCCGGCGAGGGCGCGATCTTCGATGGCTATCCCCGCACCGAGGCGCAGGCCCGCTCGCTCGACGAGATATTGGCAAGCCGTGGCCGCAGCCTCGATCATGTGATCGAGCTTGAGGTCAACGAGGACGCGCTCGTTGAGCGCATCACCGGCCGCTACACCTGTGGTGAGTGCGGCGAGGGCTATCATGATCGGTTCAAGCAGCCGAAAGTCGCGGGCACCTGCGACAAGTGCGGCTCGACCGAATTCAAGCGCCGCCCCGACGATAATGAAGAGACGGTGCGGACCCGCATGGCCGAATATCGCGCCAAGACGGCTCCGATCCTGCCGATCTACGAAGCGCGCGGGCTGGTCCAGCGGGTCGACGGGATGGCCGATATGGCGATCGTTTCGGCGGCGGTCGCCGACATCCTCGACAGCTGATCTTCACATGCCGGGTGCTTGACCTGGTTATGTGAGCCACGTCACGCCCAGGTCGCGGCGTCAAAGCGCTTTGGCTTTGCGAATATTTCGTGCATGTTCGCGAGGGCATGGAACAGCAACCTGTCAAGCGGCGGCGAAGACGGCGGAGGCGGAGCCATAAGGCGGGCCGGGAAACCGTTGCGTGGCTGACCTACTTGTTCAGCCTTGTGCAGCGCGCCCTGCATTGGGGAACGCTGCTGGCGATCCTCGCTATCATCCTGTTCGTCGGGCTCGGCGCGCCTTTCACCCCATTGGGTTCGGTGTTCGGATGGTGGGGTCACTGGTAGCCGCAACCTCAGAAATCGGGGTTCGTTACGATATTGTTTCGGTGCTGTGTCGATGCTGCGGAAATGGCTCAATAATCCTGCCAATCCCTGCTGAAAGTCCTTGCTAGGGCGAAGGAATCGCGGGATGCCTAGCCGTAACGGATGCCGAGTCCCACGGGAAAGGGCTCGGATCCGAGGAGCAGGGGAACATCACTATGGCGGTTTCTGATCATGTCGACCTCGCGGCATTCGTCGAGGGCGTGAAAAAGCGTAATCCGGGTCAGCCTGAATTTGCTCAGGCGGTGCAGGAAGTCGCCGAGGATATTTTCGACTTCATCGCCGACAAGGAGCAATATCATAAATACCAGATCCTGCGCCGCATCGCGGAGCCGGACCGGGTGATCAGCTTCCGCGTCTGCTGGGAAGACGACAAGGGCAATATCCGCGTCCAGCGTGGCTGGCGCGTGCAGAACAACAATTCGATCGGGCCATACAAGGGTGGCATCCGTTTCCATCCGTCGGTGACCGAAAGCGTCCTGAAGTTCCTGGCGTTCGAGCAGACCTTCAAGAACGCGCTGACCGGCCTGCCCATGGGTGGCGGCAAGGGCGGCTCCAACTTCAATCCGAAGGGCAAGAGCCCAAATGAAGTGATGCGCTTCTGCCAGAGCTTCATGAACGAGCTCTATCGGCACATCGGCGCCGACGTTGACGTGCCCGCCGGCGACATCGGCGTGGGCGGCCGCGAGATCGGCTATATGTTCGGCCAGTATAAGCGCCTGACCAACGAGTTCACCGGCGTGCTGACTGGCAAGGGCCTCGAATATGGCGGTTCGCTGATCCGCACCGAAGCCACGGGCTACGGCGCGGTCTACTTCCTGCACGAAATGCTCAAGCACAAGGGCAAGGACCTGGTCGGCATGAATGCCGTCGTATCGGGTTCCGGCAACGTCGCGACCCATGCCGCGGAGAAGATCAACCAGCTGGGCGGCAAGGTGCTCACCCTGTCGGATTCCGAGGGCTATATCTATGATCCCGAAGGTATCACCCAGGACAAGGTCAATTGGATCAAGGAGCTCAAGAACGTCCGTCGCGGCCGCATCTCCGAATATGTGAAGGAGTTCAAGGGCGCCCAGTTCCATGGCGGCGGTGCGCGGCCCTGGTCGGTTCCGTGCGATGTCGCGGTTCCCTGCGCGACGCAGAACGAGCTTAACGCCGAAGAGGCCGCGGTCCTCGTCAAGAATGGCTGCATCGCGGTCGCCGAAGGCGCCAACATGCCGACCACGCTCGAAGGCACCCATGTCTTCAAGAAGGCGAAGATCCTCTTCGCGCCCGGCAAGGCCGCCAACGCCGGTGGCGTCGCGGTGTCGGGCCTCGAGATGAGCCAGAACTCGGCCCGCATCTCGTGGAAGGAAGAAGAGCTGCAGCGTCTGCTGCTCGACATCATGCAGGGCATTCATTCGCGCTGCATCGAATATGGCGGTACCGCGGGCAGCGATCATATCGACTATGTGAAGGGCGCCAACATCGCCGGCTTCAAGAAGGTGGCCGACGCGATGCTCGCTTATGGCGTCGTCTGATCGATCTCTGAAAGACTAGTCCGGAAGGGGCGTCCGCTTAATCGGCGGGCGCTCCTTTCTTTTCGGGCTCAGGCCGGCGGCCTGCCCGGCCTGAGCCCACAAAACCCAAACACACCCAACACA
>CAZJXG010000148.1:0-7783 GCA_964549965.1 uncultured Sphingomonas sp. | reverse complement strand
CATGAAACCGGCTATGGCACCTTCACCGGCAATTTCGACCTGCTCAACGCGCTCGGCTCGCTCGCTTACGAAGGCCGTCGGCGCGATCTGTTCGCCGACGAATTCCTGAAAACCCTGATCCTGATGAGCCGTGGTGTGCCGCGCGCCCAGCTGAAAGGCAGCTGGGCTGGTGCCACCGGCTATCCGCAATTCCTGCCATCGGTCTATCTGCGGCTCGCGGTCGACGCCGATGGCGACGGCAAGCCCGACATCTGGCGCAGCGAACCCGACGCGCTCGCATCGATCGGCAATTATCTGCGTGACGCCGGCTGGAAGAAGGATGTGCCCTGGGGCGTCGCGGTCCGCGTACCCGAAGGGATCGACCGCGCGGCGATCCGCTCCCCGCTCAGCTCGCCACGCTGTCCCCGCGTCTTTGCCCGCCAGAGCCGCTGGCTGACGATCGCCGAATGGCGCGACAAGGGTATCCAGATGCTGGGCGGACGGGTTCCGGCCGAGGATGAACTGGCGTCGCTGATCGAGCCCGATGGTGCCGGCAAGACCGGCTATCTGCTCACCACCAATTATCGCTCGATCCTCGACTATAATTGTTCCAATTTCTATGCGCTCTCGGTGGGCCTGCTCGGCGATGCGATCGTCGAATAGGGCGATAGCGCTCGGCTTGGTGCTGCTGCTCGCAAGCTGCGGCGTTCCCCGACCGGAGCGGCCAGGCCCCGCCAGGCCGCACCCGGCGCCATCCCGGCCGCGACTTCCCGCCGCGGACACCCCGGTCAAGATCGGCAAGCCCTATCAGATCGCCGGCGTCTGGTATTATCCGGCCGACGAGCGCGACTATGATGAGGTCGGGCTGGCGTCCTGGTATGGCGATCAATTCCATGGTGCGCCGACCGCCAATGGCGAGTTCTTCAACATGGGCAATGTCGGCGCGGCTCACAAGACCCTCCCGCTACCCAGCTATGTCGAGGTGACGGCGCTCGATACCGGGCGCACCATAGTCGTCCGGGTCAATGATCGCGGTCCCTTCGTGTCGAACCGGATCATCGATCTGTCCCGCCGCGCGGCCCAGTTGCTGGGCACCGAACGGCTTGGGGTGGCGCGGGTCCGGGTCCGCCGGGTCGATCCGCCCGAGGCGGACAAGCTGGAGCTGCGCTGGGGGCGGCCGGCCGCCGGGCGCCCTTATGCCAGCACGGGCGAACTGGCGGCGCTCAACCGGCGTTTCGCCACCCGCGCGCCAACCCCGAAGGCACCGCCCCGTGTGGCGGCCGCCATACCCGATGAGGCCGTTCCGGTCGGCGGGCTGTTTATCCAGGTGGCCGCCGTGAGCAGCCGCGCCCGTGCCGAGGAGATCGCCGAACTGGTCGGCGGGCGTATCGAGCCGGCGGGCAGCCTGTGGCGGGTCCGGATGGGTCCCTACAAAGCCGAGGCCGATGCGACGAGCGCGCTGGCGCAGGTCCGGTCCTACGGCTATCAGGATGCCAGGCTGGTGCGCATCGCCAGCGACCGCACTATAATGGATGGAAATTCTCCCCGATGAAGCGCAGCAAGATCGCCCTGTTTTCCGGTCTTTTCCTCAGCCTGGCGATCCCGGCCGAGGCTGCGGCGCCGCCCTTCGACACGCCCGCGCCGGTCGCGTTCATGAAGGATTTGTCGTCCGGCGCGATCCTTTACGCCAAGAATCCGGACGTGCGGATGCCGCCTGCGTCGATGGCGAAGATGATGACCGTCTATGTCGCCTTCGACCTGATCCGGAAGGGTGAGCTGAAGCTGGATGCGATGGCGACCGTCCGCCCCGAGACCTGGAAACAATGGCATGGCCCCGCCGCGGGTTCGACGATGTTCCTGTCGCCCGGCGAGCAGGTGAGCGTCGCCAATCTGCTGTTCGGCATCGTCACCCTGTCGGGCAATGACGCCTGTGTCGTCCTGGCCGAGCATATCTCCGGCACCGAGCAGGCCTTCGTCGCGCTGATGAACCGCCGCGCCCGCGAAATGGGGCTCACCAACAGCCATTTCGGTACCTCGAACGGATGGCCGGACGGCGGCGTGACCTATGTGTCGGCGCGTGACCTGGCGACGCTCGCGCAGAAGACGATCGAAGAGCACCCCAAGCTCTACAAGACCTTCTACAGCCGGCCCAACTTCACCTGGGGCAAGACGATGGGCAGTGGTCAGGCGATCACCCAGGCCAATCGCGATCCGCTGCTGGGCCGCGTCGCTGGTGCCGATGGGCTGAAGACCGGCCATACCGAGGAAGCGGGCTATGGCTTCACGGGGTCGGCCGAGCAGAATGGTCGCCGCCTCGTCATGGTCCTGTCGGGGCTGACCTCGTTCAACCAGCGGGTCGAGCAGTCGGTGTCGTTCATGAACTGGGGCTTCCGCGCCTGGCAGGCCAAGGCGCTCGTTCCCAAGGGCCGCAAGGTGCAGACAGCCGAGGTCCAGCTGGGCGATGTCCGTGAGGTCGGGCTCGTCGCGCCCAGGGACCTGAGCGTGACCATTCCGGCCGGGCTGGGTTCCGACCTGAAGACGAAGGTGGTCTATCAGGGGCCGGTCAAGGCGCCGTTCAAGAAGGGCGATCATATCGCCGATCTCGTCGTCACCGGGCCTGACATGGCGCCGCAGAAGCTGCCGCTCGTCGCCGATGCGGATGTCGGCACCGCCGGCTTCTTCGATCGGGTGATGGCGGGCCTGCGCTGGCTGTTCGGCCTCAGCTGAGGCCGTGGCGGCCGTGGCCGGCAGGTTCATCACGCTGGAAGGCGGGGAGGGGGTCGGCAAATCGACCCAGGCGAAGGCGCTGGCCGCCGCGCTGCGCGCACGCGGTATCGACGTCGTCGAAACACGCGAGCCGGGCGGCAGCGAGGGCGCCGAGGCGATCCGCAAGCTGCTGCTCGAAGGTGGCGCCGATCGCTGGAACGCGCGTGCCGAAGCGCTGTTGTTCGCGGCGGCACGCGCCGATCATGTCGCCAAGACGATCCGGCCGGCCATTGCCAATGGGCAATGGGTAATGTGCGATCGGTTCCTGGATAGTTCGATAGCATATCAGGGTGGTGCCGACGGCCTTGGCGTAGAGGCGATCAAGGCCCTGCATTCAATAGGTAGCGACGGCTTTCTCCCTGACCGAACCCTGCTTCTCGATATGCCGGTGTTCGATGCCAGTTTTCGCCAATCCGCTGCGGGGATCGGGCAGAGTGATCGGTTCGAAAAGCGCGAAGGCGCCTTTCACGATCGTGTGGCTGCCAGCTTCCGGGCAATCGCCGAGGCCGAGCCCAACCGCATCCGGATTGTGAGCGCTGAAGGCACCCCCGAACAGGTCACCGCCCGATTGATGGCGGCTCTGGCGGATCTGCTGCCATGAGCCTGCTCGGCCATGACGGCCAGATCGCGGCCTTTCGCGCGGCGGCGGATTCGGGGCGGCTCCACCACGCCTGGCTGCTGACCGGTGCCGAGGGCCTTGGCAAGGCGAGTTTCGCGCGCGCCGCCGCGACCCGCCTTCTGGCCGATGCGGCCGGTCCGTCGGTACAGCGGCCGGGGTTCGACACCCCCGAAGATCATCCGATCGTCCGTTATATCCGCGCCGGCAGCCACCCCGACCTGCGTATCCTGGAACGGCTGGTGAAGGATAAATCCGAGGATCTGGCCCGCTCGATCACGATCGACCAGGTCCGCTCGCTGCAGAGCCTGTTCGCCACCACGCCCAGCCTGTCGCCCCGCCGCGTGGTGATCATCGATGCGATCGACGACCTCGAGCGCCCTGCCGCCAACGCGCTGCTCAAGAATCTGGAGGAGCCGCCGGCCGGCACCACCTTCTTCCTGATCAGCCATGCACCGGGCCGGCTGCTGCCTACGATCCGTTCGCGCTGCCGCCAGCTCCGCTTCGCCCCGCTCGATACGGCACAGATGCGGCTCGCGCTGAGCCGCGCCTTGCCTGAGGAATCGCCCGACGAGATCGACGCGCTAGTACGGGTCGGCAACGGCTCGCCGGGTCGCGCGCTCGGCTTCGCCGGCCTGCAGATCGCCGCGCTCGACGCGGCGATGGATCGTCTGGTGGAAAGCGGCGACCCGACCAACGCGATCCGGGCGGCGCTGTCGAAGCAGCTCGGGCTCAAAGCGGCACAGGCGCGCTACGAGGCCTATCTGGAGCGGGTTCCCGCCCGGATCGCCAGCGAGGCGCAAGGCCGCCGGGGCGCCGCGATGGTCGAGGCGGTGTCGCTGTGGGAGGATGCCCGCCGCATCGGCGAGAGCGCCGTTCACCTGTCGCTCGACCCCGCGACTACGGTATTCGAACTGGGAACGATGCTCGCGAAGCTGTCGCCGGCTCGATAGGGCGCGTCGGCGCAATCCGATCGTTGCGGATGGTGCCAGTCCACCCTAATGGCTGAAGCCATGTCGAACCCCTATTATATCACCACCGCGATCAGCTATCCCAATGGCCGCCCGCATATCGGCCATGCCTATGAGGCGATCGCAGCCGATGTGATCGCACGTTTCCAGCGGTCGATGGGGCGCGATGTGCGCTTTCAGACCGGCACCGACGAACATGGCCTGAAAATGGCGCAGGCGGCGCGGAGCCGGGATATAACCCCACGCGCACTTGCAGATGAGATGTCGTCTTATTTCAAGGAGATGTGCGGCACTCTCAATATTTCCTATGATCGCTTCATTCGCACCAGCGATACCGATCATTATGCGGCGAGCCAGGCGATCTGGAAGGCCATGGAGGCCAGCGGCGATCTATATCTCGATCGTTATGAGGGCTGGTACTCGGTGCGCGACGAGGCCTTTTACGACGAAAAGGAACTGACCGACGGGGAAGGGGGACAGAAGCTGTCGCCGCAGGGCACGCCGGTCGAATGGACCGTCGAGGAAAGCTGGTTCTTCCGACTGTCGAAATACCAGGAACCGCTGCTCGCGCTCTATCGCGACCAACCCGATTTCATCCGCCCGGAAAGCCGGCGCAACGAGGTCGTCAGCTTCGTCAGTGGCGGCCTGAGCGATCTTTCCGTGTCGCGGACCAGCTTCGACTGGGGCGTTCCCGTACCGGGCAGCCCCGGCCATGTCATGTATGTCTGGGTCGATGCCCTGACCAATTATCTGACCGGTGTGGGCTATCCCGAAGGCGGCGAGCTGTTCGACCGTTACTGGCCCGCCAGTCTCCACCTGATCGGCAAGGATATCGTCCGCTTCCACGCGGTCTATTGGCCGGCCTTCCTGATGTCGGCGAAGATCGCGCTGCCGCAGCAGGTGTTCGGCCATGGCTTCCTGCTGAACCGGGGCGAGAAGATGTCGAAGTCGGTCGGCAATGTCGTCGACCCGATCGCGATGGCAGAACGCTATGGCGTCGATCAGCTCCGCTATTTCCTGATGCGCGAAGTCAGCTTCGGTCAGGACGGCAGCTATGGGCATGAGGCGATCGTCACGCGCGCCAATGCGGAGCTGGCCAACAGCTTCGGCAATCTGGCGCAGCGCACATTGTCGATGATCTTCAAGAATCTCGATGGCGAGCTCCCCGCGCTCGATCGCAACGAGGATGATGCGGCGCTGGTTCGGACGGTTGCCGCCGCCTGCCTCGACGAGGTGCCGCGCGCCTTTGAGCAGCTGGCCTTCTCGATCGGCATCGAAGCCTGGATGAAGGCGGTGTTCGCCTGCAACCAATATGTCGATGCGCAGGCGCCCTGGGCTCTGCGCAAGAGCGATCCGGAGCGGATGAAGACCGTGCTCGGCACGCTTTTCACCGTCATCCGCGACCTCGCCATCGCCATACAGCCCGTCATCCCGGCCAGCACGGGCACGTTGCTCGACCAGATGGGCATCGCCGCCGACAAACGCGATTTCGCGGCGGTGGAGGATCAGAGCTGGTATGACGCGCTTCGCGGCTCCGGCTATATGGTGGGACAACCGGTGCCGCTGTTCCCGCGTCTGGACCTGGAAGTGGCCGAAGACTGATGTTCGTCGACAGCCATTGCCACCTGAACTACGCCGGGCTCGCCGAGCGGCAGCAGGAGGTGCTGGCCGCGGCGCGCGCCGCCGGCGTTTCGACGATGCTCAACATCTCGACCCGCGCCGCCGAATGGGCGGCCGTGCTCGAGACCGCCGAGCGCGAGCCCGATGTCTGGGCCAGTGTCGGCATCCATCCGCATGATGCCGACACCCATGAGGATGTCGAAACCGCGCTGCTGATCGACAAGGCCGCGCATCCCCGGATCGTCGGCATCGGCGAAACGGGGCTCGATTTCTATTATGACAAGTCCGATCGCGACCGGCAGCGTGCCAGCTTCCGCCGGCATATTGCCGCATCGCGCGAAACCGGCCTGCCGCTGATCGTCCACACCCGCGATGCGGAGGAGGATACGAAGGCGATCCTAGCCGAGGAGATGGGGAAGGGGGCCTTCACCGCCGTCATCCACTGCTTCACGGGCAGCGCGGACCTCGCCCGGGCGATGCTCGATCTCGGCTTCTCCATCTCTCTGTCGGGGATCGTGACGTTCAAAAATGCCGCCGACCTGCGCGAGACCGCACGCCTCATCCCGCACGACCGGCTGCTGATCGAAACCGACAGTCCGTTTCTGGCGCCGGTACCGCATCGCGGAAAGCCATGCGAGCCCGCCTTTGTGGCCGACACGGCGAAGGTGCTCGCCGGGGAGCTGGACTGGGATATTGAAGATCTTGCCCGAACAACGACAGACAACTTCTTTAAGTTGTTCACGAAAGCTCGACAGTGAAGCTGCGCATCCTGGGGTGCGGAACATCCTCGGGCGTGCCCCGCATCGGTAATGATTGGGGCGCCTGCGATCCCGCCGAGCCGCGCAATCGCCGTAGCCGCGCCTCGATACTTGTCTCCACCGAGGTCACGACCCTGCTCGTCGATACGACGCCGGACATGCGCCAGCAGCTGCTTGATGCCGATGTGATCGACATCGACGCGATCCTGTGGACTCATGACCACGCCGATCATTGTCACGGCATCGATGATTGCCGTCAGATATTCCATGCCCGCCGGGCGCCGGTGCCCGGCTATGGCTTTGTCGAGACGATGGCGCAGCTTGAAACCCGGTTCGGCTATGTCTTCCACGGGCGCGACGGCTATCCGCCGACTGTCGAGCGGCATGTCCTGCGGCCTGACATGCTGATCGGCGACATGCGGCTTCGCAGCGTCGCACAACCGCATGGCAGCATCTACAGCGCTGGATTTCGGTTCGATTCAGATGGAAAGTCGATCGCATATTCGACCGATTTTCATATGTTTACAGAAGATATGCTCGAAACCTTCGCAGGAGTGGATATCTGGGTCGTCGACGCGCTGCGGGCCCGGCCGCATCCGACCCATGCGCATCTCGATCTGACGCTAGATGCCATCGCGCGCTGCAGGCCCAAGCGCGCGATCCTGACGCATATGGACCAGTCGATGGACTATGCGACATTATGCGCCGCGCTTCCGGCCGGTGTCGAACCCGGTCATGACGGCCTGGAGATAAGCCTGTGAGCGGAGATCGTCTCGTTGCCATCGTCGCGATCCTGGCGATGCTCATCCTTGTCGTGCCCAATCTTGCGCGTCGCGGCTTGCCAGCCGGACGGATATTCCGGCTGGCCGTCATGTGGGCCGTGATCTTTTTGGGCGTGACGGCTGCGGTGATGTTGATGGGGCGATAAGGGCCGAAGACCGGAAAGCTGCCATTTGCGTGTCTTTATACCTGTGATTATTTAACATAATATATATTATCGCACTAAAAGGTCGTAAGCGGGCGGATTCTAGACCGAAGTGCGAAAACTCGCCCTATTCGCGGGTTTCAACCCG
>CAZJXG010000147.1:0-7864 GCA_964549965.1 uncultured Sphingomonas sp. | reverse complement strand
GCGCCGCCAAGGCCGCGCTCGACAGCTTCGGCGTGCCGGTGGTGATCAAGGCCGATGGCCTCGCCGCGGGCAAGGGCGTGGTGATCGCCGAAAGCCGCCGTGAGGCGGAGAATGCGATCGACGACATGTTTGGCGGCACCTTCGGCAGCGCCGGCGCCGAGGTAGTGATCGAGGAGTTCCTGACGGGCGAGGAAGCCAGCTTCTTCGCGCTGACCGATGGCAAGACGGTGGTTCCGTTCGGATCGGCGCAGGACCACAAGCGCGTCGGCGACGGCGATACCGGCCCCAACACCGGCGGCATGGGCGCGTACAGCCCCGCCCCGGTGCTGACCCCGGAGCTGGAGGCGCGGGCAATGAGGGAGATCGTCGAGCCGACCGTGCGGGCGATGGCGGAAGCGGGCATCCCCTATTCCGGGGTGCTCTACGCCGGGCTGATGCTCACCGCCGACGGGCCCAAGCTGATCGAATATAATGCCCGTTTCGGCGATCCCGAATGTCAGGTGCTGATGCTAAGGCTGGAGGACGATCTGATCACGCTGATGCTCGCGGTGGCCGAAGGCCGGCTCGCGGAGCTGCCGCGCCCAAGCCTGTCGCCGAACACCGCGCTCACCGTGGTGATGGCGGCGAAGGGCTATCCGGGAACCCCGGCCAGGGGTGGCGCGATCCGCAATATCGCCGAGGCCGAGGCGAAGGGTGCCAAGGTCTTCCACGCCGGCACCGCGATGTCGCAGGGTGGCTGGCTGATCGCCAATGGCGGGCGTGTGCTCAATGTCACCGCGCTGGGGGCGGATATCGGGGAAGCGCGCGACACGGCTTATGCGGCCGTCGATGCGCTCGATTTCGCGAGCGGCTTCTGCCGCCGCGACATAGGGTGGCGCGAGCTGGCACGGCAGCGGAACGCTTCTCCAGCTGCAGCATTGGAAGAGTAGACAAAAGTTCGGAAGGACGGGGAATGTCGAATAGCACGCTTATCATCGCAGCCATTGTCGCGCTTTTCGCGATCATCGGGCTGGTGCTGCTGCTGCGCAAGCCGACCCAGCGTGTTTCGCTGACCGAGGCCGTGCCGCCGCCTGCGGCGAAGCCCGCGTCAGCGGCGAAGCCTGCCGCGAAGGAGGGCCATGGCCTGGCCGACGGCGGCGCCGCCGCCGTGCTCGACATGGCCGGGCCGGTGATCGGCGTCGACGCGCATCCTGACCTTCCCGCCGACGAGCTGACCCGTATCAAGGGCCTCGGCCCCAAGGCGCAGAGCGTGCTGGCCGGCATCGGCATCCACCGCTTCGCCCAGCTCGCGGCCCTCGACCCCGCCCAGGCGGCGGAAGTCGACACCCGGCTCGGCGCGTTCAAGGGCCGCATTTTCCGCGACCGCTGGATCGATCAGGCCCGCTATCTGGAGCAGGGAGATACGGCCGGGTTCGAGAAGGAATTCGGGAAGCTGGGGTAAAGCTCGAAAGCGCTGTCCAGGGGGGTAGCCTACCCCATCCCCTGCAGCGCGGCGAATTTCTTCACCGCCGCGGCCGGACCTTCAGGGTCGTTCCATACCGCGCCCGATACCGCCAGGAAGTCTGCGCCGGCCGCGATCAGCGGGGCGGCATTGTCCGGCGTGATCCCGCCGATCGCGACCGAGGGGATTTCGAACAGGGTGGACCACCAGCCGAGGATCGACAGCTCGGGCCGGTGCTTGGTCTCCTTGGTCGTCGTCGGATAGAAGGCGCCGAAGGCGACATAGTCTGCGCCGGCTTCCCCCGCTTCCATCGCAAGGTGGCGACTGTCATGGCAGGTGACGCCAATCTGCGCCTTGGGGCCGAGAATCTGCCGTGCCTCGCGCGGGTCGCCGTCATCCTGGCCGAGATGGACGCCGTCGGCATCAAGCCGCTTGGCCAGCCCGACCGAATCATTGATGATGAACGCCACCTCGCGGGACGCACACACCGCCTGGAGCGGCCCCGCCAGTTCAGCGATGCGATGGTCGTCGATCCCCTTCAGGCGGAGCTGGAACGCCGAGACGATCGGTGCCGCATCGATCGCGGCGGCCAAAGCCTCGACGAAAGCCGCGTCGATCGCGGGCGGCGAGATCAGATAGAGCTTGGCCGGCGGGCGCCTGTCGTCGCGCTCGAAGCGGTCGGCGAAGCCGGGGTCGAGGCGCAGCTCGTCATCGGTGAAGTCTTCGAGGTTCATGACGCCCCTCTAACCGCAAACGTCATTCCCGCGAAGGCGGGAATCCATATTCTCTGAAGCACGAACCTCTTGCGGTTCGGAGGTTATGGATTCCCGCATCCGCGGGAATGACGATGAGGGGAGAGATAGCGCCTCCCCTCTCCACAAGATCACGCCGCCAGAACCGCCTTCTTGGTCGACGCGGCATGGATCTCGTCGATCGCCGAACCCAGCGAGGCGTTGAACTCGGCATCGCTCATCTGCGCGCGCAGATCCTCGAGCAGGGCGCGGCTGAAGCTCGCGATCACGCCGCGATTCTTGGCCAGCTCGACGCAGGCCTCGGGCCGCGCGAAACCGCCCGACAGGGCCACGACGCGCAGCACGCGCGGGTGATCGACCAGCGCGTCGAACAGGCCCGGCTTCGTCGGCAGCGACAGCTTGAGCATCACCTTGTCGTCACCGCTCATCGCGTCGAGCGCCTTGAGCAGCTCCTCGAGCAGAATCTGGTCGGCCTCGGCGCGCTCGGGGCTCTTGATATTCACTTCGGGCTCGATGATCGGCATCAACCCGCCGGCGAGCACCTGCTGGCCGACCTCGAACTGCTGCTTCACCACCGCGGCGATGCCGGCGCGGTTGGCGAGGTTGATCACCGAACGCTCCTTGGTGCCGAACACGCCCAGCCCGCGGGCGCGGGCGAGCAGCGTGTCGAGCCCGGGATTCGGCTTCATCAGCTGGACGCCGTCCTTCTCGTCCTCCAGCCCCTTGTCGATCTTGATGAAGGGCACAACGCCACGCTCGATCAGCGCCTGCGGGGTCGGCTTGCCGTCGACCTGGCCGTCCATCGTCCGCTCGAACAGGATCGCGCCGATCACCTTGTCGCCGGTGAAGGCGGGCGAGGTGATGATTCGGGCGCGCATCGCATGGATCAGCCCGAACATCTCTTCCTCGGAGCCCCAGGCACCGTCCTCGATGCCATAGCCCTTGAGCGCCTTGGGGGTCGATCCGCCGCTCTGGTCGAGCGCCGCGATAAACCCTTCACCTTCGGCGATCTTCTTCGCCATCCCCTGATCAACCATCTGCGTTCTCCTTCAATGATGTGCCCCTAGCCATGCCGGGGTGCTGCTGGCAACCACCGGAACTCAGGCCCGTCAGCAAATTCAGGCCATCGGGCGAATTGCGGTAAGATTGATAGCGATCGAGATGCGCTGCCCATCGCCCAGATAGGGCCTGACGCCGTGGCGCAGCCAGCCGGGGATCATCAGCAGCTGGCCCGATCGTGGCCGGATGTGCTGTTCGGGTTCGGGCAGCGGATCGTCGGGCCGGGCGTGCAGCCGCAGGTCCGGGTCCTCCGACAGGATCGCCGGCATGCGCGGGTCTTCGAGCACCAGTTCGCCGCCCAGCGCCGCATCGGCCGACCCGCCATAACCGTCGTCGACATAATAGACCGCCGCCCAGAATACCCCGGCATGGCAATGGAACTGGTTCGATGCCCCCCGGCCGGTGACATTGGCCCAGGCCTCGGCCTGCCAGCCGAACGGCGTCGCGCCGGCTCGGCGAATGTCGATGGTCTGCGCATTGGCGTTGGCGACGGCGCGCTCGATCAGCGGGCGGATCGCGGGGCCGCCCCATGTCGCCATCGCGGTGTCGCTGTGCCAGCCGAGGCGGTTCGACCGGTTGATGCCCGCCGGATCCTGCGCCCTACGCGTGCGGATCGCGTCGGCCAGCTGCACATTGAGCGCGGCGAAATCGGGCAGCGCGTCGACGATCAGCGGCGTCTCGAACATCGCGGCGACCAGCGGTTCCATCAGCGCAGCCGATCCGCGCGGAAGGTCATCGCGATCGAGATGCGCGAACCGCCGCCGCCGAACGGGCGCACACCGTGCACCAGCCAGGACGGGAACATCACGATCTGCCCGCTTGCGGCGCGCAGCCGCACCTCATGCTGGTCGGCGCTGCCGTCTTGGCGGCGGGTGCGCAGCTCGGGGGTCCGTGTCCGCACCTCGGGATAGCGGGGGTCGAGGAAGACCAGTTCGCCCCCCAGCATGGGGTCGGCATCGCCACCATAGCCATCGTCGATGCAACAGATCGCCGTCCAGCTGGTGCCGGGAAAAGCGTGGAGATCGATCGCCCCATGGCGGGTGAGCAGGTCGGCCCATAGGGTCGCGGTCCAACGGAAGCGGCGGCGGTCGCCGTCCTGCACCTTGTCGACCGTCATCGTATCGATCCGCGCCTGGACATGGGCGCACAGCGCGCGCGCCGCCTCGCCGCCCCAGTCGGGCAGATCGGTGCCGGACGACCAGCGCGGCGTCTCGTCCGGATCGGCGGCGCGGCGAGCGAGGATCGCGTCCCGCAACGCGCCCGCATGCGCCTCAAACGCCGGCCAGGGCTCGGCAATGACGTGCGTCGGAAAGAAGGGGACGAGCCGCGCTGTGGGGGACGGCTCGGCCAAGGTCAGGCTTCGAGCGCCTCGACCCCCGGCAGCTCGCGCCCTTCCATCCATTCGAGGAAGGCGCCGCCCGCGGTCGACACGAAACTGAAATCATCCGCCACCCCGGCATGGTTGAGCGCGGCGACGGTATCGCCGCCGCCGGCGACCGAAACCAGCGATCCGCCCTTGGTCAGCGCCGCCGCCGTGCGGGCGAGCGCCACCGTTGCGGTATCGAACGGGGCGATCTCGAAGGCGCCCAGCGGGCCGTTCCATACCAGGGTCCTGCACGTCTTCAGCGCATCGCCGAGCGCCTCGACCGCGGCCGGGCCGACATCGAGGATCATCTCGTCGGCGGCGACCTCATGGACGTTGACGGTGCGGGTCGGCGGGTTGGCCCTGAATTCCTTCGCCACCACCACGTCATAGGGCAGGTGGACGATGCAGTCGGCCTTTTCGGCGGCGGCGAGGATCTCGAGGACGGTGTCCTTCAGGTCATGTTCGCACAGCGACTTGCCGACATCGACCCCGCGCGCGGCCAGGAAGGTGTTGGCCATGCCACCGCCGATGATCAGATGATCGACCTTGGCGACGAGATGCTTGAGCACGTCCAGCTTGGTCGAAACCTTGGCGCCGCCGACCACCGCCGCGACGGGATGCTCGGGCTTGCCCAGCGCCTTCTCCAGCGCCTCCAGCTCGGCCTGCATCGATCGACCGGCATAGGCCGGCAGCAGATGCGCAAGCGCCTCGGTCGAAACATGGGCGCGGTGCGCCGCCGAGAAGGCGTCGTTGACGTAGAGATCGCCAAGCTTCGCCATCGCCTCGGCCAGCGCCGGATCATTCTTCTCCTCGCCCTTGTGGAAGCGGGTATTCTCCAGCAGCGCGATATCGCCCGGCTCCAGCTGCGCCACCGCCGCCTCGGCCTGCTCGCCGCAACAGTCGCCGACGAAGCGGACCTCGCGGCCCAGCACCGAACGGAACGCCGCCGTCACCTGAGCGAGGCTCATGTCGGGATTGCGCTCGCCCTTGGGCCGGCCGAAATGGGCGAGGACCAGGACGATCGCGCCCTTGTCGGCCAGTTCGGCGAGGGTCGGCGCGGCGGCGCGCAGGCGGGTATCGTCTGTGACCCGGCCCTCTTCCATCGGCACGTTGAGATCCTCGCGGACGAGAACCCGTTTGCCGCGCACGTCGCCGATATCGTCGAGCGTCTTGAAAGCCATTATGCCTGCACCTCTACATCATCGCCGACTATGATCGCGCCCTCCTCGATCACCCGGCAGATTCGCCCGCCACGCCATTCGGGGCACAGCGCCAGCTGCAACCCATCGGCCACAGCGTCCATCCGGCGGCATGGATCGCATTCGCCGGTGATCTCAAGCACCGCCTGCCCGATCCGGACCCGGACGCCCTCTTCGCGCGGCAGGACGATCCCCTCGACCAGCAGATTGGCCCGGCGCTGCTCCCAGGAGACCGGCGCCCCAAGCTCGGCCAGCGCCGCCGTCCAATCCTCGGCCATCAGGATCGTCACCTGCCGCCGGTTGGACCGGCCGGGGCGGACGGCGCCGCGATAGTCGCCGTGCACCCCGGTATCGATCCCGATCGCGACATGATAGAGCAATTCCATCGGGCCGTGGGGACGGCCCTTGCGGGCGATGCCGATCAGCCGGCCGGCCATGATCAGATCAGCTTGCCGATCGCGCCGGCCGTGTCGACCATCCGGTTCGAGAAGCCCCACTCATTGTCGTACCAGCTGAGCACGCGGACCAGCTTGCCGTCGATGACTGCGGTTTCGAGGCTATCGATCGTCGACGAATGCGCATCATGGTTGAAGTCGATCGAGACGAGCGGCTCGTCGGTATAGCCGAGCACGCCCTTGAGCGGCCCGTCCGCCGCCGCCTTGAGCAGCGCGTTGACCTCTTCCTTGGTGGTATCGCGCGACGGGGTGAAGGTCAGGTCGACGACCGAGACGTTCGGGGTCGGCACGCGGATCGCCGAACCGTCGAGCTTGCCCTTCAGCTCCGGCAACACCTCTGCGACCGCGCGGGCGGCGCCGGTGGTGGTCGGGATCATCGACATCGCGGCGGCACGGGCACGGCGCGGATCTTCGTGGATCTGGTCGAGGATCTTCTGGTCGTTGGTATAGGCGTGGATCGTGGTCATCAGGCCGCGCTCGATGCCGATCGATTCGTGCAGCACCTTGGCGAAGGGCGCCAGGCAGTTGGTGGTGCAGGATGCGTTCGAGACGATGATATGATCGGCCGTCAGTTTGTCATGGTTGACGCCGAACACGACGGTCAGGTCGACCTCCTTGCCGGGCGCCGAGATCAGCACGCGCTTGGCGCCGGCATCGATATGCGCCTGGCCGCCCTTGCGGTTGGTGAAGAAGCCGGTGCATTCGAGTGCGATATCGACGCCCTGGGCAGCATGGGGGAGCTTGGCCGGATCGCGCTCGGCCGTCACATGAATGCGCTTGCCGTTGATGATCAGGTCGTTGCCGTCGACCTCCACGGTGCCGCTGAACGCGCCGTGGACCGAATCGCGCTTGAACAGCAGGGCGTTCGCCTTGGCGTCGGCGAGATCGTTGATCGAGACCAGCTCGAGATCATGATCCGTCCGCTCGAGGATGGCGCGCGCCACATTGCGGCCGATACGTCCGAAACCGTTGATCGCAACCTTCACAGCCATGTGCCGAAACTCCTGCAGATATGATGTTCTTAGTTTAGCGCCCCGATGATCTTCGGAGCGAGCGTGTCGGCCGTCAGGCCGAAATGATTGTACAGCGCCTTCACCGGGGCGGACGCGCCGAAGCTGTCGACGCCGAAGCGCAGCCCCTTACGGCCGACATAGCGTTCCCAGCCCATCGTTGTGCCCGCCTCGATCGAAACGAGCAGCACGCCATCGGGCAGCACATCGGCGCGATAGGCTTCGGGCTGGGCGTCGAAACGCTCCCAGCTCGGCATCGACACGACATCGGCACCATGGCCGGCCTCTTCGAGCTTCCGGGCGGTGGCCAGCGCGATCTCGACCTCGGAACCGCTGGCGATCAGCACAGCCTTGCGTGGGGCCTCCGCCGCCTTGAGGCGATAGGCGCCCTTCGCCGAGCGGTTCTCGGAAACGTCGGTGCGCAGCTGCGGCAGGCCTTCACGCGACAGCGCGAGCAGCGACGGCCCATCGGCCTTCTCCAGGCTCAGGGCCCAGCATTCGGCGGTCTCGATCACGTCGGCCGGACGATAGACGTCGAGGTTCGGCATCGAACGCAGGCTCATGACATGCTCGATCGGCTGG
>CAZJXG010000146.1:0-7917 GCA_964549965.1 uncultured Sphingomonas sp. | reverse complement strand
CGCTCCTCTACGGTACGAAGCCTCAAATCGATCCGAAGCTGGCCGTTGCCGCTGCGGTGGAAGGATTTTTACGCGCGTACGGTTACACCGAAACCCGGTCGGGACAGGGGAAGTGAAGTGACCGGCGCGTGCCAGACAGTGTAGTTGGCTTGGTATCGCTATAGCGAAATTTACTCGGCATCCGATGTGTGGACGGCGTCCGGTCATTACGCCCGACAAGCTCAAAAAGGCGCGGGACCATATCGCGGCAAGGTTGACGGTCCGCGAAGCGGCTACCCGTCTCAAGGTCGGTAAAACCGCCCTATACAGGGCACTCGAAGGAGTGGCAGCAAAAGCAAAAGCCTGACGTTCCATCTTCGTAGGCCTCTAGCGTACCTAAATGTCACTTTCGTGTAGTGACCCCAGTAAGGGTGACCAGGAGGGTGAGGGGGCAACCGCCTATCTCAGCCCGCGCACCGTTCGGGCGATCGCCGCTTGGCTCGCGGCCGCCGGCATCGCGGCGGGCCCGGTGTTCCGACGCGTGAACGTGTGGCCTGCTGGGCGAAAGCCGTCGCGTGCGTCATCAGAACCGTGCTGGCCAGGATCAAAGAGGTTGAAAAACGCATCGGTCTATCTCCTTCGGGGGTCAGGATGTCGGGGAAGGCGTGGAGCGGCGGACGAGCCAGTCGACCGCCAGGATGATCGTCGCTGAAGCGCCGAACAGCGGCAGCAGCAGCGCCAGGAGAACGAAGGTGACGATGAGCGCGGGCTTCACCCGGCCGGTGATCGCAGTCGGCGCACCCAACGCACCTTGCGGCCGGCGCTTGAGCCACATCACGACGCCGAGGATGCTGATGGTGACCAGCGCGAGTGCGGTAACGACGCCGATCAGTTGATTGACCCAGCCGAACAACTGGCCTTCGTGCCAGGCAACCCCGGTGTTGACGATGCGGTCGATGACATGCTGGTCGGCAAAGCCGCGGCGCCCCGTCTCGGCGCCGGTCATGGGTTCATAGGTCACTTGCCGGCCGAGCCAGCGATTCTGCGCCTCGGATTTGACTGTCCAGACCTCGCCGGTGGGCGGACCGAAGCGTTGCGGCGCATGCGGTGGCAACACGATGACCGGAAACGCCATGTCTTCGCCGCGCGCCTTGGCAACGAACGTGGCGAGCGACAGGCTCGGTTCGTTCGAGGCAGGCCGCATAGCCATAGGCATGGCCCCATGATGGCCTGCATGGCCGCCATCGGCGCCGATCTTCCAGTCCTGCGGCCCACTGACCAGCCCCAGCTCGGTCCGCGCCCATTTGAACGCGCTGCCCCAGGCACCCGCCCACGGCAGGCCGCTCGCAAGCATGATCAGCACCAGCCCTGCGATCCAGAAGCCCGTGACGTGGTGGATGTCCTTCAGGAGCGGTCGGCCCTTGAGCGACAGACGTGGCCAGAACGTGCCGGCGGCCCGGAATGGACGGGGCCACCAGAGATAGAGGCCGGTCAGGATCATCACGATCGTCCAGCTCGCCGCCAGTTCGACCAGCCAGTCGCCCCATGTGCCGAGCAGAAGCGTGCCGTGAATGCGCGCTACCGTGTCGGCGATGCGCGTGTCGGGATCGAAGCTCCCCAGTACCTTGCCCTGCGGGGAGACGAAGACCTGACGCTTGTCGCCCTGCGCGGTGCCGAGCTGGACCATCGCCGCATCACCCGTCTCTCGGGGAAGCCGGTAATTGTCGAACCGGGCACCGGGGTTCGCCGCGAGCACTGCCGCCAGTTGCGCGTCGGGCGATACCGCCCCCTCAGTCCCGAGGTTCAGCCATGCACGCTCCTCCCAGCGCTCGATCTGCGGTTTGAACAGATAGATCGCGCCAGTGATCGAGAGGATCAGGATGAAGGGCAGCACGAACAGCCCGGCGTAGAAATGCCAGCGCCAGATCGTGCGATAGGCGGTGCCTGCCTGTGTTGGCGATCGTGTGTCGGTCGACGTCACCATGTGAAGCGAACGCCGCCGAACACGGCGCGGCCGGTGCCTGGGTTGAAGATCTCCGAATTGGCGTTCGCGACGCCTGCGATCGCGACGGTCGCGATGTAACGCTTGTCGGTCAGATTGCGGCCCTCGACATAGACCGACCAGTGCTTGCCCGCATCGAACCCGGCCTTGAGGTTCAGCAGCGCGTAGGGATCGACGCTCAGCGTGTTGGCATTGTCGGCAAAATAGTGGCCCGGCGCCCATTCGACGTTGGGACCGGCGTAGAAGCCGCTGGTATGTTTGTAGAGTACCTCGGCGCGGAGGTAGTGCTTGGGAATGCCAGGCAGTTCATTGTTCCCGTAATTGGGATCGCCGTCGAAGTTGAAGTCGCTGTAGGTATAGGCGGCGGTCAGCATCAGCCTGTCGCCCGATGCGGAGATAGGGATGTCGCCGTTCAGTCCGGCCTCGATGCCCTGATGGACGGTGCGGCCGGCATTGATGATCGAGCAGGCGCTGAACGGGCCAGTGGTCAGGCACTGCAGTTCGTCGCGGATCTCCGAGCGATACAGCGAAACATCCCAGCCGATACCGCCGCTGTGCCCGCGGGTGCCGATTTCGTACGTCGTCGCGCGCTGTGGCCGCAGGTTGACCGCGGTGATGACGTTGGCGTCGTAGCTCGGCACCTCCGCGCTGCGCGAGACGTTGGCGAAAAGCTGGGCGTTCGGAGTGACATCCCAAAGGACGCCAAACTTGGGACTCCAGAGGCTGAAGTCCTTCTTGCCCGACTGATCGCCATTGGAGAGGAAGCGGTCGCGCCGTTCGCGACCGGCGTCGAGATATTGGACGCCGGCGATCAGCGAGAGCTGCGGCAGGACGAAGAGCGAATTCTCGGCATAGAAAGACAAATTGCGCGATTTGTCGATCATCGAGGCTGTGAGCGCGCCCTTGGTCGCGGCGGTGTTGACATATTGGTTGGTGTCGATCGTACCGTTGTGGAGATTGGCGCCGGCGACCAGGCGGTTGCGCATACTGCCAATCGTGCGATCGTCGACGACCCGCACGAACGCGCCATAATCATCGACGGTAAAGTCGAGATATTGGAAGATCGGATGATCGACGTGGCGATGGTTGTAGAAGGCGCCGACCTCCAAGGCCGTGTCGCCCAGGCTGAAGCTCGTCTTGTTGGAGACCCGAATGGAGTCGACATTGCGCTGCTGGTCCTGGGCCGCCCAGACCGGATTGGCGGCGCGCGGGCTGTTCAGCGCTGAGGCCTTGGTCACTTCGCCGGGAATGTGCTGGTTGGTGGAGGCGGCCGTCACATAGAAACGGGTCTCGACGTTCTGCGAAAACCGATAGCCCAGATTGAAGTTGCCGCGGATCGCATCACCATTGCTGTGATCGCGATAGCCATCGTTCGATTGCGCGGACACGGTCGCGAAATAGTCGAAGTCGCCCGATACGCCGCCGGTGCTGGCCTGGCCCTTGATATAGCCGAAGCTGCCGCCGTCGATGCGTGCGTCGAGCGGCGAGGAATCGCGGCCCGTGGGCGTCACCAGGTTGATTGCGCCACCCAGGGCGTTGGAACCGTAGCGCAGCGCATTGCCGCCACGATAGACTTCGACATAGCGATAGGCGCTCGGATCGATTTCGAAGAAGTCCACGAGGCCGTCCGACGTGTTCATCGGAACACCGTCGAGCAACAGCGATATTCCGCGGATGCCATAGGCGCGTGACAGGCCGGAGCCACGGATCGAGACGCGGGCATCGTCACCCATGCGGGTCTGGACGATCACGCCGGGCACATAGCTCAATATGTCCTTGATGTGCTGGACCGGCGTGTTCTTGAACGCCGTGTCGGGCACGATCTGGACACCGCCCGGCGTGCGCTGGATTGCGGCGGTCGCCTGTTCAGTGGTGGGCGTGGCGGTGACGATGATGTCATCACTATGCGTACGCGCAGCGTCATCGGGCGTACGGTCCTGCGCAAGGACCGGCGTTGCAACTGCGGACGCCAATAACGCCGCTAACATGGTCTTTTTCATAAATTCCCTTTTCATGATCGTGCGGGCATCTGGTCAGCAGTGACCGTGCCGTTGAAGCTGCGCATTTTCGCCAGCCGCTCCTGGGCAACAGCCTTCTCGGCGTCGCCAAGCTTGCGGACGATCGCCATGGCATCTCCGTCTGGCACTCGAGCTTCTTTCAGATAATCGACTTGCTTGAGCGCCTCGCCGCTACACAGCACGATCGCCCATTTGCCCTCGCGCCGTTCGAACAGCGCGCGGCCGCCCATCGGTCCCTGAGTCCAGTCGGCGACCGCATGATCCCCGCTGACCACGACCGGGCCGGCATCGAGCTTCGCGTCCGCTCGATCGAAGCGCGCATGCATTTGGGCCTCAATCGTCGTGACATCGGCGCTCGTATCGACCGCCTGCGGAGCCCCGCAGGCCGCGAGCACGAGCGCCAGCGCCAGGGCGAGAACGTTGCCGCGCATCAGAATCGCACCCGCACGCCGCCGAACAGTGAGCGGCCTTCGCCCGGATAAAAGACATCGGTGGGCGCTGTCCGTGCGTCGGTGATCGCGCCAAACTCGGCGGCATAGCGTTTGTCGGTCAGGTTGCGCGCGTCGAGAAACAGGCCGATGCCATGTGGCAGGTCGATGCCCGCCGAGACGTTGAGCAACGCATAGCCGGGCGCCTTCAGCGTATTGGCATAATCGACCCAGACATCCTTCATCCGCCAGTCGACGAACGGCTCGATCCAGGCACCCGAGGGGTGATCGTAACGCAGCGACACACGGTACTGATGCTGGGGCACCACCGGCATGCGGTTGTTGCGGTAGATCGGATCCCCTTCGAACTTGAAATCCGACCAGGCATAGGTCTGGCGCAGTCGCAGTTTGCCGGCGGTGCTGCTGTCGATGATCCGCCAGTCGAGGCTCGCCTCAATGCCCTGATGCGTCGTGTCGCCGGCGTTGAAGAAGGCGGCGGGAAAGCCCGTGGTCGCGTTGAAACTCAGCAGCTCGCCCTCGATCCACGAGCGGTAATAGGTCACGTCCCAGGTGAAGGCGCGCTTGCGGCCGCGCGTCCCGAGCTCGGCGGTCCAGGCCTTCTGAGCAGTGACGGGTACGAACTGCGGCGCCGGCGACTGGACCAGTGCGCCATAATGTGGCGGCTCGACCGAACGGGTGACGTTGGCATAAACCTGGAAGCCGCCATCGCCCTCGTAGAGCAGGCCGACGCGGGGCGAGAACCAGTTGAAATCCTTGCTGGCATTATTGGTTGGGGCGAGGCGATCCTGATAGTCGCGTGTGGCGTGGCCATAGGAGCCTCCCGCCACCAGCGCGAAGCGGCTGGTCAGGAAGAAGCGACCCTCCGCGAAGACGTCGAGCCCGCTTGCTTCCTGTCGGCCATTGCCGAACTGGAAGCCGTTGGCCCCGCCCATGTTGACGAACAGGCCCTGGTTGTTCTTGCCGGAGCGGTAATAGGCGCCGAAAAACAGGTCCGCCTTGTGCCCGCCGATCTCGCCGGTCAGGTCGAAGCGGCCAAATGCGCCCTGCGTGGCGATATCCTGCTCGATGACGATCGGGATCGGATGGCGCAGATCGGTCCAGGTCGAATAGACGCCGCCCTCGAAGGTCAGACCATCCGAAAGACGCAGATGCGTTTGCAAGGTGACGCGCTGCACATCCTGATCGCGCGACCAGCGGTTGGCGACGACGCCGGCACCGGCCATGCGCGGATTGTTGAGGGCATCGGACAGGGTGAGCGTGCCGGGCACCTGCTGGTTGATATCGGCGGCATAGCCGATCAGCCGGACCTCGTTTTCGCTCCCCCAGCTATAGCCGAGGTTGAGCGTGCCGCGGACCGACCTCTGCTTCTCGTTCTGGCGATAACCATCCGAATGCACGGCATTGATCGAGCCATAGGCATCGAACGCCCCAAATTTTCCTGAGGCGGCTGCCTGACCACGATAAGTGTCATAGGCGCCTGCTTCGGCGCGCAGGAGGAAAGGAGATTCCGCCGTCTTTCCGTTGGGCATTATGAGATTGACCGCGCCGCCGAGCTGCGCACCGCCGAAGCGCAGGGCGTTCCCGCCCTTGTAGACTTCGATGTAACGAGCGCCAAGTGGATCGACTTTCTGGAAATCCGAGAAGCCGTCGGCATCGGCGAACGGCACGCCATCCTGCGCGATGAGCACGCCGCGCTGGTGGTAGCTCTGATCGATACCCGAACCGCGGATTGAGAGCCGCGATTCTTCGCCGTAGCGCTTGTTGGAGAGGACACCCGGGACATCGCGCAGCAGATCGGGCATGCCGATCGAAAGCCGGTCCTCATAGGTCTCCGACGCCACCACCGACACCGACCCCGGCGTGCGCGCCAAGCGCTCGCGCGCCTGCGCAACGACTGGCGGATCCTCGGGATTGCGCTCGGCGGTGACGATGATGTCAGGCTCGCCGTTCGCGATGAGCGACTGGGCCAAGGCTGGATGCGATACGGTTATGCTAGCGATCAGCGCGGCGGCACGAAACTTCATGTATTCCCCCTTTGATATTCTGTGATGTCGGTCAGTTGCGGGCCGCGCCGAGCGCCGCGGCGATGCGAGGCGCGAGGCGGCTACGCTCGGCGCTGGAGACAAACTGGCCGATCCGGTGACGCTCGCGACGAAAGACCAGCCAGAGATCGCAATCGACCTCCGAGCGCCCCGTGGTCTCGAGCCGTGTCCAGAAGGCGGGCAGCGTGAGACTGGAGTGCCGGCCACGCATGTCGAGACGGATCAACTCGATCTGGCCATCCCGGATGCGGAGCCGTTCTTCGGGCACCGGACCCTTGCCGAAGACGTGCAGCGCGACGGCCAGCGCGCCGATGTCGAGTACCGAAAAGATGAGCACGGGCCACGCGCCGAGCAGGACGAAACGCAGCGACACCAGTGCAGCCACGATGCCAGCACCGACCAGCAGATATTTGCCCTGGACCGGCAACGCCGAGCGCGGCGCGGTCATGCGGATTTCGAAAGCGTCTTGCGCGGGACTGTCCCACGGACGCGGCTTTGCCCTTCCGGAAGCAGGCGCCATCACCGAATCTCTGCTGCGATGGCAGCCGAACCGCCGGGCGAAAACGCCGGTTCGGGGGTCAGCGCATCACCAATGCGAAAAATCGAACAGAGCACGATCAGCACCCAGGCGGAGCGACGAACTTGGCGCAGCCAGGCTATGAACGGCGGCAGATCCGCCAGGGCCGGCGCACGGTGGCGAACGAACGCAGGGGCGGGCAGGCCCCGACCGGCAACAAGAGTTGTCATGTGAATGATCCTGAGCGAGCTCGGCTGATGCGTTATCGCAATTAGCCGGGCCAACTGACGCAGAAGCGCGAAGACGTCGGACGAAGGTACGCTTAGCGCACCAACTCCTCAGCCGCTCACGCGACGACAAGCGATCAGAAGGCCGGAGGTCCCCTCAGCGGCGGGCGCAGATAGGGCAGCGCGGTCGAGGACCGAAGCGCCAGTGGACGCATGCCAAGCGCCAGGACAAAAAGGATCGCGGCTGCGAGCAAAATGGGGTCCGCAGCGGCCAGTGACGGTGCAGACAACCCCGAGAAAGCACAGGGTTGCTCAGTCTTGCCGTGATGACCCTCGCTGTCCGATTTGCCGTGTTCGAGACCGGGAATGGCCATCACCATCGTCGTCGGTCCGGTGCCGGAGCAGATGCTGATGACGATCCCATGGCTGGTTGCGACGGGCATGAAGCCCGATGGGATTATAACCTTGGCGAACAGCACGCAGGTGACCAGCAAGCATGCTAGCCACCTATGTGTCCGCGATAGATTACGGATATACCCCATAGTGGGCGCGTTAGGGCTTTTCGCCCGAATTGTCATCTGCAATCCGGATGGGCGGGCAAATCGACTGTAACCATTTGCCCGTAATCTGAAGTTTCAAGCCGAAGTGCGACATCGCTTTGGGGCAGCAGGGGTGGGTGGAGC
>CAZJXG010000145.1:0-7975 GCA_964549965.1 uncultured Sphingomonas sp. | reverse complement strand
CGCGCTCCCCGAGGCCCGCGAACGCGCCCCGCCAACCGCCGGCCTGCGCCGGCGGGGCTTCGCTGCTTTCGCCCGCGATGATGATGCTGCGACTTGCCATGTTCGTTCCGCCCGGCCGGTGGCCGGCGCGCGCGATCCGCGCCCGCCAACCCGCTTTGCCCGAGAATCCCATAGTGGCGACTCGCGGTCAAGCGACCGGCGGATCAGCTGGCCGCTTCCAGCCCCAGCGCGTCGACGATCGCCCGTGCGGCGGCGTCGGGCGCGGTCCGCGTCATGTCCAGATCGATCGCGCCGGCCGGCATCGCCGCCTCGCAGGCGGCGAAGGCGGGGCGGAGCTGGCGCAGCAGCTCCAGCGAGCGCAGCTTCCCGAACGCGCTCCGGCTTGGGGAATCGATCCGCGCCTCCTGCTCCCGCGGCGCGACGGTCAGCCGGATGAAATCGACCGTCCCGCCATGGCGTTCGACGAGCGCCTGCGCGCGCGCCGGGAAATCGGGGGCGACCGACGGTTCCGGCGCGAAGGTGAAGATCAGCGAGCGGCCGGCCACAGCGGCTTCTTCGAACATCATCAGCCACCACGCCTCGCGCAGCCGCACGAAGGCGTCGCTGCCGAACGGGAAGACCGCCGCGGCCGCATCGACCGCGAGATGATTGTGGAAGACCGGCAGCCCGGTGCGCGCGGCGATCGCGCGGGCGACGGTCAGCTTGCCCGAGGCGGCCGGGCCATGGAGGAAGATCAGGCGCATGGACGCGATCCTAGCTGATAATCGCACGGGTTCACCCCGTTCGTGCCCGCCGCGGATATTTTTCGGCGCTTGGCGGCCCCGCGCGGTGCGCCTATGAGGCGACCATGGACCGGCAGGACGTCATCATCCTCGGCGGCGGATTGGTCGGGCTGACGCTCGGCATCGCGCTCGCCCGTCATCAGATCGCGGCGACGGTGATCGACCCGGCGGACCCGGACAAGATCCTCGCCGCCGGCTTCGACGGCCGCGCCTCGGCGGTCGCCAGCGCGCCGTGGCGGATGCTGCAGACGATCGGCGTCGGCGAGCGGCTGGAGGGCAAGGGGTGCCCGATCCATGCGATCCGGGTACAGGATGGGCTGAGCCCCGAGAGCCTGATGTTCGAGCCGCCGGCCGACGATGGCGCGCTGGGCCACATGTTCGAGAATCGCGACCTGCGGCTGGCGCTCGACGCCACCGCGCGGGCGACCGAAGGGCTGACGCTGCTGCGCCCGGCCCGGCCGGTGGACGTTGACCGTGACCTCGACGGCGTGCGCGTCACGCTCGACGACGGGCGGAGCGTCAGCGGATCGCTGCTGATCGGCGCGGAGGGGCGGCAATCGCCAACCCGCGAGGCAGCCGGGATCACGGTGGCGCGCTGGCGCTACGGCCATGTCGCGATGATCGCCTCGATCGCGCATGAGAAGCCGCACGGCCATGTCGCCTATGAGATTTTCTATCCGGCAGGCCCCTTCGCGCTGCTGCCGCTGATCGACGGACCCGATGGCGCGCACCGATCGGCGCTGGTCTGGACGGTCGACGAGAAGCACGCCCCGGCCATGCTGGGCCTGCCCGATCGCGCCTATCAGGCCGAGGCCGAGAAGCGCATGGGCGGGATGCTGGGCGCGGTGAAGCTGATCTCGCCGCGCTCCTCCTATCCGCTCGGCTTCCACCATGCCGCGCGGATCACCGACATGCGGCTCGCGCTGGTCGGCGATGCCGCGCATGGCATCCATCCGATCGCGGGGCAGGGGGTCAATCTCGGCTATCGCGACGTTGCCGCGCTGACCGAGGTGATCGTGGAGGGGATGCGGCTGGGCCTGGAGCCCGGCGATGCCCAGCTGCTCGCCCGCTATCAGCGCTGGCGCAGCCTCGACAGCTTCCTCGTCGCCTCGACCACCGACGGGCTGACCCGCCTGTTCGGCATACCGGGCCGGACGGCGCGCACGGTGCGCCGCATCGGGCTGGGCGCGGTGCAGCGGCTGGGGCCGCTCAAGGGGCGCTTCATGGCCGAGGCGCGGGGCGAAACCGGCGCGATGCCGCGGCTGTTGCAGGGCGTGGGCATCTGACCGCAGAGCGGCGCGGTGCCGGAATTGTTACATATCCGAAATCACTTGTAATGCGGTTCGCGTGGGGCGAGGCTGTCTGCGCGGCCCGCAAGGATTCAGCGGGCGGCGCCAACACAAGCTGATGGGGGCGTTGCAATGGCAATTACAGTGGACGACATTCCCGATTGGTATGTCGCAGACACGGTCGATCTGGCCGCCTATCTCACCGCGAACAGCCATCGCAACACAATCCGCATCTTCGCGCGCGAGGTGACGATAGCGGAGGATATCAGCTGGAATGCGGACATGACCCGCATCGAGCTGGATCTGCGCATCGATTGCCAGACGCTGCGCGTCTCGGGCCAGCGCAAGATCGACCTTTCGGGATCCCACACGGCGCTGGGCTGGAAGGCGCCGACGACGGCCAAGGGTGATCCCGGCTTTCTGGCCGGCGGCCTTCAGCTCAATGCGATCAATCTTCGGGTCGATGGCCCCACGGATACGCTGGCGATCCTCGCCGATGGCGGCAATGGCGGAGCCGGAGGCAAGGGTCTGCCCGGCCAGCCGGGCATGGACCAGCCACCCAGCGCTCCGTTCTGGCTGCCCGGCCAGCCTGGTCAGCCGGGCGGCCCCGCCGGCGATGGCGGCGATGGTGCGAACGGCGGATGGGTGGTTGTCAGCATCTGCAACACCGATGATCCGCGCGGCATCGGCCCGATCATTTCGGTATCGGCCAAGGGCGGGCTGGCGGGACCCGGTGGCGATGGCGGAGACGGCGGCGAGGGCGGCACCGCCGCAAACGGGGGCGAGCCGAAAGGTGCGAACGGCGCGGCGGGCGCGGCCGGAAAACCCGGCCAGCCCGGCTCGGAAAACCTGTCGAGCAACTGCAGCGTGACCGAACTCAGCGAGCTGATCGTCGGCTGGAAATCTTCGGATGCGCTGCCGGGCGGCCTGGAGCTTCGCTTCCACCGCCTGATCAATGCCCTGATCTTCGCCTTCTATCCTTCGCTGAATCAGAATCTTTCCGACCAGCTTGGCTGGATGAAGGATCTGGCCACCGCCTTCGGGTTCTCCCTCGTGGAACAGCGAATCGACATGGTGCTGGCGGCACTGCCCGTCGCGCTGCTGACCGAGCCGCGCCGCAATGGCCTGCTGCCGGCAGGGGCCAAGGAGGCCATGCTAACGCATCTGTCGCAGTTCGGCGGCAACGACTATGTCGGCAGCAACCCGCAGCGCGGCCAGCTGAGTATCGCCGCCAGCGCCAGCTATGCGGCGGACGAGCAGGCTCATCGGGCCCTTATCGGAGAGGCGCCGTTCGCCGATCCTGGCGGCGCTTTCCAGCAATCCTTCGCTGCCAGCCTGCCATCGGCGGCCCATATCGCGATGGAAGTGTCGCCGGTCTCGATCTACGAGCTGTTCGACTTTTTCGACAGCGGCAACACGACGGGCGACTGCAGCGAAGCGGCGCTCGAGGCGCTTGAGACCGAGGAAACCGCAGAACTCGCAGCGGCCGATCTCGCGCTGTCCGAGGTTGCGATCGAGCTGCTGGCGGTAGATGCCGTCGTCGATATCGTCACGCTGGGTATCAGCAGCATCGTCAGGGCGTGCAGAAACCACCGCCGCAAGGAACAGCTCCGCCGGCGGCAGGAACAGGCCGCCTGGAACGCGCGAATACTGCAATGGGAACTCGACGAAACGAAGAAGAAAGCTGCATTTGACGAGCTCTTGACCGACATCGCCACGCAGCATGCGACCGAGGCGCGGGCGAGTCAGGCTGCCATCGACAAGATAAATGGCCGCGATGGGCGGGATCGCGCGCGCGCGCAGCATGGGCTGCGCATGATTGGCGTCCTGCAATCGGTGCTGCCGATCGAAGACGGCATGGTCAGCGGCGAACAGCCGGCAAACTATATCGCGCGGTTCGACTGCCTGTTGCTGCCGCCCGTCGAGCTGCTCGACATGTCAGTGGCGGCCTACATCGCGTCTGCCTATGCAAGCTTCTCCTTCGTCATCGACTGGCGGGTGAACCAGACGTTTGCCGGGCAAGCCAATGAAGGCATTTGGTATATCATTGATCTCAAGGGTGCCAATGACGCCGACTTTGACGGCGAGCTTGTCAATAGCATGGGCTTCGTCACCATGCCTATGCTGGGCAGTGGCGTGGTGTTGCAGTTCCTCTATGAGGCGCCAACCGCCGAACTCGCCGAATATTTCGATGCCGGATATTCGCGGGCCAGCTTCACCTCCGCCGTGGAGTTCGGCAAGCTCCTCGATATTGCGCTGCAGATTCAGCAGCTGCCCGTGCCGCCCAGCACGCCCAAGCCTGCACCGATGGTTCGATCGAGTGTCACGGTCGACCATGCCATCGTCCACAATGTCCGGCAGGGCAGCTGCCACAGCTTCTACAGCATACTCGCCGACGGGACCGCACAGGATCAGTTCTATTACGACATGGGCTATGGCGGGGCGAGCGATGTCGCAATGCTCGCATTGGCGAGCCGGATTGCGACGAGCGGGAAGCCGGTGCTGCTATCGCATTGGGACTTCGATCATTTCCGGCTGGCAACCCAGTTTCCGGCGCTGATCACCGCCCATAATCCCATCGTCGCGCCAGCCTATGGCCTCAACGGACCCAGCCTGGTCCGTTTTTGCCAGGCGCTCGTCAGCGGCGGCTATAACGCGTATCGGACGGCGCTGCTTCTGGCGGGGCCACAATGGCCGGCTGCGCTTGCCGGAGCGTCCTTTGTCGGTGCGGCTCCGGCGCTCGCCACGCTGCTCGACCAGTCCGCCCTGACGCTGCTGCCCCACAATGCCAGTGCCGAAACGTCGAGCCGGCGCCCGCTGGTCGATAACAGCGTGGATCGGAACAATAGCTGGGCAATCGGCCTGCGGATCGATCATGCCTCGGGCACCGCCGCGATGTTTCCCGGAGATTGTTGCTATGACCTGTTCAGCGGGCCCCTGATCGACGGGTTGACGCATCTGGAAGCGACGCACCACGGCTCGCTGCGCAGCATCGCCGCTGCCGGCCCCTCCAGCAATCCGGCGGCAGCCAGGATTCCGGTTGCCCGGCCTAGCCTGTCGAACGGCGGGCACCTGTATTTTTCCAATGGTCTGACCAACAGCTATGGTCACTCGGTGGCCAAGGCCGCGCCCTATTATGCGGCCAAAGGCTGGACGCAGATATTGGCGACGAGCAGCACGGGTTCGGACCTGCAGATCGATATGACGGCACCGCCGTAACCGGCGCGGCTCAGCCTTCCCTGTTTTCCGGACGCCCGGCGGAGTATATCCGCGCTTCCTCGACCAGCATCACCGGCACGCCATCGCGGATCGGATAGGCGAGGCCCGCCGCTTCCGACACCAGCTCCCGCGCGGCTTCGTCATAGCGCAGCGCGGTGCGTGTCAGCGGGCAGACCAATATGGCGAGCAGCGCCGGATCGACCGTCATTGCAGGGTCGCCGGATCATCGTCGCCGCGCCGGAAGAAGCCGAGAAACTGGGCGAGCAGATCGGCCCGCTCGACCAGAGTCATCGCTTCGAGCAGCGCCTGTTTGGCGGCGGCATCGAACGGCGCGATCGCCGAGATGGCGTTGACCAGCGTCTCGTCGTCGAGCCGGCTGACCTCGGTCCAGTCGACCGCGACGCCGCGGCTGTCGGCGAAGCGGCGCGCCTCGCGCTCGATCTCGGCGCGGATGATGCTGGGCAGCGCATCGGGCGCGTCGGCATCGCCGAAGCTCTCGGTCTCGGCCTCGATCTGGCGGAACGCCGTCGTCACCTGCAGTTCGCGCAGCAGGCGGAACCGGGTGATGCCGTCGAGGATGATGTTGAAGCGCCCGTCATCAAGCCGCTCGACCTCGCGGATATGGCCGACGCAGCCGACATCGAACAGCGGCGCCGGTTCGCCCGGGCCGCGCGGCTGGATCATCGCGATGCGGCGGTCGCGCGCCAGCGCGTCGCTGACCAGCGCACGGTAGCGTGGTTCGAAGATGTGGAGCGGCAGCTGCGCGCGCGGAAACAGCAGCGCGCCCGCCAGCGGGAAGATCGACAGGCGCTGAGCCATGGCCGGGCCGGTCAGGTGAACAGGATGGCGGAGAGGCGGCGGCGCTGCTCGCGGACCCACGGATCCTCGAGCCCGACCACTTCGAGCAGCTTCAGCAGCCGCTGCCGCGCCGCGCCGTCATTCCATGTCCGGTCGCGGGTGATGCTGTCCAGCAGCTGATCGGCGGCGCCGTCCCGGTCCCCGGCGGCCATCAGCCCGCCGGCCAACTCGAACCGCGCCTCATGATCGTCCGGGTTCGCCGCGACCTTCGCGCGCAGCCCGCCGAGATCGTCCACCGGCGTCGCCTCGCGCGCGAGCGCCACTGCCGCCTGGGCGCGGGCGACCGGCGCTTCCTTCGCCTTTTCGGGCGGGAGGCCGGCGAGCAGTGCCTCGGCCGCGTCGACATCGCCCGCCTTGACCTGCGTCCGCGCGAGGCCGGAGATCACCTCGACATCCTCGGGCGCCATCTCGATCAGCTGGCCGAAGATCGACAGGGCACGTTCCACGTCGCCTGCTTCCAGCGTCTCCTCGCCCATCGCGATCAGCGGGGCGATGTCCTGGTGGACCTTGTCCGCCTCGCCCTGGATGGGGAGCTGGCGGAGGATCTGGTCGAGCATCTGCTTGAGCTGGCCCTCGCTGCGCGCCGGGGTGAGATCGGCGACCAGCTGGCCCTGGAACAGCGCATAGACGGTTGGGATCGACTGGACGCGGAACTGCGCCGCGATCATCTTCTGCTCGTCGACATTGATCTTGGCGAGGACGACGCCCTTGTCGGCATAGTCGGCCGTGACCTTTTCGAGCACCGGGGTGAGCGCCTTGCACGGCCCGCACCATTCGGCCCAGAAATCGAGGATGACGAGCGATGTCATCGATGGTTCGACCACGTCACGCTTGAACGCCTCGATCGCGTCCTTGTCCGCCGCGCTCATCCCCAGGGTGGCCACCTATGATTCTCCCGAATGTCCTATATCCGGCCCCTTATGTGGGAGGCCACCCGCTTATGCCAAGCCCGGACCGCGATCCTTTCCGGCGGAACCGGCCGGAAACGGGAATCCCGGCCCCGGCGATCGCAAGCGAGCCCAATTCATGCCATGGCCGGTAAGCGCGCGGCGCTTTCGCCCCAAGCGATCAGGCTCGGAAGTTTTTCGCGAATCAGGCTTGCGGAGGGACAACCCCCACGCTAATAGCCGCGCCTCGACAGCAGGGCAGGCCCCTGTTGAACGGCGCCAGAGCGGGCGTAGCTCAGGGGTAGAGCACAACCTTGCCAAGGTTGGGGTCGAGGGTTCGAATCCCTTCGCCCGCTCCAGTTTTTCCAAGCAAAATCAATACTTAACGGCGCAAGCCGAGATTGATTTTCTTATTACGCGCCTCAAATTTGGCCCCGCGTAACAGTGGCGTAATATGCCGGGAAGAAATGGCCGGATGGCCATAGCGCAGGTTCGGACAGCCGTTTCGGCGTGACCAAAGCTCTCCCACTCATTCTCGAACCCCATCGCCTGATAGCGGTGTGGGCTTTCAATCGCCGCCCGCAACGGTTTCGGTTTTGGACGCTGCTGTTGGAAAGTCACTCTGTCCCCAGCGCGGATGCGACTCGATGGGAGCTGAGCGCTTGCTAACCACAGGCAGGTTGCATCTTCCCGCCATGCTTCCACTCAAAGCTGCGGCGCTCCATCGGCATAGGCGCGAGGATGCTCGATCATAAGATCCTCAATGCCGGATATGACGGTCATGAAGTGGCTTCGTGACTGCGATACCGGTCATCATCGTTTTGAAGTGACGCCTAAATCAGCATCGGAGAGAACCGCGAAACTAGCTGGCCGCAATTGGCATAGCTCGAACCGCCGCAGAACCACTCGCTCGCATTAGCCGCTGATCCCTGGGCTCGAA
>CAZJXG010000144.1:0-8001 GCA_964549965.1 uncultured Sphingomonas sp. | reverse complement strand
GCGACATCCATATGGGCCATGCGATGAACAAGGTGCTGAAGGACATCATCGTCCGCAGCCAGTCGCTGACCGGCAAGGATGCGCCCTATGTTCCGGGCTGGGACTGCCACGGCCTGCCGATCGAGTGGAAGGTCGAGGAAGCCTATCGCGCCAAGAAGCTGAACAAGGACGAGGTCGACCCCGTCCAGTTCCGCGCCGAATGCCGCGCCTATGCCGAGAAATGGGTGGGCGTGCAGCGCGAGCAGTTCAAGCGGCTGGGCGTCCAGGGCGACTGGGACGATCCCTATCTGACGATGAAGTTCGAGGCCGAGGCGGCGATCGTCGGCGAGCTGCTGAAGTTCGCCGAGAGCGGCCAGCTCTATCGCGGCGCCAAGCCGGTGATGTGGTCCCCCGTCGAGAAGACTGCTCTGGCCGAGGCCGAGGTCGAGTATGAGGACATCATCTCGACCCAGATCGATGTGGCGTTCGAGATCGTCGAGAGCGGCATTCCGGAACTGGTCGGCGCCTATGCGGTGATCTGGACGACCACGCCATGGACGATCCCGGTCAACCAGGCGCTCGCCTATGGGCCAGAGGTTGAATATGCGCTGATCAACCTCGATGGGCGCCGCCTGTTGATCGCCGAGGGGCTGGTCGCCCAGTTCCTCAACCGTCATTCCCGCGGAAGCGGGAATCCAGATGCTCAGACGGCAGAGGTTATGGATCCCCGCTTCCGCGGGGATGACGTCCTGTGGCGCGGTGCCGGTAAAGACCTCGCCGGCACCATCGCCCGTCACCCGATGCACAAGCTCGGCGGCTTCTTCGCGAAGCCGCGTCCGCTGCTGGCCGGGGACTTCGTCACCACCGATGCGGGTACCGGGCTCGTCCATATGGCGCCCGACCATGGCGAGGACGATTTTCTGCTGTGCAAGGAGCATGGCATCGCGCCGGTGTTCGCGGTCGAGGGCGACGGCAAATATCGCGCCGACTGGGAGTGGCTCGCCGGACAGGGTTCGGTGATCAATCCCAAGTTCAACGCGCCCGACGGTCCGATCTGTTCGGACCTGACCGAAGCGGGCGCGCTGCTCGCAGCCAGCGCCGACTTCAAGCACAGCTATCCGCACAGCTGGCGCTCCAAGGCCAAGGTGATCTTCCGCTGCACGCCGCAGTGGTTCATCCCGATGGACAAGCCTTCTTCCCCCCTCCCGCTTGCGGGAGGGGCCGGGGGTGGGCCCGCGCCTGCCTCGCCCACCCCTTCCGCCGCTGATGCGGCTCCCTCCCCTCCCGCAAGCGGGCGGGGAGATAATGGCGCCACCCTGCGTGATATCGCGCTCGACGCGATCCAGCAGACCCGCTGGGTGCCCGAGAAGGGCGAGAACCGCATCACCGCGATGGTCGCGGGGCGCCCCGACTGGGTGATCAGCCGCCAGCGCGCCTGGGGCGTGCCGATCGCGGTCTATGTGAACAGCAGGACCGGCGACTATCTGCGCGACCCCGCCGTCAACGCGCGCATCGTGGCAGCCTTCGAGGCGGGCGGCGCCGATGCCTGGTTCACCGCGAACCATCAGGACCTGCTCGGCCCCGAGCATGACGCGGCCGATTATGAGCCGGTCAACGACATCCTCGACGTCTGGTTCGATTCGGGCTGTACCCACGCCTTCACCGTCGAGGCGCGCTATGGCGTCGGCACCCGCGCCGACCTCTATCTGGAGGGCTCGGATCAGCATCGCGGCTGGTTCCAGTCGTCGCTGCTCGAAAGCTGCGGCACGCGCGGGCGGGCGCCCTATGACGCGGTGCTGACCCATGGCTTCGCGCTCGACGGTCAGGGCCGCAAGATGTCGAAGAGCCAGGGCAATGTCGTCGACCCGCTCAAGATCATCAACGAGAGCGGCGCCGATATCCTGCGCCTGTGGGTCGCCTCGACCGACTATTTCGAGGATGTCCGCATCGGCAAGGAGATCCTGGCCGGCACGTCGGATGCCTATCGCAAGCTGCGCAACAGCTTCCGCTATCTGCTCGGCGCGCTCGACGGCTTCAGCGATGCCGAGAAGGTGGCGCCGGCCGAGATGCCCGAGCTGGAGCGCTATGTCCTGCACCTGCTCGCCGGCCTCGACGCCGAGCTGAAGGACGCGACGGCGGCGTTCGAGTTCAACCGCTATGCCCGCGCGCTGACCGACTTCGCGAACAACGACCTGTCGGCCTTCTTCTTCGATATCCGCAAGGACTCGCTCTATTGCGATGCGCCGACGGACCTGAAGCGCCGCGCCTATCGTACCGTGCTCGACACGCTGTTCCACGCGCTGGTCCGCTATGCCTCGCCGATCCTCTGCTTCACGGCGGAGGAGGTGTGGGGCACGCGCTTCGCCGATGCCGGATCGGTCCATCTGCTGACCTGGCCCGAGGTCGATGCCGGCTGGCAGGACGACGACCTGCGCATGCGCTGGGAATTGCTGCGCCGCTACCGGACGAAGCTGACCGGCGAAATCGAGCCGCTGCGGCGCGAGAAGGTGATCGGCTCCAGCCTGGAGGTGAACGTCACCGCGCTCAGCTATGATCCGGCCGAGGCGGCGCTGCTGCGCGGCGTCGACCTGGCCGAGCTCGGCATCGTCGCGCGTGTGGACGTGGTCGACGGCGACCCCGCCGCCGCGGCGCAGCTGGCGGGCGGCGGCGATCCGATCGCCTTCGAGGTGGCCAAGACCGATTATGAGAAATGCGGCCGCTGCTGGCGCCACCTGCCCGAGGTGACGGGCGACGGCGCGCTGTGCGGCCGCTGCGAGACGGTGGTGCATGGCTGATTCGGCCGCGCCCCATCGCGCGCTCGGCTTCGGGATCGCCGCCGCGATCCTGATCGCCGACCAGATCAGCAAATGGTGGATCATGGCGGTGGTGCAGCTGCCGATGCGCGGGCTGATCGAGATCACCAGCTTCTTCGACCTGCGCTGGGTGGAGAATTACGGGGTGTCGATGGGCTTCCTGGTGGCGGGCTCGAACCGCGAGCGCTGGATTCTCGTCGCGGTGACGGCGGCGATCGCGGCGGGCATCATCGTCTGGCTGTGGCGCGAAAAGGGCCGGTCCGACGCGGCCGCGCTCGGCCTCGTGCTCGGCGGTGCGGTCGGCAATATCGCCGATCGCAGCCGGCTCGGCTATGTCGCCGACTTCCTCGATCCGCATATTGGCGGCTGGCATCCCTTTTTGGTCTTCAATGTCGCGGACGCCGCGATTACGATAGGTGTATTGATCCTCGTGGCTCGGGCGCTCCTCGCCCGTGAGCACAAGGCCCCTGCGGAGAATGTCGATGCGGTCTAAGTTGCTTCTCGGTTCGGCGCTGGTCGCCATGACCCTGCTGTCGGCCTGCAGCCGTGGCGATCGCCCCGGCGTGATGGCGGGACGCTCGTCGAGCCTCGACGCCTTCGCGGTGTCGAAGCGCGCGCCGCTTACCATCCCGCCCGATTTCGCGCTGATCCCGCCGCGCCCCGGCGCGCCGCGCCCGCAGGAGGCCGATTCGAGCCAGCAGGCGCTGTCGGCGATGTTCGCCAACACCCAGGCGCCCAAGAGCCAGACCGAGAAGGACATCATCGGCCTGACCAGGACCCTGCCCGAGCCGGGCATCCGGTCGTCGGTCGGCGAGGTGAGCGTCTCGACGGTCAACAAGGGCCCGGCCACCCGCACCATCCTCGCCGCCGCCGCGACCGACAGCGCGGACGCCAGCGTCACGCTCGGCAACTGAGGAATAAAGGGCAGTTCTCCTCCCGCCATCCCCGCCCAGGCCGGGATGTCAGGCGATTGAGCACGCCCATCTCCTCCCCGTCATTCCCGCGAAGGCGGGAATCCACTTGGCCGCTTGGTCCTATCCACGATTGGTTCCGAGTGCGCTTTCCGGTGGATTCCCGCCTTCGCGGGAATGACGCGTGGGGGTTGGAACGACGACCCAGCCCGCTGACGGCCTGTTGCGGCCGTCATGCTTGACCTGATCCGCCGCCGGCTGTTCACCGCGCTGCCGACGCTCGCGGTGGTGGTGATCCTGTCCTTCCTGCTGATGCGGCTTGCCCCGGGCGGCCCGTTCGATGGCGAGCGGCCGCTCGATCCGAAGACGCGCGAGGCGCTGATGAGCGCCTATGGCCTCGATCTGCCGCTGCACGAACAGATCGGCCGCTATGTCTGGCGGCTGGCCCATGGCGATTTCGGCCCGTCGCTGGTCTATCGCGACTTCACCGTCACCGACCTGATCGCGCGCGGCCTGCCGGTATCGCTCACCCTCGGCGCGCTCGCGCTGCTGCTGGCGCTGCTGCTGGGCCTGTCCGCCGGGATGGCCGCCGCCGTCCGGCCCGGCAGCCGCACCGACCATGGCCTGATGCTGGGCGCCACCCTGCTGACCGCGCTGCCCAGCTTCGTCGTCGGCCCGCTGCTGGCGCTGCTGTTCGGCCTGTGGGCGGGCTGGCTGCCGGTCTCGGGCTGGGGCGATGGCGCGCCATCATATCTGGCGCTGCCGGTGATCGCCCTCGCGCTGCCCGCCGCCGGGGCGATCACCAAGCTTGCGCGGGCCGGCCTCGCCCAGGTGCTGGCGCAGGATCATGTCCGCATGGCGCGGGCGCGGGGGCTGGGCTGGCCCCGCATCCTGATCGTCCACGCGCTGCGCCCCGCGCTGGTGCCGGTGGCCTCCTATCTGGGGCCGGCCGCCGCCGGGCTGCTGACCGGTGCGGTGGTGATCGAGACGGTGTTCGCGCTGCCGGGGCTCGGCCGCTATTTCGTGCAGGGCGCGCTCAACCGCGACTATCCGCTCGTGCTCGGCGTGGTCACGCTCTACGCGGCGCTGATCATCCTGTTCAACCTGCTCGCCGACCTCGCTTATGGCTGGCTCGATCCGAGGGTGCGGGGATGACTCGCTCCTATTCAAATTCTCCCGCTCATCCTGAGGAGCCACTGAGCTTGTCGAAGGGGCGTCTCGAAGGGCGTCCTTCGACACGGGCTTCGACAAGCTCAGCCCTGCTCAGGATGAGCGGTTTGAAGTCGACAGGCGCGGCACCGCGATGAGGGCCGCGCTGATCCTGCTCGGGCTGACCGTCCTGCTCGCACTGCTCGGTCCCTTCGCGCTCGACTGGCGCTATGACGCGATCGACTGGGATGCGGTTCGCGCCGATCCCTTCACCCCCGGCCATGCGATGGGCACCGACAGCGTCGGCCGCGACCTGCTCGCGCGGACCCTGGCCGGCACGCGCGTCACGCTGGGGGTCGCCGCCGCCGCCGCGCTGGTGTCGCTGGTCATCGGGGTCGCCTGGGGCGCCATCGCCGGCTGGTGCGGGGGGCGGATCGACGAGGCGATGATGCGCGTGGTCGATGCGCTCTACGCGCTGCCCTTCATGTTCGTCGTGATCCTGCTGATGGTGGTGTTCGGCCGTTCGATCCTGCTCGTCTTCCTGGGCATAGGCGCGGTCGAATGGCTGACGATGGCGCGGGTGGTGCGCGGCCAGATGCTGGCGCTGCGCGAGCGCCCCTTCATCACCGCCGCCGAGGCCGCGGGCACCCCGCCGGCGGCGATCGTGGTCCGCCACATGCTGCCCAATATCGCCGGGGTCGCGATCGCCTATCTGCTGCTCACCGTCCCGCAGGTCGTGATGATCGAAAGCTTCCTGTCCTTCCTGGGCCTGGGCGTGCAGGAGCCGATGACCTCGCTGGGCATCCTGCTGAAGGACGGCGCCGACGACATGGACATCGCGCCGCATGCGATGCTGCTGCCGGCGGCGGTGCTCGTCACCCTGCTGCTCTGCCTGACCCGGATCGGCGAGCGGCTGCGCGACCGCTTCACGCAATGACCCTGCTCGTCGTCCGCGACCTGTCGATCAGCATCGATGGCCGCCCGATCGTCGAGAATGTCGGCTTCACCCTCGCCGCCGGCCGCACCCTGGCGCTGGTCGGCGCATCGGGATCGGGCAAGAGCCAGACCTGCCTGGCGCCGTTCGGCCTGTCGCCGGCGGGCTGCACGGGATCGTTCCGGCTGGCGGGCGAGGAGCTGATCGGCGCGGGCGAGGCACGGCTGCGCGCGGTGCGCGGCCGCGATGTCGGCTTCGTCTTCCAGCAGCCGCTGACCGCGCTCACCCCGCATCTGACGATCGGCGCGCAGCTGCGCGAGGCCTGGACCCAGGCCGGCGCGCCGCGCCCGGACCGGGCGGCGATGGCCGCCGCGCTCGACCGGGTCGGGCTGGACCGGCCGCTGGAGCGGCTCGACCAATATCCGCACCGCCTGTCGGGCGGGCAGCGCCAGCGCGCGCTGATCGCAATGGCGATCGCCCATTGTCCCAGGCTGCTCGTCGCCGACGAACCCACCACCGCGCTCGACGCGATGCTGCGTGCCGACATCATGGGCCTGCTGCGTGCGCTGTGCGCCGAGCGGGGCATGGCGATGCTGCTCGTCAGCCATGATCTGGCCAGCGTCGCCGACCACGCCGATGATGTGGCGGTGATGCAGGCGGGCCGGATCGTCGAGAGCGGGCCGGCCGCCGAACTGCTCGGCGCGCCACGCAGCGACTATGCCCGCGCGCTGATCGCCGCGAGCCCCCGGCTGGACGGGCCGCCGCCCGAGCTGGGGCTGACCGGCGCGGCGCTGGTCGAGGCGCGCGGCGTTTCGGTATCCTTCCACCGGCCGGGCTGGCGGCGCGGCCGGACGATCGCGGTGGATGACGTCGCGCTGGAGGTGGCCGAGGGCGAGGCGGTGGCGATCGTCGGCGGATCGGGATCGGGCAAGTCGACGCTGGCCCGCGCCATCGCCCGGCTCGGGCCGATCGACGGCGGCGTGGTGTGCTGGCGCGGGTTGCCGCTGCCGCCGCGCCGGGCGATGCGCGCCCGCGACCGCGCCGGGCTGCAGCCGGTGTTCCAGGACCCGGTGGCAAGCCTCGATCCGCTATGGACGGTGCGCGACATCGTCGCCGAGCCGCTGCGCCGCCTGCGCCCCGATCTCGACGCCGCCGCCGTTGCGGCGCGGGTCGCCGCGATGCTCGGCGAAGTGGGGCTCGATCCGGCGCTGGCCGGGCGGCGCCCCGCGGCGCTGTCGGGCGGACAGGCGCAGCGCGTGGCGATCGCCCGCGCGCTCGGCCCCGATCCGGCGATGCTGCTGCTCGACGAGGCGACATCGGCGCTCGACGTGCTGGTGGCGGGAACGATTCTCGACCTGCTCGCCGCGCTGCAGCGCCGGCGCGGCCTCGCGATCCTGATGATCACCCATGATCTCGCCGTCGCGCGGCGGCTGTGCCACCGCATCCTGGTGATGGATGCTGGCCGGATCGTCGAGCAGGGGCCGGCGGAGCGGCTGATCACCGCGCCCGAACATCCGCTGACGCAAAGGCTGGTGGCGGCGAGCCGCTGAAGATCTTCCCGTGCCGGGGGAGGATTAAACGAAAAAGGGCCGCGGCATGTGCCACGGCCCCTTCCTGCCCCCGCAGTTGGAAGCTGTACCGACCCGTAGGATCAGAAGGCGTAGGTCGCCGAGACGACGACGCCGGCCTTGGCGATGTCCTTGCCCGAAGCCGGGTTGGTCAGGAAACCCTTCTTCTGGTCGGTATCGACATAGGAGATGCCGAAGGTCGCGGCCTTCCAGGTGTAGGTCGCGCCGACATTCCAATCGAGATATTTGTCGCCGGTGATGAAGGTGGTGTCGGGCGAATAGCCGAGATGCGCCGACAGGCCGAACGGCGTCTCGGGAACGGTGAAGGAGACGTCGCTGAACAGGTAGAGATTGTCTTCCTTGCCGAAGCCGACGCTCAGCGCGTTCGACTTGGGCGCATAGGCGGCGCCCAGCTTGATGGTGGCGGGGCCGACCGGCATCTTCGCCGAGGCATACAGCTCGAGGAAGTCGGTGGCGGCACCCTTCACCGCCGAGGGATAGACATAATAGAGCGCGCCGCCGTCGAGCGTGACGCCGCCGACGGTGGTCGAGTAGCCGGCGATCAGGTCAAGCTCGGCATCGGCGCCGGCGGCGACATAATCGTCGATCGAGCTGGCCCAGAAGCTGCCGTAGAAGCCCGAGCTGTG
>CAZJXG010000143.1:0-8103 GCA_964549965.1 uncultured Sphingomonas sp. | reverse complement strand
CGACGGGCGATTGGCTCACCTGGACGGCGTTGCTGGGCGTGAATATGCAGCCTGCGATGATCAGCTCGTTCTACGCCTTCACGAGGGATCAGGAGAAGCAGGCTGATCTGCTGGGTCTCGAATATCTCGCCAAGTCGGCTTACCCGTCGTCGGTCGCAGCCAATATCTGGGATCGAACGATGGCGGAACAGGATGCGACCGAAGCCGGTCGCAAGCGCAAAGCGCGCCATAGCTATTCCGCCGGCATCTTCGCGAGCCATCCCACCGATTTGACACGATCGAAATATTTGCATGAGGCGGCGGCAAAGTTGGCGGACGCCGGTGATCCGGGAGAGGCTGCCTATCGTGAAGGCATGGCGCGCTGGTTGCCCGAATTTCTGCGCGACCAGATCAAGCTGAATGATTTCGGAGGCAGTGAATATCTGCTCCAGCAGCTGGCAGGTGATAACTGGACTTCCGAATTATTGTATACCCGGGCCGAGCTCTACAGGTTGAGAGGCAATCCTCGAGATCTGGTGAGTGCCGCCCAATTTTATCAGCAGGCAATAGACAAAGGATTTTCCCGGGCAGACGCTCGTCGTGATCTTGGCCTGACCTTGTTACGCACTCAACAGATTGAGCCGGGCCGTAAGGCACTGCACCAATATCTAGATGAAAATCCCGGCGCGCCTGACAAGGCAATGATCGCGGCGCTGCTCGCGGACTAGGAGAATGACAATGGACGGGGCACGGATATTGCTATTGCTCGCCCTTGTGGCGTCGTCGTCCGCCGCGCTGGGCAATAAGCTCATTTTGCCTCAAACGAAGATCGCCGTCGCCAAGTCTCCGCTCATGGTCAAGCCATCGATAGAGTGGAACAAGCTCGACGCGCGTCCGGGCCGCAACGCAGAAACCTGGACGCTGGACGGCGATGCGTTGAACGATGTCACCTTTTATGGCGGTATTCCCGCCGGCAAAACGCTGTTTGCCGAAGTGGACAAACGCAACCGGCCTCTGCCCCGCGTGTCCGCCACCATGTTGTTGACCGATATCCCGCCACTGATGGAAGCCAGCTATCGTATCGCGCTCGACACGCCGCTCATGAATATCGACAGCGTTGAACCGATGGCATTTGCGGGCAGCAAAGGAATACGCTTCACATACAGCTTCACGCGTCAGAACGAAGAAGTACATCGCCGCGGCGAAGGGCGCGCCGCGATGATTGGCGGAAAGCTATATATGATCACTTATGAGGCACCGGTCCTTCACTATTTCGACAAGAGCCTGGCCGCCTTCCGACAACTAGCCGACAGCGCCTCTTTCTAATCCGTCCCCACCCGCGTCATCGCCGCGGCCTGCCGCATCAGGCCGGGCGTGTGGCTGAGCAGCCCGATCAGCGGTCCGGCGATCCAGGGCGTCTCGCCCCAGTGGCGGAGCAGATTGGCGAGGCCGATCGGGCGGCGGGCATGGCGGGCGAAACCGGTCTGGAAGGCTGGGGCTCCCGCAGCCCCCTCCCGCAGGAAGCCATGGGCGGCGCGAAGCGCGCTCGCGAGCGCGATGGCGATGCCGTCACCGGCGAGGCTGGCGATTACTGCGGCCTGATCGCCGAGCCGGAAAAGGCCCGGCTCGGTCCGCGCCGTCTGCCAGCCATAAGGGATGCGCGCCACGCTCGACCAGGGTCCTGCACCCGTCGCCGAAGCGAAGCGCCGGGCGAGCAGCGGGGCTTCGCGGGCGAGCGTCTCGATCAGCGCGGCTGGCTGCCCGTCCGCCGCCTTGAGCCGCGACTGGGCGACCGAGAGGCAGAGATTGGCGCTGCCGTCCTCCTGCAGGAGCAGCCCCGCATAGCCGCCCCTGAACAGATGCAGTTCGATCGTGCCGTCCAGCGCGGCGCGCAGTTCGGGTGTTGCGCCCAGCCGCACGCGCAGGCCCAGCGCGGGATCGGCATCGGGCAGGGCGGTGCGGGGCGCGCCGCGCAGGTCATGCTTGCCCGTCGCCAGGAACAGCGCCTCGGCCCCGATCGTCGCCCCGTCGGCAAGGTCCAGGCAGCGCGTTTCCGGATCGACCCGCCGGATCGCCAGGCCGCGCTCGATCGTCGCGCCCTGCTCGATCGCGGCCTCCAGCAACACCGTATCGAGCCTGGTACGCGACAAGCCGGCGGCGGCGAAGGGCAACGCACTTTCGGCAACCCTTCGTCCCGCGACGAGGCGTGCCTTGTGGATGGGATGAGCGCCGAGCGCGGCGACGTGGAGGCCGATCCGCGCCAGCATCGTAACCGCATCCGCCGCCAGAAAACCGCCGCAGACGACGTCCTGCGGTTCGGCATGGCGCTCGATCAGCACCGGCATCGCCCCGCCATGGGCGAGCAGGATCGCGGTCGCGGCCCCCGCCGGGCCGCCGCCCGCGATCAGCGCAGCCGTTCGACGCATATCCGGAACGGGAAGCGGCGTTCGATCTGCACGTCGGAGCCGAGCCCGGCTTCGGCGAGCAGCGGCGGCCATTCGTCGGGGCGGAACGAGCGTGCGATCGACAGCTGTCCGTCCTCGCGGACGATCCGGTGCCAGCCCATGATGCGGGCGAGCAGCGGAAAGCCGAGATAGGCGAAGCGGTGGCGATGGAGGTCGTTGACCTGCCAGCCGCGCCGCGCCCGCGCCTCCATGACCCGCAGAAAGGTGAGGAGCTGGTCCCGGCGCATATGATGGGCGACGAGGCTGCTGATGATCAGGTCGAAGCCACCGCTGCGCTCCGCCGTTTCGATCGGCTCGAGATAGTCGCCGGTCAGATATTCGATGTTGTAGCGATCGGGGGTGGCCGACCAGGCGACCCGACCGCTTTTCGGATTCTGGTCGATCCCCGTCAGCACCGCCTCGATGCCGCGCTTCTCGGCCCAGCGGGCGATGGCGCGGAGCATGTCGCCGTCGCCGAAGCCGACGTCGAGCAGGGTGAAGCGCTTCGCATCGCCGATCGCGCGGGCGACGAAATCGATCGTCGGGCGGGCCGCGAAGGTCCAGCGGTTCACCTCGGCGAGGTCGGTCAGCACGCGGCTATAGGTCGCGGGATCGAGATCGGCCGCGTCCATCTGCTCCTCTTCCTGGGCGGGCTGGTCGAGCGGCCGCATCAGACGCTCGTGATCGCGAAGCCCTCGGCGGCAAGGCCGGGGCCGAAGGCGACCGCGATGCCGTCGATCGCCGCCGTCTCGGCCATCAGCGCCGCGAGCGCGAAGAGGAGGGTGGAGGAGGACATGTTGCCATAGCGGCGCAGCACGTCCCGCGACGCGGCCAGCGCATGTGCGCCAAGGCCGAGGCCATGCTCGACCGCGTCGAGGATCGAGCGGCCACCGGCGTGGACGGCCCAGCTCGGTATCTCCTGCGCCGTGCGGTTGCCCAGGATCGCGCGGCGCATCTCGGGCGTGTCGAGCGCCTGGCCGATCCGGGCGGGCACTTCGCCCGACAGGTGCATGACGAAGCCTTCGTCGCCGATGTCCCAGCGGATCAGATCCTCGCTGTCGGGCAGGGTCGCGGCGAAGAAGCGGTCGATCGCGATACCGCCGGGTTCGGCGCTGACCAGCGCGGCGGCGGCGCCATCGGCGAACTGGAGCTGGGCGAGCAGCGATTCGAGCGCGGTCGTGTCCTGCATGTGGAGCGAGCAGAGCTCCACCGTGACGACCAGGATGCGCGCCTGCGGGTCGGAGCGGGCGATATGGTGCGCCACCCGCAGCGCGGCGACCGCGGCATAGCAGCCCATGAAGCCGACCAGGGTGCGCTCGATCGATCCGTCGAGGCCGAGGCGCCGGGCGATGATCTGGTCGATGCCGGGCGCGACGAAGCCGGTGCAGCTGGCGACGACGAGATGGGTGATGCCGTCGATCGGGACGCGCGCGGCGAGATCGTCGATCGCCGCGAGCGCCAGTTCGGGCGCCTCGCGCGCATAGCTGCGCATCCGTTCGGAGGTCGGCGGCATCCTGTCGCCATAGAAGCCGCCGCGCTCGATCGGCGTGCCGCCCCCGGCCTGGCGGGGGAGGACGCTGTGCCGGCGCTCGATCCCGGCGCGGCCGGCCATTCGCAGGAACAACGCCCGATCGCGTCCCTCCAGCCGGTCGCCGGCCCAGTCGATGAAGAGCTGGTGGACATCATGATCGGGTACGGCGGTGCCGATGGCGTGGATATGCGCAGTCATGCGGTGGCAACGCTCGGCATCGCGCTTTGTCCCACGGGGCGGGACATGGGGCAATGGCCGTCGTCAGCCGGCCTGTTCGATCCCCAGTTCGCCGAGCTTGCGGTACAGGGTCGAGCGGCCGATGCCGAGCCGCCGGGCGACTTCGGTCATCCGGCCGCGATAATGGCCGATGGCGAGGCGGATCAGGTCGGCCTCGATATCCTCGATCGGGCGGACATGGCCGTCCGGGCCGAACAGCGGGAAGCTGCCGGCCAGGGCGCCGTGCGCGGCCGAGGCGGCGGGCGCGGGCGCATCGTCATTGGCGGCATCGGGGCCGGCGGTGCGCGCCTGGGCGATCTGCGGGAAATCGGCGGCGCCCAGCCGCCCGCCGCGCGCGAAGATCGCGGCGCGGAACAGGACATTGTGGAGCTGGCGGACATTGCCCGGCCAGTCATAGCTTTCGAGCAGGGCGAGGCCGGCGGGATCGATCGACAGCGCACTGAGCCCCAGCTGCTCGGCGATCCGGCCGAGCAGATGATCGGCCAGCGGGGGGATATCCTCGATCCGGGCGCGGAGCGGCGGCAGGGTGACGGGCACCACCGCGAGCCGGTAGAACAGGTCTTCGCGGAAGCGGCCCCTGGCGACATCGTCGGACAGGCGGCGGTTGGTCGCGGCGACGACGCGGACCGAGACCTTGCGCGGATGGGCCGCACCGATCGGGCGGATCTCGCCCGACTGGAGGACGCGCAGCAGCTTGGCCTGGGCGTCGGCGGGCAGATCGCCGATCTCGTCGAGGAAGAGGGTGCCGCCATCGGCATTGGCGAACAGGCCGAGGCGCCGCTCGAAGGCGCCGGTGAAGGCGCCGCGTTCATGGCCGAACAATTCGCTTTCGACCAGATTGGCGGGGATGGCGGCGCAGTTGACGGTGATCAGCGGGCCGCCATGACGCTCCGACGCGCCGTGGATCGCCTGGGCGAGCACCTCCTTGCCGACGCCGCTTTCGCCTTCGATCAGGATCGTCGCCGGGGTCGCGGCGGCGCGCAGGGCGATGTCGAGCGCGCGGCGGAAGGGCGGGGCGGAGCCGACCATCTCGGAGAAGGCGAGCGCCTGCGACCATTTTTCGGCAAGCGGGGTGAGTTCGCCGGCCTGCTCCTCGCCGGCCGCGGCGACATGATCGAGTGCCGCGAGCAGGCGATGCCCGGCGATCGGCTTGATGACGACATCGCGGGCACCAGCCCGGACGGCCCGCACCGCGAGGTCGACCGAATCCTGTGCGGTGACGACGATGATCGGCAGATCGGGCCGCCGCCGCCGGAGCAGCGCGACCGCGCGGATCGCCGCCTCGTCCGGCGACCAGAGATCGAGCAGCGCGGCATCGAGCCGCATGTCCGAGCGCCCGGCCTGTTCGACCGCCGTTTCGACATCGGCCGCGCGCAGCACGCGCCAGCCGGCGCGCTGCGCAAGCGCGCTCATCAGGCCGGCCTGAGCCGGCTCGGCATCGATCAGCAAGAGCCCCGGGGGGCTGTCGCGACGCATCCGCTACTCCCTTCAAGCCCGCTTTAGCGTTGAAAAGCTAAGCAAAATTGAATCACATATGCGTTGAACGCGGGGTGATCCATTTGGCCTTGAGGCGCGCACCCGCTTGCGTCTAGAAGGACGCCCGGAATCTGCTGACAGCTTGCGGGGGGAATTATGTCCGACGATCATGGCGCGCCGATGGATTACAAGGCCCATAACCAGACCTATTCGGGTTTTCTGAGCCTGCTGAAGATCGGCACCGTGCTGAGCGCGCTGACCGGTCTGCTCGTCGTCTTCCTGATCGCGCCCAAGGGCTGATCGCTTGAAGATTGCCGTATTGAAGGAGGCCGCGGCCGGAGAGAGCCGCGTGGCCGCCACGCCCGAGACGGTGAAGAAATTCACCGCGCTGGGCGCCGCCATGGCCGTGGAAAAGGGTGCCGGCGACGGCGCATCGATCTCCGATGCCGATTATGAGGCCGCGGGTGCCACCCTGGGCACGCGCGATGCGACGCTGAAGGACGCCGACATCGTCCTGGGCGTGCAGGGACCCGATCCCGACAAGCTGACCGGCGCGAAGCCGGGAGCGTGGATCGTCGCCGGGCTCAACCCGTTCGGCGCCGGAGAAAATGGTGGGCGCGCCCGTGTCGATGCCTATGCCGCGAAGGGCTATGAAGCGCTGGCGATGGAGTTCATGCCGCGCATCACCCGTGCGCAGTCGATGGACATCCTCTCGTCGCAGTCGAACCTCGCCGGCTATAAGGCGGTGTTGCTGGCGGCGGCCGAATATGGCCGCGCCTTCCCGATGATGATGACCGCGGCGGGCACCGTATCGGCGGCCCGCGCCTTCATCATGGGCGTCGGCGTCGCCGGCCTCCAGGCGATCGCCACCGCGCGGCGGCTGGGTGCGCAGGTCTCCGCGACCGACGTGCGCTCCGCGACCCGCGAGCAGATCATGTCGCTGGGCGCCAAGCCGATCTTCGTCGAATCGGTGCAGGGCATCGAGGGCGAGGGATCGGGCGGCTATGCCACCGAGATGTCGGAGGAATATCAGAAGGCGCAGGCCGAGCTGGTATCCGCGCACATCGCCAAGCAGGACATCGTCATCACCACCGCGCTGATCCCGGGGCGCCCGGCGCCGCGGCTGATCTCCGACGCGCAGCTCGCCTCGATGCGGCCCGGATCGGTGATCGTCGACCTGGCGGCCGAAAGCGGCGGCAATGTCGAGGGCGCGGTTTCGGGCGAGACGGTCGTCCGGCACGGCGTCAAGATCATCGGCGCGAAGAACATGGCGGGGACGCTGGCGGCCGATGCATCGGCGCTGTTCTCCAAGAACCTGTTCAACTTCCTCAGCGCCTTCTGGGACAAGGACGCCGGCAAGCCGGTGCTCGACGAGGAGATCGGCAGCGCCGTCCGCCTCACCCAGGGTGGCAAGGTCGTCAATCCGCGGCTGCTCGGCTGACGCGAGGGAAAGGGAAGACCCATGGATTTCATCTCGATCCTCTCGATCTTCGTCATGGCCTGCTTCGTCGGCTATTATGTCGTCTGGTCGGTGACGCCCGCGCTGCACACGCCGCTGATGGCGGTGACGAACGCGATCTCGTCGGTGATCATCGTCGGCGCGCTGATCGCCAGCGCCGCCGCCGGCAGCGCGACCGCCAAATATCTGGGGCTGGTCGCGGTCGTGTTCGCGAGCATCAACATCTTCGGCGGCTTCGCCGTCACCGAACGGATGCTGGCGATGTACAAGAAAAAAGAAAAGAAGTCCTAGGGCTCGGCAGGGGGAAACGACATGCATGAACTCGCCGCCACGCCCGCCTGGGCATCGCTCGCCTATCTGGTTTCGGGCGTCCTCTTCATCCTGGCGCTGCGCGGGCTTTCCAGCCCGGCCAGCTCGCGCAAGGGCAATCGCTACGGCATGCTCGGCATGCTCATCGCGGTCGCGACCACCCTGGTGCTGCACGGCACCGGGCTGATCGAGATCAGCATCGCCATCGCGATCGGCGCGGTGATCGGCATCGTCACCGCGCGCAAGATCGCGATGACGGACATGCCGCAGCTCGTCGCCGCCTTCCACTCGCTGGTCGGCCTCGCGGCGGTGCTGGTGGCGGCGGCCGCCTTCCTCAATCCCGAAGCGTTCGGCATCCTCGATTTCGCGACCGGCCATATCCAGCAGGTCAGCCGGGTCGAGATGGGGCTGGGCGTCGCGATCGGCGCGATCACCTTCTCGGGATCGGTGATCGCCTTCCTGAAGCTCAACGGCAATATGTCCGGATCGCCGATCATGCTGCCCGCGCGGCACGTGATCAACCTGGGCACCCTGGCCGCGATCATCGGCCTGATCGGCTATTTCCTGACCGACGACGCGCATTGGGTGTTCTTCACGATCACCGCGCTGAGCTTCCTGATCGGCTTCCTGCTGATCATCCCGATCGGCGGCGCGGACATGCCGGTGGT
>CAZJXG010000142.1:0-8108 GCA_964549965.1 uncultured Sphingomonas sp. | reverse complement strand
TGTGTTGGGTGTGTTTGGGTTGGGTGTGAGAAATTACCATTGCCGACTCACCATCAAGCCGTAGTCTGACAAGATCAAACGACGGACAGGGGCTTAGATTCGAGTCAAGTTCCAGACAGCTTTCAATAATGATTGTCCGTATATTTTACGGAATAGGCTCGTCTTAACTTGAATCACTTCATCTATAGTTCGGTGATACCGTCACCTTAAGGGAAGGTGTCCTGAAAGATTTTCGAAATCTTTTGGGGGCGCACATGAAAAGAATATCTCTCGTCTCGTTTGCGGCGCTGGCGATTGCCAGCCTTCCGGCCACGGCCGGCCTGGCGCAGACACTTCCGGCCGATGCCGCGGACACCACCGACGACGGCGGAACCATCATCGTCACCGGGACGCGCGCGAGCGGCATCACCGCCGCGGAGAGTCCCACCCCGATCAAGCTGCTGGGGGCGGACGCGATCGAGAAGGTCGGGCAGCCCAACCTCAACCAGGCGCTGACCCAACTGGTGCCGTCCTTCGTCGCCCAGTCCTTTGGCGGCGACATGGCGAACCAGACGCTCCAGGCCCGCCTGCGCGGCCTGAGCCCGAACCACACGCTGGTGCTGATCAACGGCAAGCGCCGCCACACCACCGCCAATTTCGCCGTGCTGAGCGGCCCGTTCCAGGGCGGCGCCTCGGCCGATCTCGACCTTATCTCGCCCCAGGCGATCCAGCGCATCGAGGTGCTCGAACAGGGCGCCGCCGCGCAATATGGCTCGGATGCGATCGCGGGCGTCATCAACATCCTGCTCAAGGACGGCGACGAGGGCGGTACCGCGGTCGCCAGCTATGGCGAATATTACAAGGGCGACGGCGGCACCTATAATGCCCAGCTCAATCTGGGCACCCGCGTCGGCGAAGCCGGCTGGATCAACCTGACCGGCTTCTACCGCTCGCACGGCCGCAGCCAGCGCGGCGGTCTCGATCGCCGCGTCACCGATATGAACGGGGTCCTGCTGCCCACGCTCAGCGCGGCGCAACGCGCGCTGTATCCGGGCCAGGACGGCTTTCCCTATGTCAACAAGATCGTCGGCGACGCCAAGTCGCGCCTCTACAACACCAGCTATAATGCCGGTTATGATCTGGGCGACATCCAGCTTTATTCGTTCGGCACCTACAGCCACAAGACGGCCAGCTCGATCCAGAATTTCCGTGTCGCCGACCGCGTCATCCGCTCGCCCGTCCTCGGCGTCGGGGCCACGCTCGCCACGCCGGGTGCGATCTTGTTCGATCCCACGGGCTTCGATCCGACCGAGGAGATCAGCGAAGACGATTTCGGCATCACCGGCGGCATCAAGGGCGAGACGATGGGCTGGAAGTGGGACCTGAGCACCACCTACGGCAAGGACAAGGTCAAGCTCTACACCCGCAACAGCGCCAATGCGTCGCTGTTCGTCGACACCGGCTTCACCCCGACCGATTTCTATGACGGCCAGTTCATCAACGAGGAACTGACGCTGAACGCCGATTTCGGCAAGGAGTTCGATGTCGGCATGGCGGAGCCGATGAACGTCGCGTTCGGCGCTGAATATCGCAAGAACGACTATACGATCGGCGCGGGTGATCCGGGCTCGATCTACAAGGAAGGCGGCCAGTCCTATCCGGGCTTCCGGCCAACCGACGCCGGCACCAATGGGCGGAAATCCTATTCGGCCTATATCGATGTCTCGCTGGCGCCGACCGACGGGCTCAAGCTCGACCTCGCCGGCCGCTACGAGCATTATTCGGACTTCGGCAGCAAGGTGATCGGCAAAGTCACCGCCCGCTACGACATCACCGATGGCTTCGCGCTGCGCGGAACGGTGTCCAACGGCTTCCGCGCCCCGACCCTGGCCGAGAGCTTCTATTCGGCCACCAACGTCGCCCCGACCTCGGCGACGGTCCAACTGCCCGCCAATTCGGCGGCGGCAAAACTGGTCGGCTTCCAGAACCTCAAACCGGAAAAGTCGACCACGTTCAGTGCCGGCTTCGTCGCCGAGCCGGTCGACCGGCTGACCGTCACCGTCGATGCCTATCAGATCAGCGTGAAGGACCGGATCATCGGCTCCGGTTCGATCAACGGCAAGATCAGCGGCGTGGTCTGCAGCCCGGCCGCCAACCCCTCGGGCTGTCCGTTCGACGGCAACCTGATCCTTGGCGCGATCGCGGCACAGGGCAATATCCTCGATCCCACCGTCGGTGACGTCAGCATCGCGGTGTTCACCAACGGCGTCAACACCCGCACCCGCGGCATCGACCTGACGGCTTCCTACCCGATGTCGCTCGACTTCGGCTCGGTGAACTGGACGCTCAGCGGCAACTACAACAAGACCAAGATCACCAAGGTCACGGTCGACGGCCGCCTGCTCGATGCGACCGCGCGCAGCATCATCGAGAATTCGTCGCCCAAGTGGAAGGTGATCGCTGGCGCCACCTTCACGTCGGGTGGCCTCTCGATCACTCTGCGTGAGGCGCTCTATGGCCCAACCTCGCAGCTGACCCGTCCATCGGGTGCCTATCTCGGCCCGGTTGGCGGCTATTACAAGGTCGCGGTGGGCACCTCCGCGCTCACCGACCTCGAAGTCAGCTATGAGCTGATCAAGGATCTGACCCTGACCGCGGGCGCCAACAACCTGCTCAACAAGAAGCCCGGCAAGGTTTATAACGTGACCCTCGCCAACGGCACCGGGCTCCGCCCCGTCACCGGTTCCAACGTCTGGAACCAGCCCTTTACGTTCAGCCCTTACGGCTTCAACGGCGGCTATTACTACGCCCGCATCACGCTCAAATTCTGATCATATGAATGGGCCGGGTGCGAATCGATTCGCACCCGGCGCCTTTGTTTCCTAGACATGGCAGCAGCACAATCCTGAAGGATGGATGATGGGCGAAACCGAGATGGGCATGGCCACGGGCAGCCTGACCCGCCGTTATTTTCTCGAAAAACTCGGACGGATGGGCGGCACCGCGATGCTGCTCGCCGGCATGGACGCGCTGGGCTTCGGCATCGGTTCCGCGCTGGCGGCACCGCCGAAGCTCGAAGGCAGGCCGAAGAAGAACAAGGTGGTCGTGCTCGGCGCCGGCAATGCCGGCCTCGCCGCCGCCTATGAGCTGACCCAGGCGGGCTATGACGTCACCGTCATCGAGGCGCGCAGCTTCGCCGGCGGCCGCGCGCAGACCGCGCGCAAGGGCTTCAGCCTGACCGAGCTGGGCGGCACCACCCAGACCTGCGATTTCGACGAAGGCCTCTACATCAACCACGGCCCGTGGCGGATTCCCTATCACCACCACACGACGCTCCATTACACGCGCAAGTTCGGCGTGCCGCTGGAGCTGTTCAACAACGACAATGACGCCAGCTTCCTCTATTTCGAGAAGGGCAAGGGGCCGCTTGCCGGAAAACCCGTGCGCAAGCGCGAGGCCGTCGCCGACATGCTCGGCTACAGCTCCGAAATCCTGGCCAAGCTGTCACAGCAGGGCGCGCTCGACAGCCGGATGGGCGCCGAGGACAAGGAGAAATTCCTGGAGTTCCTGGTCGAGTTCGGCGCGCTGTCGAAGAAGGACCTGAGCTATGCCGGCACGCCTGGCCGCGGCTTCATCGTCGATCCCGGCGCGGGCACCAGTCCCGGTCCCGGCACGCCTTCGGTGCCCCACAAGCTCGACGATCTGCTCGACAGCGGGCTTTGGCATATGGTCCACGGCATTTCCGAATGGGACCAGCAGCGCACCATGTTCCAGCCGGTCCAGGGCATGGAGCAGATCCCCAAGGCGATCGCCAGGCACCTGCCCGACGGCATGATCCGCTTCTCCACCGAGGTCCAGCGCATCCGCCAGAGCCCTAAGGGCGTCACCGTCGAGGTCGTCCGCGACGGCCAGCCCGAGACGATCAAGGCCGACTGGTGCATCTGCACCATTCCGCTGTCGGTGCTGAAGACGATCGACCATGGCCTGTCGCCGGCCTTCGCCGCAGCGATGGCGAAATGCGCCTATGCGCCGGTCGGCAAGATCGGCCTCCAGATGAAGCGCCGCTTCTGGGAGGAAGACCATTCGATCTATGGCGGGCATGTGTTCTGCGACAATCCCGACATCAACAATATCGCGCTGCCCTCGACCGGCTGGCAGGGGCAGAAGGGCGTGCTGCTTGGCTATTATAATTTCGGGCCCAATGCCGCGAAGGTATCGGGCAAGTCGCCCGCCGACCGCGCCACGATGGCGGTCGATTACGGCCAGAAGATCTTCCCCGCCTATAAGGAGAGCTACGAGACGAGCTTCTCGGTCGCGTGGCACCGGGTGAAATATAATCTGGGCGGCTGGGGCATGTGGAGCGACGAGGCCCGCGCCACCGCCTATCCGGTGCTCACCGAACCCGATGGCCGCATCTACCTCGCCGGCGAGCATATGAGCTATATCGGCGGCTGGCAGGCCGGCGCCTTCGAGAGCGCCTGGCAGCAGGTGGAGCGGCTTCACGCCCGCGCGATGAAAGGATGAGAGCGTTGCGCTTCCTGACCTGCCTTCCCATGCTGACGGCGGCGATCGCCGCCGTCGCGCAGACCACCCATGCGCCCACCATCGCGGCGGCGCCCGATCCCGCGCTCGATCCCGGCCGCGTGTTCAGCGAGAGCTGCGCCGCCTGCCATCAGGAGGACGGCAAGGGGATCGAGGGCGCCTTCCCCGCGCTGGCAGGCGACAAGTTCGTTCTCGCCGGTCCCGAGCAGGTGATCCATGTCGTGCTCGAGGGACGCGGCGGCATGCCCACCTTCAAGGCGGACCTGACCGACGCGCAGATCGCCGCCGCGATCACCCATGTCCGCACCAGCTGGGGCAACAGCGCGGCCCCGGTGACGCCCGAGACGGTGGCCGCGATCCGCACCGGCGACGCGCCGAAGCCTGATGCGACCAAGATCATTTCCGCACACTGAAAACCCGCCCCCCAATGGTTTAAGGAAACTGCCGTGAAGACCAAGATGATCGCAACCGCCATCCTCGCCGCCGCCGCGGCGGTGCCCGCGCTGGCCGCCCCCGCCCCGATCGACCGGATCGCCAGCGCGGGGCCGGACGGCAAGCCCGGCCTGATCCTGAAGGGCGTCATCGTCCCCGCGGGCTATGAGACCTTCTATCTGTCGGGGCAGCTCGCCGACCCGATCGACCCCGCGAAGAAGGAGACCGTCGACGATTTCGGCGACACCAAGACCCAGACCGTCAGCACGCTGAACAAGATCAAGGCGCTGCTCGAATCGAAGGGCTATGCGATCGGCGACGTGGTGAAGATGCAGGCCTTCCTTGCGGCCGATCCGAAGCTCGGCAAGATCGACTTCATGGGCTTCAACGCCGGCTTCAAGGAATTTTTCGGCTCGGCCGGCAACCCCAATACGGTCGCCCGCTCGACCTTCCAGGTCGCGAACCTCGTCTCGCCGGTGTTCCTGGTCGAGCTGGAAGTGACGGCGGTCAAGGCGCCGAAGAAGTAACGGCGCCTTTCGGCAGCCATCAGGCCCCTCCGCTTCGGCCGAGGGGCCTTTTCTTTGCTCTTGCACCCGGCTCCGCATCGTATCACCTTCGACATCGGAGGAGACTGCATCGGAGCAACGCCATGCGCCTGGCCATCGCCGCGGCTTTTCTCGCCTCGCCCGCCCTCGCCGCTCCCGATCCCGCCAAGATATATGCGGAGAATTGCGCGCGCTGCCACCAGCTCGACGGCAGGGGACTGGCCGGCGCCTACCCTGCGCTGGCCGGAGACAAGATCGCGGCCGGCCCTGCAGCGGCGGCGATCCGGCTGGTCCTCGACGGCAAGGGCGAGATGCCGGGCTTCGGCAACCGCATGACCGACGAGGAGATGGCCGCCGCGCTCAGCTATGCGCGCAATAGCTGGGGCAATATGGCCGGCCCGGTCAAAGCCGAGGATTTCGACCGGGTGCGCTCCGCCCGGAAATGATCAGACGATCTCGACCGCGTCGCCCGGCGCCAGCCGGGCCAGCAGGTCGAGCAGCGCCGCCTTGTCGATCGCGACGCAACCCTCGGTCGGGCGGCCCTCGCTGCAATGGAGGAAGATCGCGCTGCCCATGTCGGGCATCGGCGGCGTATCATTATGCCCCAGGATGACGATCACATCGTAGAGACCGTCTTCCCGCTCCAGCCGCTCGGCCGAGTGACCGTGCGGGTGCCGCACCGGCCGGTTATATTCGGGATCGGCCGCCCCGTCCGACCAGCCGTCCGTCGGGCGCGTCCAGCGCCACGGCAGTGTCATGCCCGCGGGCGGCGCGGCGCGGCCGGGGCGGAACAGCACCGCGCGGATCGGCCAGCGGCCACGCGGCGTCATCCCATCGCCCTTGGCCTCGGCCGCGCAGGCCCCCGAGCGGCCGATCTCGCAGGCGATGGTCGCGCCGTCCGGGCCGGTCAGCGTCCGCGCGATGCTATCGACGCGGACGATGCTCACAGCATATGGCCGGTACGATCGCGCTTGGTGGCCAGATAGGCGCTGTTGTGCGGGTTCTCGCCCATCTTGTGCGCGACCCGGTCGACCACCTCGATCCCGGCGCCTTCCAGCCCCGCGACCTTCTGCGGATTGTTGGTCATCAGCCGCACCTTGCGCTGGCCGAGCAGCCCCAGCATCCGCGCCGCGACCCGGAAATCCCGCTCGTCGACGCCGAAGCCGAGCCGCAGATTGGCGTCGACCGTATCGAACCCCTGATCCTGCAGGGCATAAGCGCGCAGCTTGTTGATCAGGCCGATGCCGCGCCCTTCCTGGCGCAGATAGAGCAGGATGCCCCAGTTGGCGTGGGTCATCGCCGAAAGCGCGCCGGCGAGCTGAGGCCCGCAATCGCATTTGAGCGAACCGAGGACATCGCCGGTCAGGCATTCGCTATGGAGACGGACGAGCGGCGGGGTGCCGTCCGGGGCGCCGATGATCAGCGCGACATGCTCGGCGGCGTCTGCGACATGACGGAAAGCGACGATCTCGGCCTTTTCGCTGACCGCGACCGGCAGCCGCGCCCGCGAGGCGATGACGAGGTGCGCCGGATCTTCATAGGTGTCGATCTGATCGGCCGACACCTCCGCCTCGACCGGCCCGTCCGCCTTGACGAACAGTGCCGGCAGCAGCCCCGCCAGCCGCGCCAGCCGAAGCGCCGCCTCGGCTGCGAGCGGCGCCGCCACCGCTATCGCGCGGAACGGCCCCTTCAGCGGAGTCGCCAGGTCACGCACCGGATCAGCGAGCGCCACCGCGACCGGCAGGTCGAGCCAGGGAACCCGCTCGACCAGGGCCGGGCTCGCGGGGCTCGCCGCCTCGCGCTGGTTGGCGAGGTTCAGCGTCGCCGCCCGCGCGGCCGAGAGCAGCACGTCGGCGGGCGCATCGCCATCGAACGCGGCCAGGCTCACATCCTGCGCGGTTTCGATCGCAAGCGCGATCAGACGCCCGCCACCCGCCGAGATCGCGACCGGCCAGCCCCGCTTGAGCGCATCGATCGCGCGGGCGGCGTCACGCGCCGGGGCGTTCCCGATACTCACACGTCGAGCTCGGTGATCAGCGGGATATGATCCGAGGGGCGGATCCACGACCGGCACGGCTCGCAGACATAATGGTTGGTGGCGAGCTTCGCGACCGGGGGGCTGGCCCACATATGATCGAGCCGCCGCCCGCGATCCGACGCCGCCCAGTCCTGCGCCCGATAGCTCCACCAGGTGTAGAGCCGGGCGGGGGGCGGGACGAAGGTCCGGCCGAGGTCGACCCAGTCATGGCTGGCCTGGAGCCGGCCGAGCGTCTCGACCTCGATCGGGGTGTGGCTGACCACGTCGAGCAGCTGCTTGTGGCTCCACACATCGCATTCGAGCGGGGCGACATTGAAGTCGCCGACCAGCAGCGTCGGCTCCTTCAGCTCCTCCGACCAGCGGATCATCCGCCCGAGAAAGTCGAGCTTCTGGCCGAATTTCGGATTGAGATCGCGATCGGGGATGTCGCCGCCCGCCGGGATATAGACATTCTCCAGCCTTATGCCGCAGTCGAGCCGCACGCCGATATGCCGCGCCTCGCCATTGTCCTGCCAGTCGTGCCGGCCATTGTCGTGCAGCGGCAGCTTCGAGATGATCGCGACGCCATGGTG
>CAZJXG010000141.1:6190-8209 GCA_964549965.1 uncultured Sphingomonas sp. | reverse complement strand
CGCGGGATCGAGGTCGACGAGATCACCGGCAAGACCAAGGAAGAGCTGATCGCGATGATCGGCCAATATGACGGCCTCGCGATCCGCTCCGCCACCAAAGTGACCAAGGAGGTTCTGGAAGCCGCGACCAATCTGAAGGTCGTCGGCCGCGCCGGCATCGGCGTCGATAATGTCGACATCCCGTCCGCCTCGGCCAAGGGCGTGGTGGTGATGAACACCCCGTTCGGCAATTCGATCACCACCGCGGAACATGCGATCGCGCTGATGTTCGCGCTCGCCCGCGACCTGCCCGAGGCCGACAAGTCGACCCAGGCCGGCAAGTGGGAGAAGAACCGCTTCATGGGCGTCGAGGTGACGAACAAGACCCTCGGCCTGATCGGTGCCGGTAACATCGGCTCGATCGTCGCCGATCGCGCGATCGGCCTGAAGATGAAGGTTGTCGCCTATGATCCCTTCCTGACCCCGGAACGGGCGGTCGAGATGGGTGTCGAGAAGGTGACGCTCGACGAACTGCTGGCGCGCGCCGACTTCATCACCCTGCACACGCCGCTGACCGATTCGACCCGCAACATCCTGTCGAAGGAAAATCTGGCCAAGACCAAGAAGGGCGTGCGCATCATCAATTGCGCGCGTGGCGGCCTGATCGACGAGGCGGCGCTCAAGGACGCGCTGGACAGCGGCCAGGTCGGCGGCGCTGCGATGGACGTGTTCGTGACCGAGCCCGCCAAGGAATCGCCGCTGTTCGGCACGCCGAACTTCATCGCCACGCCGCACCTCGGCGCGTCGACCAACGAGGCGCAAGTCAATGTCGCGATCCAGGTCGCCGAGCAGATCTCGGACTTCCTGCTGTCGGGCGGCGTCACCAACGCGCTCAACATGCCGTCGCTGTCTGCCGAGGAAGCGCCGAAGCTGCGTCCCTATATGGCGCTGGCCGAACATCTCGGCGCGCTGGTCGGCCAGCTCGAGGGCGATGCGATCAAAGGCGTCGCGATCGAAGTCGAGGGCGCCGCGGCCGAACTCAACCAGAAGCCGATCACCGGCGCAGTGCTGGCGGGGTTGATGGGCGTCTATTCGGACACGGTGAACATGGTCAATGCGCCGTTCCTGGCCAAGGAGCGCGGGCTCGACCTGCGCGAGGTGCGCCATGACCGCGAGGGCGATTATTCGACCCTCGTCCGCGTCACCGTCACCACCGCCGAGGGCGCCAAGTCGGTCGCGGGCACGCTGTTCGCCAATGCCGAACCGCGCCTCGTCGAGATCTACGGCGTCAAGGTCGAGGCCGACCTCACCGGCGAGATGCTCTATATCGTCAATGTCGACGCCCCCGGCTTCATCGGCCGGCTGGGATCGACCCTGGGCGAAGCCGGCGTCAACATCGGCACCTTCCACCTTGGCCGACGCTCGGCGGGTGGCGAGGCGGTGCTGCTGCTGTCGGTGGACACCCCGGTCGACGACGCGCTCAAGGCGAAGATCGCCCAGCTGCCCGGCGTGAAGACCGCGAAAGCGTTGAGCTTTTAAAAAGGGCCCGGCCCAAAGCCCTCTCCCCTCCGGGGAGAGGGTTGGGAGAGGGGCAGAGCTGGAGATTCTCGGTGCCCAAGACCGACGAAATCCTCAAAGCCCGCGCCCGATCGATGCGTTCGGAACAGACTCCGGCCGAAGCCAAACTATGGACTCTGCTTCGTGCGCATCGCTTCCTTTCCACCAAATTCTCAAGGCAGGTGGTCATTGCGCCCTACATTGTCGATTTCGTCGCACGTTCGAGAAAAATCGCGATCGAGCTCGACGGGGATACACATGCGCACAGATTGCAGTATGACGCCGCCCGAACCGCTTATCTGGAATCAAGGGGCTATCGCGTGATCCGCTTCACAAATGCGGACGTCATGGGGAATATCGAAGGCGTCGCCACGTTGATCGAGGCGGCGCTTGCCGCCTCCACGTCCGCCCCTCTCCCCACCCCTCTCCCCGGAGGGGAGAGGGAGTAAAGACGACAACAACCCCCAAACACACCCAACACAA
>CAZJXG010000141.1:0-6180 GCA_964549965.1 uncultured Sphingomonas sp. | reverse complement strand
GAGGGAGTAAAGATGACTATTGCCCCCGGACTCCTGCCCGAAGGCCTTCGAGACCGCCTGCCGCCGCAGGCAGAGGCGCTGTCGCGTCTGCTGCATCGGGTGATCGTCGCGATCGGGCGGCATGGCTACCAGCGTGTCTCCCCGCCGCTGGCCGAATTCGAGGAGGGGCTGGTCGCCCAGCTCAAATCGGCCGGCGCGCGCGATCTTCTCCGCTTCGTCGATCCGGTTTCGCAGCGCACCCTGGCGCTGCGCCCCGACATCACCGCCCAGGTCGGCCGCATCGCCGCGACCCGCATGGGCCATCGCCCGCGCCCGTTGCGCCTCGCTTATGGCGGCCCGGTGCTCAAGCTGCGCGCGACGCAGCTGCGGCCCGAGCGCGAACTGGTGCAGGCCGGGGCCGAGCTGATCGGCACCGACAGCCTCGCCGCCGTGATCGAAATATTGCGCGTTGCCATCGAAGCGCTGGAGGTGGCCGGCGTCACCGGCATCACCGTCGACCTGACCCTGCCCGATCTGGTGGAAACACTCGCGGCGGATGCGATGCCGCTGCCGGCCGAGCGGATCGAAGCGGTCCGCGACCTGCTCGACGCCAAGGATGCCGGCGGCCTCGCCAGCCTTGGGGCGACCGCCTATCTTCCGTTCATCGAGGCCGCGGGTCCGGTCGGCCCGGCGCTGGCGAAGCTCCGCGCGATCGAGGGCGCCAAGGCGCTCGATACGCGGCTGGAAGCGATCGAGGCGATCGCCGCCGCGATCGGCGACCGGGTAACGCTCACCCTCGACCCCACCGAGCGGCATGGCTTCGAATATCAGCGCTGGATCGGCTTCTCGCTGTTCGGCCAGGGTCTGTCCGGCGAAATCGGCCGCGGCGGCAGCTACACCATCGTCCGCCCCGACGGCGGCGAGGAGAAGGCGATCGGCTTCTCTCTGTTCATCGATCCTCTGGTCGATGTCGGCCTCGGGGTGGTCGAACATAGGCGCGTTTTCCTGCCGCTCGGCACCGATCCGGCGCTGGCCGCGAAGCTGCGTGCCGAAGACTGGATCACCGTCGCCGCTCTGTCGGACGGCGACGACGCGGCCGCACTCGGCTGCACCTATATCCTGCGCGACGGTCAGCCCGCCGCGCTCTGAAGAAACGGAAAGCTTGAATGGCCAACGTCACCGTGATCGGCGCCCAATGGGGCGATGAGGGCAAGGGCAAGATCGTCGACTGGCTCGCCGAGCGGGCGGATGTCGTCGTGCGCTTCCAGGGCGGGCACAATGCCGGTCATACGCTGGTCGTATCGGGCAAAACCTACAAGCTCAGCCTGCTGCCCTCGGGCATCGTGCGTGGCACGCTGTCGGTGATCGGCAATGGCGTGGTGTTCGATCCCTGGCATTTCCGCGACGAAGTCGCCAAGCTGCAGGCCCAGGGCGTCACCATCACCCCCGACAATCTGCAGATCGCCGAAACCTGCCCGCTGATCCTGCCGATCCACCGCGACCTCGATGGCCTGCGGGAGGACGCCAGCGGCGCCGGGAAGATCGGGACGACGCGGCGCGGCATCGGTCCCTGCTATGAGGACAAGGTCGGCCGCCGCGCGATCCGGGTGTGCGACCTCGCCCATCTCGACGATCTCGAGCCGCAGCTCGACCGCATCTGCGCGCATCATGACGCGCTGCGCGCCGGCTTCGGCGAACCGCCGGTCGATCGCGAGCGGCTCAAGGCCGATCTGGCCGAGATCGCCGACTTCATCCTGCCCTTCGCCAAGCCGGTCTGGCTGACCCTGAACGAGGCGCGCAAGGCCGGCCGCCGCATATTGTTCGAAGGCGCGCAGGGGGTGCTGCTCGACGTCGATCACGGCACCTATCCGTTCGTCACCTCGTCGAACACCATCGCCGGCACCGCATCGGGCGGCTCGGGCCTCGGCCCGTCGGCGGCGGGCTTCGTGCTCGGCATCGTCAAGGCCTATACCACCCGCGTGGGTTCCGGCCCCTTCCCGTCCGAGTTGGAGGACGAGACCGGCCAGCGGCTGGGCGAGCGCGGCCGCGAATTCGGCACGGTCACGGGGCGCAAGCGGCGCTGCGGCTGGTTCGATGCGGTGCTGGTGCGGCAGTCGGCGGCGGTTTCGGGCATCACCGGCGTGGCGCTGACCAAGCTCGACGTGCTCGACGGGTTCGAAGAGCTGAAAATCTGCATCGGCTATAAGCTCGATGGGAAGACCTATGATTATCTGCCGCCGCACCCGCAGGATCAGGCGCGTGTCGAACCGATCTACGAAGCGATGACCGGCTGGAGCGAGTCGACCGCGGGCGCGCGCAGCTGGGCCGAGCTGCCCGCCCAGGCGATCAAATATATCCGCCGGGTCGAGGAGCTGATCCAGTGCCCGGTGACTCTCGTCTCCACCAGCCCGGAGCGCGAGGATACGATCCTGGTGCGCGATCCCTTCGCTGACTGATCCGCGCCCACCCGCGCCGTCCACGGTAGCGATTCGCCGCTCGCGCCAGGATGAGGGCCAGCGCATGCTGGCGATCTGGCGCGATGCCGTCGACGCGACGCACGACTTCCTCTCGGTCGAGGACCGCGCGATCATCGATGACGAGGTATCGGCCTTCCTGCCGCAGGCCCCGCTATGGGTGGCGGTGGATTCGCGCAACCGCCCGATCGGCTTCATGCTGATCGACGGGAACCACATGGAAGCGCTGTTCATCGACCCGCTGTGGCACGGCAAGGGCGTCGGCCGGGCGCTCGTTGCGCATGGGCTGGCGCGGACATCGGCGATGACCGCCGACGTCAACGAGCAGAACCGTCAGGCGGTGGGCTTCTACGAACGGCTGGGCTTCGTCCCGATCGGCCGATCGGCGCTCGACGGACAGGGAAGCCCCTACCCGCTGATCCATCTGCGTCACCCCGCCGCAGCCTGATCCCGCGCTATGAACGGGCCGATCACGGCCAGTGTGCGATCGATCCAGGCCTGCTTCTCGCCGACCGGCGCGACATAATGAATCGCGGCGGCGGCATCCTCCACGCCGCTGCCCCGCGCGATCATCCAGGCGGCGAGATAGGTCGAGGCCAGACAGCCGCCCGCCGTCGCGACATTGCCGTGCGCGACGAACGGCGCGTCGATGACATCGACGCCCGCCTCGATCACCCATGGCTTTGTCGTGAGATCGGTGCAGGCCGGCAGCGCGCCGATCAATCCCAGCCTGGCCAGCAGCAAGGTACCCGAGCATTGCGCCGCGATGAGCTGACGCGCCGGATCGAGGCCGATCCGCGCCAGCATCGCGGGGTCGGCGGCGATGTCGCGTGTCCGTATACCGCTGCCGATCACGACAGCATCGGCAGCGGCGGCGAATTCGAGCGGCCGCTGGCGCTGGATGGTGACACCGTTCATCGATGTCACCGTCTCCGTGGGCGCGGCGATATGCGCCGCCCAGCCCTTCGGCCGCAGGCGATTGAGGATGGAGGCGGCAACGAAACTGTCCAGCTCGTTGAAGCCATCGAAGGTCAGGACGGCGATCTGCATGCCGCCAGCACAGCACGACGGATGACCCCAGGCAATCCGCACAATCGCGCTAGATTGTCACGCCGCCGCGGCGCGCCGAGAGCGGTCGGAGCCGTGGTCGTCAACGATACCACCCGTGTCCCGCACTCTGCCAACTGCCGGCTGATGCCGCGGCGGGCGGCCTTAGACGCCGGTTTTGAACGGCGTGAAATCGGTACCGTTGTCGAATATGTCCACGCCTTCGCGCTTCTTCAGGAAATCCACCACCACATAGGTCGCCGGCGTGAGGATGACTTCCCAGCTCACCTTGAGTGCCCATTGGGTAACGAGCACCTTCAAGACCAGATCATGGCTCCAGCCTTCTGCGCCCCAGAAGGCCAGCGGATAGAAGATCAGGCTATCGACCGCCTGGCCGGCGATGGTCGATCCGATCGTGCGGCTCCACAGATGCTTGCCGCCGGTCCACAGCTTCATCCTGGCAAGCACATAGCTGTTCACGAATTCGCCCGCCCAGAAGGCGGTGATCGAAGCGAAGACGATGCGGGGCACCTGCCCGAACACCTGCTCATAGGCGGACTGCCCGCCCCAGCTGGCGGCTGGCGGCAGCGCCACGACGACCCAGCTCATGAACGCCATGAAGATCAGTGCCGCCGTGCCGGCCCAGATGCAGCGGCGCGCGCGGGCATAGCCATAGACCTCTGTCAGGATATCGCCGAGGACATAGCCGATCGGAAAGAAGAGGATACCGGCGCCGAACGGCCACAGGCCGATCATCGGCAGGTCGATCACCGCCACCTTGCCCGCGCCCAGCACGTTCGACAGCAACAGGATCGTGACGAACGCCGCCATGACGAAATCGAAATAGCGGAAATGGCGGCCCCGGATCGCGCCGGCGCTGGAGACGATGGGAGCGGTGCTATCGTTCATTCCGACACACTAACCACGTTCCATCCGAGCGCAATCCACGCTATCTGCGCGGCGATGCGCGCCCGTAGCTCAGTTGGATAGAGCACGAGCCTTCTAAGCTTGGGGTCACAGGTTCGAATCCTGTCGGGCGCGCCACCTTACGGATTTGCGCGCCACGCGGCTGCCTCTCAAGGCACCGGCGCACGCGTGTCGCCGTCGATACGCTTCCTGACCTTTACCGGGATGCGCAGGAATCGGACGCCATTATGATCGGCCACGGGCAACCGCCCGGCGCGGATATTCACCTGGATCGAGGGCAGCAGCAACTTCGGAACCGCCAGCGTCGCATCGCGGGCCTGACGCATGGCGACAAAGGCCTCCTCGCTGACGCCTTCATGGACATGGACATTGTCACGACGCTCCTCCGCGACGGTCGTTTCCCAGCGATAATCCTCCCGGCCCGGCGCCTTGTAGTCATGACACAGGAAAAGCCGCGTCGTTTCGGGCAGACCGAGCAGCCGCCCGATCGAGCGGTATAGCAGACGGGCGTCACCACCGGGAAAGTCCGCGCGCGCGGTGCCATAGTCCGGCATGAACAGGGTGTCGCCGACAAAGGCCACATCGCCGATCCGGTAGGTCACGTCGGCAGGCGTATGGCCCGGAGTGTGGATCACCTCGACCTCCAGCCCGCCAAGAGCAATCCGCTCGCCATCGGCGAGGAGCCGGTCGAAGTCAGAGCCGTCGATCTTCAGATCGTCGAGCCCGAAGACGGGGCGGAATATCTTCTGCACGTCGCGGATATGCTCACCAATGCCGATCCATGCACCGCTATTGGCCTTGATATAGGGGGCCGCCGACAGATGATCGGCGTGCGCATGGGTCTCCAGGACCATCGCTATGCGCCACCCCTTGTCCGTGGCGTGGGCCAGAATCCGATCAGCCGAACGGGTGTCAACCTCACCGCTCGCCGGATCGAAATCCAGCACCGGATCGATCACCGCGGCTATGTGCAGATCGGGATCGCCGACCAGATAGCTGATCGTGTTGGTGGGCTCGTCGAAGAACGCTTCGATGTCGGGGCGCCGGTTCATCCAATCCTCCATTCATTCCTTGACATAATATTAGAATTATCTAAATTAGCAATTACTAAAATTATAGGTGTGGCAATGTTCAAACCTCCCATGGACCTCGCGACGTTCGAGACGAAAGCGGATGAGGTCGCGCAGATTCTGAAGGCAATCGGCAATGCCCGCCGCCTGATGGTCCTGTGCAGGCTTGCCGAACATGGCGAGCGAACCGTTGGCGATCTCGCCGGGGATGTCGACCTGTCGCAATCGGCCCTGTCGCAACATCTTACCCGGATGCGGGATGAACACCTCGTGACCTTCCGCCGTGAAAGCCAGACCCTCTGGTACCGGATCGCCGATCCCCGGATCGAAGCCCTGCTCGGTACGCTTTATCGACTTTACTGCAGAGAGGATTGATCGGATGCCAATGATCCCCATCGCTCCGACCGAAGCCCAGCGTCTGATCCAGAACGGCGCCAGGCTGATCGATATCCGTGATCGCGACGAGCATGTTCGTAAGCGGATCCCCGGTGCGGAGAATATTCCACTCCCGAGCATCGAGCGTCTGGAAGGCGATGGCGGCGCGGTGGTGTTCCACTGCCGTTCGGGCGCGCGGACGCAGGCCAATGCCGCCCGGCTCGCGCAGGCGGCAGGCGCCCCCTGTTACGCGATCGAGGGCGGGCTGGATGCCTGGCGCAACGCAGGGCTGGATATCGCTGCCGATC
>CAZJXG010000140.1:0-8263 GCA_964549965.1 uncultured Sphingomonas sp. | reverse complement strand
TCGATTTCAACGTCGGCGGGGCAGAGGATGTCCCAGCCATGGGTGTTGGCGATCGACAAGGGCAGGCAGCGATAGGCGTGGCGATCGCTGAACTCGTCCATCCATTGCCGGTCCGGCGCGCTGGGCACGAGATCGAAGGTCGGTAGCTGCGCTCTGAAGGCCTCGATCCGGGGGCGTGGTTTCATCGGCTGACTTTCTGGACCTTTACTGATCACCGTCCGGCGATCGGCTGCCTAGTTAGTCGAACCGTGCGCCTCGTGCCAGCGCCACAATGTCTCCAGATGCAAGCCGGCCCGCCTCGCCCGGGGGGCGAGGCGGGCCGAAATAGCCGTAACAGGCGATCGGATCAGCGCAGCGACCCGCGCCGCACCAGATTGACGATCGCAAGCAGAACCACGGCACCCAGGAAGGCGCTGATCCAGCCATAAATGCCGCCGGCACCCAGCGTCTGGCCGAACAGCACGCCGCCGATGAAGGAGCCGATGATACCCACGACGATGTTGAGTATGATGCCCTGCTGCGCGTCGGTACGCATCAGAATGCTGGCAAGCCAGCCGATGATACCGCCCACGATCAGGAAAATGATCAGATTCATTGCGTCCTCCTGCCACCTGAAGAGCCCTCGCCTATCCGCGAAAGCCGTACCGCTGTCAGTACGATCAAGAACTGGGCTTGTTCCTTTTCGTGACAATCTGGCCGCCGTTCCACACCCGAAAGAAAAGGCCCGCCCCCCACGGATGGGAAGCGGGCCACTAGCTTGCTGTGGAGACGCCCTCAATATTTCTGCTGGCGCTCATAAAGTGATTTATAGTGCTGGATGCGAGTCACCCGCAGCCCCGGCATGCCCGATCGCTCGACCGCGCGTTGCCAGCCGGCGAACTCCTCGACCGTGAGATCGTAGCGCTCACAGACTTCGTCCACGCTCAGCAGGCCGCCGCTTACGGCCGCGACGACCTCAGCCTTGCGGCGCACCACCCAGCGGGTCGTCCCGGCGGGGGGCAGCGAGTCCAGCGTGAGCGGCTCGCCGAGCGGGCCGATGACCTGATGGGGGCGAATTTTCTGATTTTCAAGCATGCGATACCTCGAACATGGTCGGTCGACCGAATGACGTTTCCCACAGCTTCCCTAGCGGTGCTGCCATCAAGGAAGCTTTGCCGGGAAGGGTAAATACACAGATCATCTTCGTTACCGAGATCTGTCGCTGACCAGCGCCGCGGCGGCTGCATGGAAGCTGCCGTGCGCGCTATCGACGGCCACTGCCTGCCCAGGCCCCGCGAGCAGGATGGCGACGGCCGGATGCCCCGGTTCCGGAACCGCCACCGCTGTTTCACCCCGTGCGCAGCGTGCCGTGGGCGTTGCCGCCTGATGCTCGGCCAGGAGCGCGCAGAGGGTGACGAAATCGAGGGGTGCTTCGACCGGCTGGGCGGCGTCGATACGGAATTCGTCGATTCTGATCTTCATGGTCCGCCTCGCCGTTTCCCGTGACAGCACAAGAAACGGCTTCCGGCGGCAAATCTTTAGGAGAAAAGCGCATCCTTTTGCGGGGTATGGGCCAAGCTGCTATGGGGCCGGCCATGAACCCCGAATTTCAGTTGGAAACCGGTGCTGGCGGGTCCCTCAAGGGTGCCCGGATCGTCGTTGCCATGTCGGGCGGCGTCGATTCCTCGGTGGTGGCGGCGTTAGCCGCGGCGAGCGGCGCCGAGACGATTGGAGTCACCCTCCAGCTTTACGATCATGGCGCGGCGGTGGGGCGTAAGGGTGCCTGCTGCGCGGGGCAGGATATCCGCGATGCCCGCGCCGTCGCCGATCGGCTCGGCATTGCCCACTATGTGTTTGATTATGAAAGCCGTTTCAGAGATTCGGTGATCGCTGATTTCGCCGACGAATATGCTGCGGGACGCACCCCGATCCCCTGCGTCCGCTGTAACCAGGGGGTGAAGTTCACCGACCTGTTCGGCATCGCGCGCGATCTTGGCGCAGACTGCCTGGCGACCGGCCATTATGTCCGCCGGGTGCTGGGTATGAGCGGTCGGCCCGAGCTTCACCGCGCCGCCGATCCGGCCCGCGACCAGAGCTATTTTCTGTTCGCGACGACGGGCGATCAACTCGCTTATCTGCGGTTCCCGCTGGGCGCGATGCCCAAGCCCCGCGTGCGCGAGATCGCGGCCGAACTGGGCCTCGGTGTCGCGGCCAAGCCCGATAGCCAGGATATCTGCTTTGTCCCGGACGGCGACTATGCCGGGATCGTGAAAAAGCTGCGCCCCGAAGCGGCCGAGGAGGGCGATATCATCGGCCTCGACGGCCGGGTGCTGGGCCGCCATCGCGGATTGATCCATTTCACCGTCGGCCAGCGCCGCGGCATCGAGATCGGCGGTAGCCCCGAGCCGCTTTACGTCATCCGGCTCGAACCGGACACGAAGCGCCTGATCGTCGGTCCGCGCCGCGCGCTGGCGGTATCGGCGGCGGTGCTCGACGACATCAACTGGATCGGGGAGGGTCATGAAGGCCCGATCACCGCCAAGGTGCGCTCGCTGGCGAAGCCGGTCGCAGCGCGGTTCGATGGCGGCACGGTTCACTTCGACCAGCCCGAATATGGCGTGGCGCCGGGCCAGGCGGCGGTGCTCTATGCCGGCGATCGCGTGCTGGGCGGCGGCTGGATCCGTGAGACCGTCGCGGCGAAGCTTTCCGTGGCGGCGTGAGCGGATCGCCGCAGGGCGATTCTCCTGCGCGACAGACGCCGCCGCCGGCGCGACGGCCGCCCGGTGATGACATGGCCGGTGCGACTGCAGCCTTCTAGACCGTGTTTCCGCCGGGCGCCCGGCGGGTTGGATCAGGCTTAGGAAAGGCTCGCGGCGATGAGCACCATCAAGATCTGGACATATGACTGGGTGCCTGAGGGGCCGCGCGGCTTGGTCCGCGATCTCCGGTTGCGATGGGCGTGTGAGGAGGCCGGTCTTCCTTATACGATGTGCGCGGTTCGTTTCGAAGGTCGTGAAACCAATCATCTGGCGCAGCAACCCTTTGGGCAGGTCCCGTTCCTGAGCGATGGAGAGATTGAGATATTCGAAAGCGGCGCCTGTCTGCTGCATCTCGCTCGGAAGAGCAGCCGGCTGATGCCGGGGGACGCAATCGGCGAAGCGCACATGGTTCAGTGGATCATCGCCGCGCTCAACTCGATTGAGATGGTTACGGTGCCGTGGTGGTTTCTCGAGATTTCGGGGGCGAAGGACAATGGTCTGACGGGCTGGCTCACCAGCCGCCTCGACGGGCTCGAAACCATTTTCAAGGATCGGGAATGGCTCGCGGCCGATCGTTTCACGGCCGCGGACCTGTTGATGGCCGATGTGCTGCGCGTTCCGAAACTGCGCTCCTTCGGGGATCGCCCAGCGACCGAGAGCTATGTGGCTCGTGTGACCGATCGTCCCGCGTTCAGGAAGGCCGTCGATGATCAACTGGCCTATTTCGCCAAGGCGGATTGAGCGGCGTTTCCGCCATCAGGCCAGTGTGAACGCCCCCTCGATCACGGTCACGCACCTGCCGCCCAGGATCACCCGGTCGCCGGCCAGTTCCACATCGATATGGCCGCCGCGCTCGGAGGCTTGATAGGCGGTGAAGCGGTTCCGTCCCAATTCCTTCGCCCAATAGGTGGCGAGCAGGCAGTGCGCAGACCCCGTGACCGGGTCCTCGTCTATCCCGGCGCCGGGGGCGAACACGCGGCTGACGATATCGGTAGCGGTGCCCGGTGCCGTCGCGATGAACAATATGTTGCCCATCGTTCGCATCGCCCGGAAATCGGGGGCCAGTGCCAACACGTCGTCGGCCGAGCCAAAGCGCAGCAGCGAATAGCCGCCGTCGCGCCACAGCGTTTCCACGGGCGACCCGCCGATTGTGGCGACGTGGTCGGGCAGGGGCTTCGATACCATTTCCCAGGCGGGGAGGGCGAGCCGGTAGCCTTCGCCGTCACGCACTACCTCGAGCGGCCCGGCCTGACGGGTCATGAAGCGGACCTTGTCGATGCCGCGATTGCGCGAAAGCAGGACGTGCCCCGTCGCGAGCGTCGCATGGCCGCATAGCGCCACCTCTACGGTCGGCGTGAACCAGCGCAGCTCGAAATCCGCCTCCGGGCCGGCCCATGGCACGATGAAGGCGGTTTCGGCGAGGTTGTTCTCGGCGGCGATGGCCTGAAGAAGGGGATCGTCGAGCCAGGCCTCCAGCGGCATCACCGCTGCCGGATTGCCGGTGAAGGGGCGGTCCGCAAAGGCGTCGACCTGCTGGAATGGAATCTTCAAGCCAAGGCCTCCTTGCCCTCGTCGACATGGCCGGCGGGATCCGGGTGAATGAGGATTTCGACACCGGGAAAATCTTCGTTCAACTGGGCCTCGACCTCATCCATCACGCGATGGGCTTCGCCCACGGTCATGTCGGGATCGACCCAGACGTGAAACTGGACGAAGTCGCGATGTCCCGCCGTCCGCGTGCGCAGGTCGTGAATGCCGCGCAGTTCGGGATGGCGGTTGGCGACCTCCAGGAATGCCCGGCGGCGCGCCTCGGGCCATTCGCGATCCATCAACTCGTCTATGGCGTTGCGCGACGCGCTATAAGCGCCGAACAGCAGCCACAGGCCGATCCCGATCCCGGCGACGGCATCGGCGCCGCCGATTCCGGCCCACCGCTCGATCAGCAGGGCGGCGATTACCGCGGCGTTGAGCAGCAGGTCGCTCGTATAATGAACCCGGTCCGTCCCGATCGCGAGCGATCCAGTCTGTTCGATAACCTTGCGCTGATAGCTGACCAGCAGCAGCGTCAGCGCCAGTGCGATGAGCGAGACGAGGATACCTGCTTCGGCCTGTTGCGGCCGGGCGCCGCCGATCAGTTGCTGGATCGAATGGATGATGATCCAGAACGCGGACAGGCTGATCAGCACCACCTGGAAGAAGGCGGCGATCGCTTCGGCCTTGCCGTGGCCGAAGCTGTGCTGGCGATCGGCCGGCATCACGGCGAGGCGGACGCTGTAAAGCGTCACCAGCGAGGCGATCAGGTCGAGCGCGGTATCGGCGAGCGAGCCGAGCACGGCCGCTGATCCGGTCGTCCAGCTCGCATAGCCCTTGAGCAGGATCAGGATGCTCGCAACGGAGACCGATGCGATGGCGGCGCGCTGATTGGCATGAAGGCTCATGGGTAAAGCAGGCCCTCGCTCCAGCCGTCACCACTCCGGGTGAAGACGCGGCGTTCATGGAGGCGATGGGCACGGTCCTGCCAGAATTCGATCCGCTCGGGCGTCACCCGGAAGCCCGACCAGTGCGGCGGACGCGGCACCGGCCCGCCTTCGAATCGCTTCACCACCTCCTCGAATCGGGCCTCGAACGTGGCACGGCGATCGAGCGGGCGCGACTGCTCCGAAGCCCAGGCGCCCAGCTGCGAATCGCGATGCCGGGAGGCGAAATAGGCGTCGCCCTCGGCCTCGCTGACCTTGCTCACCATGCCCTCGATGCGGATTTGCCGCCGCAGCGACTTCCAATGGAACAGCAGCGCGGCGCGGGGCGTGGCGAACAGCTCGCCCGCCTTGCGGCTCTCATAATTGGTATAAAAGACGAAGCCGCGCGCGTCGTGGCCCTTGAGCAGCACCATCCGGACCGAAGGTTGTCCGTCCGCGCCCACGGTCGCCACCGCCATGGCTTCGGGATCGTTGGGCTCTGAGGCGCGCGCTGCGGCGAACCACTCCTGGAATAATGTATGGGGGTCGGTGGCGGTCATCGGCTATCCTTGGACTCGGTTCGGCAGCGCTATATCACGGCGGCGGCCGGTTCGGCGCGGCTCGAGTCCAGCGCGGTGACGATTCGGTCCAGCGCCAGTTCCAGCTGCGTGCGATCGGCCGCAACCCCAAGGCACAGACGTACCCCGGAGATCGATGCGGGGTCGATCAGCGGCGCCGAGGGCGGGGTCAGCTCGACGCCCGCGCGCATCGCCCGCGCGGCCACCCGCTCGGCCTCCAGCTCCGGCATCGGCAGCCAGATATGAGGGCAGCGCGGATCGCCGGGAGCGCTCATCGCGGCGCCGAGCCGGTCGACGGCGATGCGATTGCGGGCGATCATTTCGACATGGGTTTCCGCCACGATCTCGTCGGCGGAACCATCCTCGATCCACTGGCAGGCGACCAGCGGTCCCAGCGCGGGCGGCGAATAGACGCGGGCGCGGATAAGGCGCAGCACCCGGTCCATCGCGGCCTCGTCGGGTACGAGCAGAAAGCCGGTGCGCAGGCCGGGTGCGAGCGCCTTGGAGGCGCCGTTTATGTAGAAGCAGCGTTCGGGCGCGTGGGCGGCCAGCGGCGGCGGCGCGTTGCCGATGGCGAAGGCGGAGTAGAGGTCGTCCTCAATGATCCAGAGCTGATATTTACGGGCGATCGCGACGATGTCAGCGCGGCGCGCGGCGCCCATGATCCGGCCGGTCGGGTTCTGCAGTGTCGGCAGGGTGTAAAGCACCCTGGCACCGCCCGCCGCCGCCTGTTCCAGGGCCTCCGGCATTAGCCCCTGTTCATCCATGGCCAGGCCCAGCATGCGATAGCCGCCCGCCTGAGCGATCGATCGGACCCCGAAATAGGTGGCGGCCTCGGTCATGATTGTGTCGCCCGGTTGGCACAGCGAGTCGATCGCAAGCATCATCGCCTGCTGGCCGCCGCTCGTGACGATCAGCCGATCGGCGCGGATTTCGGGAGGTCCGCCGATGCGCCGCAGCCAGCCGGCGGCGATGTGGCGGTGTGCGTCCAGCCCCGCCGGCGGAGCATAATCGAGATAGGCGTTCAGGTCCGGCCGTTTCGCCAGCCGGGCGAGGGTGGCGGCGAAGCGGCGCTGGGTGGAGGCGAGCGGCGGGAGATTGCGGGCAAGGTCGATCGGCCCGTCATGCGCGCGCTGTATCGAGGGCAGGTCGGCGACGAAGCTGCCGCGACCGACGGTTGCGGTGAGCAGCCCCTGTCGGGCGGCTTCTCCATAGACCGATGTGACCGTGCCGATGCCGATGCCCAGCCGGTGGGCTAAGTCGCGATGGGGCGGCAGGCGGGTGCCCGGTGGCAGGCGGCCTTCCTCGATATCGCGCCTCAGAGCGGCGAGCAGCCTGCCCGAGACGGTGCCGCCATCCTCTTGCAGGACCGGGGTCCAAATCATCATTCTACCTTTAATGTCATGGTGACAATATCATCTTTGACTTGCGATACAATGCACGCCAATTGGGCGCTGTCAATCCGAATTGGCGGCGTGACAATCAGGACAAGGACTATGACAAGGATATGGACGACAGCGCTCGCTAGCTTCCTGCTGATCGGTTTTGCTGCCGTTGTTTCGGCGGCGGCTATCGCGGTCGCGGCGGAACCCGACGCTCGACTGGACGGCAAGACGATGATGGTCGAGGCGGAGTATCGACTTGCTCAGCAGATGCGACGTTGACAATGTCTCCCGATATCCTGATCGCCCTTGTGACATTTTGCGTGGTGTCGACAGTGACACCTGGGCCGAACAACATGATGTTGCTATCGTCCGGAGCCACATTCGGCTTTCGGAGGACGGTGCCGCACATGCTGGGGATCAGCCTGGGCTGCGTCATCATGGTCCTGCTGCTGGGCTTCGGCCTTTCCGGCCTGATCGCGCGGGTGCCATGGCTCTACACGGTGCTACACATCGTCTCGACCGCCTATCTGCTGTATCTTTCATGGCGGATCGCGACGTCGGCGGGTGTCGGCGCCCCGTCGGCGCGGGCCAGGCCGCTGCGCTTCGTGGATGCGGCGGCATTCCAGTGGGTCAATCCGAAGGCCTGGGCGATGACCCTGGGCGCGACCACAAGCTTCGCGCGGCCCGATCATCTGACCATCGATGTCTGGATCGTGGCGGTGGTACTGGCTGCGTTCGGACTGCCCTGCATCGCCCTTTGGGCAGGCGGCGGCACCGTCGTGCGGCGGTTGCTGACGCGGCCGGGCGCGCTGCGCGCGTTCAATGTCGGCATGGCGGCCCTGCTGGTCGCTTCGCTCGTCCCGGGGCTGGTCGAGCTTGCGCAGCGGGCGTGACCTAGCGCCAGTCACACAACTCTTCATTGCACTGCACAACGGGATGTGCTGACTCTTGCGGCCATGATTCAGGCGGCGCTGCACCACCAGACCATCTATCGCTACGATCATCCGGTCCAGCTTGGGCCGCAACTGATCCGGCTGCGCCCGGCGCCCCACAGCCGCACGGCGGTGAACAATTATTCGCTGCGCATCACCCCTGAGAATCACTTC
>CAZJXG010000139.1:0-8265 GCA_964549965.1 uncultured Sphingomonas sp. | reverse complement strand
AGAACGACATCCTCAAGGAGTTCATGGTCCGCAACACCTATATCTACCCGCCCGAGCCGAGCATGCGGATCATCTCGGACATCTTCGGCTACACCTCGCGCGAGATGCCGAAGTTCAACTCGATCTCGATCTCCGGCTATCACATGCAGGAGGCCGGGGCGACGCAGGTCCAGGAGCTGGCCTTCACCATCGCCGACGGCATGGAATATGTGAAATATGGCGTGGCATCGGGCCTCGACATCGACAAATTCGCCGGGCGGCTGAGCTTCTTCTTCGCGATCGGCATGAACTTCTTCATGGAAATCGCGAAGCTGCGCGCCGCGCGCGTGCTGTGGCACCGGGTGATGACGCAGCTGGGCGCCAAGGACGAGCGCTCGAAGATGCTGCGCACCCATTGCCAGACGTCGGGCGTCTCGCTGACCGAGCAGGACCCGTACAACAACGTCATGCGCACCACGATCGAGGCGATGGCGGCGATGCTGGGCGGCACCCAGTCGCTCCACACCAACGCGCTGGACGAGGCGATCGCGCTGCCGACCGATTTCTCGGCCCGCATCGCCCGCAACACCCAGATCGTCATCCAGGAAGAAACCGGGATGACCAAGGTCGTCGATCCGCTGGGCGGCTCCTATTATGTCGAGAGCCTGACTCAGGAGCTGGTCGACAAGGCCTGGGCGATCATCGAGAAGGTCGAGGCCGAAGGCGGCATGGCCAAGGCCGTGGCGGCCGGCTGGCCCAAGGCGATGATCGAGGAGGCCTCGGCGGCCAAGGCGGCACGGATCGACCGGGTCGAGGAGGTCATCGTCGGCGTCAACAAATATAAGCTGGCGCAGGAAGACCCGATCGACATTCTCGACGTCGACAATGTCGCGGTGCGCGAATCGCAGATCGCCCGGATCCAGAAGGTGAAGGCGGGCCGCGACGAGGCCGCCTGCCAGGCGGCGCTGGCCGCGCTGACCGAGGGCGCGAAGGGCAATGCCAATCTGCTCGAACTGGCGGTCGAATGCGCGCGCAAGCGGGCCACCCTGGGCGAGATCAGCGCGGCGATGGAAGAGGTGTTCGGGCGCTTCGGCACCAACCCGACCCCGGTGAAGGGCATCTATGGCGGCGCCTATGGCGACGATCCGCGCTGGCTGGGCCTGATCGACGGGGTCGGCGCGATCAGCCAGCGCAAGGGCCGCAAGCCGAAGATGCTCGTCGCCAAGATGGGCCAGGACGGCCATGATCGCGGCGCCAATCTCGTGTCCTCCGCGTTCGGCGATCTCGGCTTCGAGGTCGTCGCCGGGCCGCTGTTCCAGACGCCGAAGGAAGCTGCGGAGCTGGCGATCAAGGCCGATGTCGACGTGGTGGGGGCCTCCAGCCTCGCCGCGGGACACAAGACCTTGATCCCCGAGCTGATCGGCCATCTGCGCGATGCCGGCCGCAGCGACATCAAGGTGATCGCGGGCGGCGTCATCCCGGCTCAGGACTATCAGTTCCTGCGCGATGCTGGCGTGCAGGGCATTTTCGGCCCCGGCACCAATCTGGTCAGCGCGGCGACCGAAGTGCTACGGCTGTTGGGCCACAACCAACCGCCCGAAGGCCTGGAGGCCGCCGAATGAATGCACATAGCAATCCCCGTCCCGCCATCCGCTCCGACTGGACCCGCGAGGAAATAGCGGCTCTGTTCGATCTGCCGTTCAACGACCTGCTCTGGCAGGCGCAGGCCGCGCACCGCGAGAATCACGAGGCGAATGCGGTCCAGCTGTCGACCCTGCTATCGATCAAGACCGGTGGCTGCCCGGAGGATTGCGGCTATTGCAACCAGTCGGTCCATGCCGAGACGGGACTGAAAGCCACCAAGCTGATGGACGTCCGCGCGGTGCTCCAGTCCGCGGCCCAGGCCAGGGACGCCGGCTCGACCCGCTTCTGCATGGGTGCCGCCTGGCGCAACCCCAAGGACCGCGACATGCCCGCCATCGTCGAGATGGTGAAGGGCGTACGCCAGATGGGCATGGAAACCTGCATGACCCTGGGCATGCTCACCGAGGAGCAGGCGAAGACGCTGGCCGATGCCGGTCTCGACTATTACAATCATAATATCGACACCTCGCCTGAGCGTTATGCCGATGTAATCACCACCCGGACCTTCGAGGACCGGATCGAGACGCTCGAAAATGTGCGCGAGGCCGGGATCAACGTCTGCTGCGGCGGCATCGTCGGCATGGGTGAGACCCGCGCCGACCGGGTCGGTTTCATTCACGCGCTGGCGACCCTGCCGGTCCATCCGGAGAGCGTACCCGTCAACGCGCTGGTGCCGGTCAAGGGCACGGTGCTGGGCGACATGCTCGCCGATACGCCGCTGGCGAAAATCGACGAGATCGAGTTTGTCCGCACCGTCGCTGTCGCACGCATCGCCATGCCCGGCTCGATGGTCCGCCTGTCGGCCGGCCGCGAGAGCATGTCCGATGCGGCGCAGGCGCTGTGCTTCATGGCGGGCGCCAATTCGATCTTCACCGGCGACAAGCTGCTCACCACCGACAATGCCGGCGACGACCGCGACGCGGCGCTGTTCGCCAAGCTCGGCGTTTCGCCGATGGCGGCGCAGTGCAAGGTGGAGCTGGCGGCGGAATAGTCATTCAACACCCGTCATGCTGAACTGGTTTCAGCATCCACCCATCCACGCGAGCGCGCTCCCGTGTCCTGGTGGATCCTGAAACAAGTTCAGGATGACGATCGAGGGTAAAAAAGGGACGACGATGTTCAAGAAGATCCTGATCGCCAATCGCGGCGAAATCGCCTGCCGCGTGATCAAGACCGCCCGGCGCATGGGCATCAAGACCGTCGCGGTCTATTCGGACGCGGATGCGCGCGCGCCGCATGTCGAGATGGCCGACGAGGCCGTCCATATCGGCGCCTCCCCCGCGTCCGAAAGCTACCTGATCGCCGAGAAGATCATCCAGGCGTGCAAGGACACCGGTGCCGAGGCGGTCCACCCGGGCTATGGTTTCCTGTCGGAACGGACCAGCTTCGCCGAAGCCCTGGAAAAGGCGAACATCGCCTTCATCGGCCCACCGGTCGGCGCGATCGCCGCGATGGGCGACAAGATCGAATCGAAGAAGCTTGCCATGCAGGCCGGCGTCAACGTCGTCCCCGGCTTCGTCGGCGAGATCGACTCGACCGATCATGCCGTCGAGATATCGAACGGCATCGGCTATCCGGTGATGATGAAGGCTTCGGCCGGCGGCGGCGGCAAGGGCATGCGCCTCGCCTATTCCGAGAAGGACGTCCGCGAGAATTTCGAGAGCGTCAAGCGCGAGGGGCTCGCCAGCTTCGGTGACGACCGCGTGTTCATCGAAAAGTTCATCGAGAGCCCGCGCCACATCGAGATCCAGATCCTCGGCGATAAGCATGGCAATATCCTCTATCTGAACGAGCGCGAATGCTCGATCCAGCGCCGCCACCAGAAGGTGGTCGAGGAGGCGCCATCGCCCTTCGTCACCCCGAAGATGCGCAAGGCGATGGGCGAGCAGTGCGTCGCGCTCGCCCGCGCGGTCGGCTATTATAGCGCCGGCACGGTCGAGCTGATCGTCTCGGGCGCCGACACGACCGGCGAGGGCTTCTACTTCCTCGAGATGAACACCCGCCTGCAGGTCGAGCATCCCGTCACCGAATGCATCACCGGGCTCGACCTCGTCGAACAGATGATCCGCGTCGCCTATGGCGAGAAGCTGGCGCTGACCCAGGCCGATGTGAAGATCAACGGCTGGGCGGTCGAGAACCGCGTCTATGCCGAGGACCCCTATCGCGGGTTCCTGCCATCGACCGGGCGGCTGGTGCGCTACCGCCCGCCGGCCGAAGCCGATAATGTCCGTGTCGACGACGGGGTCTATGAAGGCTCCGAAATCTCGATGTTCTATGATCCGATGATCGCCAAGCTGATCACCTGGGGCCAGACCCGCGAGCAGGCGATCGACAAGCAGATCACCGCGCTCGACCGGTTCGAGATCGACGGCATCGGCCATAATATCGATTTCCTGTCGGCGCTGATGCAGCATGACCGCTTCCGCTCGGGCAACATCACCACCGGCTTCATCGCCGAGGAATTCCCCGAGGGTTTCACCGGTGCCGCCGCGGACGATGTGCTGAGCCGTCGTCTCGCGGCGATCGCGGGCGTGCTCGCCACCGTCGATGCGGCGCGGGCCGCGCAGATCGAAGGGCGCCTCAACGGCCCCGAGGAGCCCTCGACGAGCTGGGTCGTCACCCTTGACGGGGTCGAGCGCCAGATCGAGATTGCGGGCGATGCGGTGACGGTGGACGGCGTTCCGATCGTGGTCGATGCGCCCTATGTGCCGGGGCAGCGGCTGGTCGAAGCCGTGGTCGACGGCGAGACGCTGTCGCTGCGGGTCGAGCGCAGGCGCACCGGCTGGCGCTTCACCGCGCGGGGCGCGAGCCACAGCCTGCGCGTGCTGACCCCCAGGGTCGCGGCGCTGTCGCACCACATGATCGAGAAGATCCCGCCGGACATGTCGCGCTTCCTGCTCTGCCCGATGCCGGGGCTGTTGACGGCGATCCACGTCGAGACCGGCGCGAAGGTCGAGGCCGGTCAGCCACTCGCGGTGGTCGAGGCGATGAAGATGGAGAATATCCTGCGCGCCGAGAAGGCCGGCACGGTCAAGGCGGTTGCCGCCACGGCCGGCGACAGCCTGGCGGTCGACGCGGTGATCCTGGAATTCGAATGACCGCGCCCCTCCCTCTCCGCGCTGGCGGAGGGGGAGGGGGAGGGTAATGGCCAGCCCTGCTTAGAAGGCGAAGACGAGGCCCGCCATCGGGCGGATGCTGTCGAAATCATAGGTGTCGGCCTGCAGGCGCAGGCGCGGCCCGGCTTCGCCGAGGATACCGCCGAGGCCGATTTCCTTGGGGCCGACTTCGACGCCGACGCCATAGGTCCAGTCCTTCTGGTCAGAAAAGCCGCGACGGCCATTGACCCACTGATAGCCCGCCGACGCAAAAATCAGGCCGCTCTGGCCAGCGCGCACGCCGACCCGGCCCTTCACGCCATATTCCCAATCGATGTCCTTGAAACCCTTGGCGGCATTGCCTTCGACGCCGACGAAGATGGGACCGAACGGCACGTTGACGCCGGCGATGCCCTCGACGAGCGCGCCATCCATCTTGCCGCGGGAACCGACGGTGCCGAACTCGCTGCGGCGGTCGAAATTATGATAGCCACCGAGCACGCCGACATAGGGCTCGAACGACACCGCAGGCTCGCTGCCGTCGGGCGAACTGGTCTGCGCCATGGCGCAGGTGCCGATGGAAGCCGCAACCACGGCGATAAGAGCAAACTTCATTATAATCTCCAACTGAACAACCCGATACGCCGGGTATCCCCGCCATCACGGCTGGGGACGGCGGGCAGAACCGTGGAGACCCTGCAAATGTTGCACGGTAGAAAATCTAATATAATCCGTGACATATCGGCAACAGCTTGCCGCTGTCCAACCCGCTACCCGCTCGGCTGGGCGATAATCGCGGGCCGGGCGGCGCCATTGCGGCTTGCCCGGCAGCGGCGTCAGCCGCGCAACGCCACCGCCGCTTTTGCCCGCTTCACGATCTCCGCAACATCGGGCTTGCCCGCCGGCACGACCCAGCTTCCCCCGACACACAGCACCGCGTCGAGCGCGAGCCAGTCGGCGGCGGTCTGCTCGGTGATGCCCCCGGTCGGGCAGAAGCGCGCGGCGAACAGGGGCGCGGCGAGCGCCTTGAGCGCGGGGATGCCGCCATTGGTCATGGCGGGGAAGAATTTGAAGTGGGTCAGCCCCATGTCGAGCCCGCGCATGATGTCGCCGGCATTGGCGGTGCCGGGCAGGAAGGGGAGCTGGCTGGCGATCGCGGCGTTGGCGAGCGGTTCGGTCAGCCCCGGCGAGACCAGAAAACGGGCGCCGGCATCGACGCTCGCCCTGACGTCGTCGGGGTTGAGCACCGTGCCCGCGCCGACCACCGCACCCTCGACCTTCGCCATTTCGCGGATCACGTCGAGCGCGCACGGCGTCCGTAGCGTCACCTCCAGCGCGGGCAGGCCACCCTCCACCAGCGCCTCGGCGATCGGCCGGGCATGGGCGACGTCATGGACGACGAGCACCGGGATCACGGGCGCCAGCGTCATTACCTGTTCGACATTCATGATCGTTGGTCCTCCTGGAAGGCGGCGGCGGCGCCGAGCAGCCCAGCTTCGGGATGCCGGGCGAGCCGGATCGGGAACTGCGCCATGCGCGCTTCGAAGCGGCCCTTGGCGCGGAAACGGTCCTGAAAGAGCGGGCCGCGCAGCCGCTCCTCGATGCGGTTGGAAAGTCCGCCGGTAATGACGACGCTATGGGCGCCATGGGCGAGCGCGAGATCGCCCGCGACCGCGCCGAACGCCATGGTGAAGCGGTTGAGCGCTTCCGCCGCCAGGGGGTCGCCGCCATCGGTCGCGGCGGCCCACAGCGCGGCATCGTCGCGCGGGATGATCGAGCGGCCGCCGAGCATGGCCAGGGTGGCGTGGATATCGGCGAGCGCGGGGCCGGACACGATCCGTTCGACCGAGACCCGCCGATGCCGCTCGCGCATGCGCGTGAGCAGCTTTTCCTCGAAGCTGTCGAGTGCGGCGAAGTCGATATGGCCGCCCTCGGTCGCCAGCACGATCCGCCGGCCCCGGTGGCATAGCAGCTGGGCTACGCCGAGCCCGGTGCCGGGCCCGATCACGGTGGTGACGCCCTGGGCCGGCAGCGGGCCTGGGGGGCCGCCGAGATGGATCAGTTCGCTGTCCTCCAGCACGCCGACGGCGGCGGCCATGGCGGCGAAATCATTGAACAGGGTGAGCCGGTCGATGCCCAGTTCGGTGGCGAGCGTGGCGGGCCGGATCGTCCAGCTGTTGTTGGTGAACCGGATCAGATCACCCTCGACCGGCCCGGCGATGGCGATGCTCGCGGCGCCGGGCAGGGCGCCGCCCTGCGCCTCGACAAATGCCGCCCAGGCGGCGGGCAGGCCGGCGAAGTCGGCGGTCCTGTACTTGGCCGTCTCGCTCAGCGTCGGGCGGCGATCGGGGTGCAGCTCGGCGATCGCGAAGCGCGCATGGGTTCCGCCCAGATCGACGGCGACGAGCTTCATGGGGCGAAAGCCGTAACTAAGGACCCTACCCCCAACCGCTCATCCTGGGGCGGGACTGAGCCCGGCGAAGGCCCGTCTCGAAGGATCCTTCGAGACGCCATTTCGACTTCGCTCAATGGCGCCTCAGGATGAGCGGTTGGGGATAGGAAGGCTGAGTTCATAGCCCCGCCGCCGCGAGCATTGCCGATCCGCCGCGCTCGGCGGTATCGGCGCCCTGTCGCATGAAGGCGAACAGCTCGCGTCCTGTGCCCTGCTGCTGAACCGGCGGCTGTGCCAGCGCGCGCGCGGCCCATTCGGCCGGATCGACCAGTGCCTCGATCGACCCGTCATGGCCGCACAGCCGGACGACATCGCCGTCGCGCAGCCGGCCGATCGGGCCGCCGCCCAGCGCCTCCGGGCTCAGATGGATCGCGGCGGGCACCTTGCCGCTCGCGCCCGACATGCGCCCGTCGGTGACGAGCGCGACCTTGAAGCCCTTGTCCTGGAGAACGCCCAGCGGCGGGGTGAGCTTGTGCAGCTCGGGCATGCCGTTGGCCTTCGGCCCCTGGAAGCGGACGACGACGATCACGTCGCGGTCGAGCTCGCCCGCCTTGAAGGCCCGGGTGACATCGTCCTGGTCGTCGAATACGCGGCACGGCGCCTCGATCGTCCAGCGCGCCTTGTCGACCGCGCTGGTCTTGAACGTGCCGCGCCCGAGATTGCCCTGGACGAGCCGCATGCCGCCGTCGGGCAGGAACGGATCGGCATGCGAGCGCAGCATCGCCGGATCGAGCGAGGCCGCCGGCGCATCCGCCCAGGTCAGTGCCTCGCCATCGAGCTGCGGGTCCCGGCCATAGTCGCCGAGGTCCCGGCCAGCGACGGTCAGGATGTCGCGGTGGAGCAGGCCGCCGTCGATGAGGGTGGCGATGACATAGGCCATGCCGCCCGCCGCCTGGAAATGGTTCACGTCGCCCGCCCCATTCGGATAGACCCGTGCGATCAGCGGCACGGCCGAAGAAAGCCGGTCGATATCCTCCCAGTCGATGACGATGCCGGCCGCCCGCGCGATCGCGGGCAGATGGATGACATGGTTGGTCGATCCGCCGGTCGCGAGCAGGCCGACCGCGGCGTTGACGATCGCCTTCTCGTCGACGC
>CAZJXG010000138.1:0-8437 GCA_964549965.1 uncultured Sphingomonas sp. | reverse complement strand
CGCCAACCGCCTGGCGCATATCCGCACCACCGCGCCCGAGATCTGGGCGCAGACCGGCGGCAAGGTCGATGGTTTCACCTGTGCGGCCGGCACCGGCGGCACGATCGCCGGGGTGGGCCTGGGCCTCAAGGAGTTCCGCGATGACATCGTCATCGGCCTGACCGATCCGCATGGCGCGGCGCTCTATAATTATTTCGCGCATGGCGAGTTGAAGGCCGAAGGGTCTAGTGTCGCCGAAGGCATCGGCCAGAGCCGCATCACCGCCAACCTCGATGGCGCGCCGATCGACACCCAGTTCCGCATCTCCGACGAACAGGGCCTCGAACAGGTGTTCGCGCTGCTCGAACATGAAGGGCTGTGCGTCGGCCTTTCGTCCGGGATCAATGTCGCCGGCGCGATCGCGCTGGCGCAGGAGATGGGGCCGGGGAAGACGATCGTGACGGTGCTGTGCGATCCCGGCATGCGCTACCTGTCGTCGCTGTTCAATCCGGCCTGGCTGGAAGCCAAGGGCCTGCCGGTGCCGGCGCTGCTGCGCCGCTGAGCCCTATCGCCGCGGTTGAATGCGGCGGGCTCGACGATTGTCCCGTGACGGGAAAGATTGACGATTGACCTCCGCGCCGCGCTGACGGACATAGCGCCATGGAGTTCGTCGGCTGATGCAGCGCGTCCGGATCGGCATAACCGGCCTTGCGGTCGTCTTCCTTGTCGTGCTCCTCGCGGCCGCGGTTGTCGGCTTTCGCGCCAAGGAAAAGGTCGGCGAGACCAACACGGTCGCGGCGTCCAATAGCAGCGAAGCGCCACCCTCCGATCCGCTCGCCGAACTCGGCGTGGCGCCGGGCGGCACCGCTGGATCGGCGGGCGACGGCCAGGACGGCAGCAACAAGCCCTGACCAGACTCGCCTGAGCCAGCTGTAGCGGGTCGGCCGGAGCGCGACTCGGCGCGGGCAAAGCAGCATGCCATGGCCGATGGCGTTCCCCGCGCCGACCATCGCTTCCCATCCTGTCCCATGGCGTCCCAGGCGGGCGCAGCTTTCTCGACATGCTTATCCACAGGTGCATCCACCCCGGCTTATGCCGGGAATCCCGCATTTCCGCGCCTTGGATCGCCACCTCCCCCACCCGCCTCGATCCAGGAATCCACACCCTTATCCCATGTGATCCCATGCTATTCCAAAAAAACCCGTTGAGATTCCATGCTGACCCACGTACATCCTTCATGGTGAAATGGGGTGGGGAGTATCGCGTGGCGTAATACGCCTCGGGCCGTCCGGATCGGACGGCGCGACCGCAGCGATACTCTCCCAACAGAATGGGGTATGTCGGGTGGCGGCGGGCGGTGCGATCTTCAATGACGTTCATCTGAACGCCGTAGACGCGAAGGCCCGCGTGTCGCTTCCGGCTGCCTTTCGCCAGACCATCGATATCCGCTGCAACACCGGCAAGGTCGCACCCGGCCTCGCGAAGACTCTGCGCATGTCGGTGAACAGCGCGCTCGGCTGCATCGAGGTGAGCGACGGGCTCAACATCGCCGATACCGAGGAGCAGCTCACCGCTCATGCCGCGCGCGTGTCCGAAAAGACCGGCGAGCTGATGAGCGATGTGCTTGACGAGCTCGAAGCCAAGACCTTCCCGATGATGAAGGATGTCTCCTTCGACAATGATGGCCGCATGGTCCTGCCCGAACGGCTGCGCGAAAAGGCGGGGATCGATCGCGAGGCTTTCTTCGTCGGACGTGGCCGGCGCTTCCGCATCTGGGCACCCCAGGTCCTGCAAGATCGCCCCGAAGGCGAGTCCGAAGAGGTTCTCAAGGAACTCGCCGACATGATCCGGAAGCGGAAGGGCGGATGACCGCGACCGCCCCCCATATCCCCGTCCTGATCGACGAGGTGATCGCCGGCCTCGATCCGAAGGCTGGCGAAACCCATGTCGACGGCACCTTCGGCGCGGGCGGCTATACCCGGGCGCTGCTGGGCACCGGTGCCCGCGTCTATGCCTTTGATCGCGATCCCGACGCGATCGCCGAAGGCCGGGCGTTCGAGGAGCAGCAAGGCGGCCGGCTGATCCTGGTGCCGGAGCGCTTTTCGCGGCTTGCCGAGGCGCTGGCCGAGCGCGGCGTCGATCAGGTCGACGGCGTCACCCTCGACATCGGCGTCTCGTCGATGCAGCTCGACCGCGCCGAGCGCGGCTTCTCCTTCCAGGCCGACGGGCCGCTCGACATGCGGATGGACCAGGCCGGCATGAGCGCGGCCGATTTCGTCAACGAGGCCGACGAGGAGGAGATCGCCGATGTCCTCCACGATCTGGGCGAGGAGCCGCGCGCACGCCGCGTCGCGCGCGCGATCGTGCATGCCCGGCCGATCACCCGCACCGCCCAGCTTGCCGACGTGGTCCGCCGCGCGCTCGGCCACAAGCCGCACGAGAAGAAGGATCCGGCGACCCGCACCTTCCAGGCGATCCGCATCCACCTGAATGCCGAGCTCGACGAGTTGGAACAGGGGCTTGCGGCGGCCGAACGGGTGCTGCGTCCCGGCGGCCGGCTCGCGGTCGTATCTTTCCATTCAATCGAGGACCGGATCGTCAAGCGCTTCCTGCGCGAGCGCAGCGGCGCGACCCCGGCGGGTTCGCGCCACCTTCCCGATACGCGCGGCGCCGGGCCGCGTCCCAGCTTCGAGGCGGTCGCCAAGCCTGTGCGCGCCGGAGAAGCCGAGATCGCCCGCAACCCGCGCTCCCGGTCGGCCACGCTGCGCGTCGCCCACCGCACCGAAGCTTCCCCTTGGGGCGCCGGCCCGAGAAAAGAAGGACGTCAGGGATGATCACGACCCGCTTCAAGGAGGTGGTCTGGACTGGGGGCATCTGTGCCGCCGCCCTCGCCTTCTACATGATTTCCCAGACCGTGGCGGCCAAGCGCGCCGAGCTGGCCGGGGTCGAGCGCAGGATCGCCTCGACCCAGCAGGAAATCCGTCAGCTCCGCACCGAGATCGACACGCGCGGCGGCCTCGCGCAGATCGAGAAGTGGAACCAGAATGTCTATGGGCTGCAGGCGCCCGGCGCCGAGCAGTTCGCGATGAGCTCGGTGCGGCTGGTGGCGCTGACCCAGCCGCAGCCCTCGGCCAGTCCGCTGCCGCTCGATCCGGCGATCGTCGCCAGCCATGGCGCGGTCAGCAAGGTCAGCTTCGACCGGATCGAGGATAGCCGCGCCGATGCGCCCCCGGCGCGCACCGCGTCGCCCGCTCCGGCCGCGCCCGCCATCAGCCAGCCGGCACTGCGCCAGGCCAATTATGTCCAGCCCAAGGCTTCGGCGCTGGCCCCCCAGACCGTCTCGCCGGTGCATGAGGCGGCGATGCGAAAGCCGGTGAAGCTGACCCGTCTCGACGACAGCTTCCTCGAAGGCCTTGGCGATGAAGGATCGGCCCGCGCCCGCAAAGGCAAGCCATGAACGCGCCCGCCGCAGGGCTCGCCCTGCCGCGCGACCGTGCCATCGCGAAGATCAATGATCGTGTTGCCATCGCCCATTACCGGCTGATGATCCTGATGCTGCTGTTCGGCCTGATGGTCGGCGTGATCGGCGTCCGCCTGCTCTACCTCGCTTTGTTCAACGCGCCCGATCGCAGCCCCCAGGCCTCGGGGATCGTGTCGCGCGCCGACATCACCGATCGCAACGGCATCGTCCTGGCGGGCAATATCAAGGGCATCAGCCTCGCCATCCGCCCGCCCCGCATCATCGGCGACCGGGAGCGGCTGGCGGTAGAGCTGGCGCGCCTCTTCCCGACCCGGCCGGTCGACTATTATCGCCGAATCCTGAGCGGCAAGCGCAAATTCGTCTATCTCGAGCGTGGCGCCACCCCCGCCAAGATCCACGCCGTCCGCCTGCTCGGCGAGCCCGCGATCGAGGAGGTGCCCGAGCCCAAGCGCTTCTACCCGCAGGGCACGATGGCCAGCCAGGCGATCGGCTATATGGATATCGGCGGCGTGCCGGTGAGCGGCATGGAAGCCTATCTCGACAAGCGTCTGACCAGCGCCGCCAATGGCGGCAAGCCGGTCGCCCTGTCGATCGACAGCCGCGTTCAGGCGGCGATGGAAAGCGCGCTGGCGGCCCAGGTGGTCAAGCACAGCGCGGTCGGCGGCGCCGGCATCGTCCTGGATGTCCACACCGGCGAGATACTGGCGATGGCGTCGCTCCCGGTCTTCAACTCCAACGCGCCGGGCCTCGTCCCCGTCGGCACCGATCCGCTGCGCCCCGACGCGCGCTACAACCGGGCGATCAGCTCGGTCTATGAGCTCGGCTCGACCTTCAAGATGATCACCTTCGCCAATGCGATCGAAAATGGCGTGATCACCGATTTCGGCAAGCGCTACGACGCGACCGCACCGCTGCAGGTCGGCCGATTCAAGATCAAGGACGACCATCCCGAGAATCGCTGGATGTCGATCCCTGACATCATGATCCATTCGAGCAACATCGGCACCGCGCGGATCGCCGACGAAATCGGCCAGGCACGCACCGCCGCCTTCTTCCGCAAGCTCGGCTTCGATCGGCCGGTCGACCTCGAGCTGGGCGCGCGCGGCAAGCCGCTGTGGCCCGGATTCTGGGCGCGCACCACGGTGATGACCACCGCCTATGGCCATGGCATCGCAGTCAGCCAGCTCCATCTCGCCAACGCCTATGCCGCGCTGATCAACGGCGGCATCCTGCGCCCGGCGACGATGCTCAAGCGTGCTCCGGGGGACATCCCGCCCGGTCGGCGCGTCATATCCGAGGCGACCAGCCACCGCATCCGTCAGCTGATGCGGCTCGTCGTGACCCAGGGCACCGGCAAGACCGGCAACGTCCCCGGCCTGCGCATCGGCGGCAAGACCGGCACCGCCGAGAAGAATCTCAACGGCCGATATATCCACAACAGCCTCGTCACCACCTTCGCCGGCGCCTTCCCGATGGACGCGCCCCGCTATGTCGTGATCGTGACGATGGACGAGCCGCAGGGCATCAAGGAAACCTACGGCTTCCGCACCGCCGCCTGGACGGCGCTGCCCGCCGTAAAGAACATCATCGCGCGGATCGGGCCGATGCTGGGCGTCATCCCCGACACCAGCAAGGACATCGATCTGTCCGACCTCAAACCCTATATCTACGAGGAGCAGCTCGCCGCGAAGGACCGGGAGAAGAAGGAGAGTCAGATCCATGCGATTGACTGATCTTCTGCCCGACGCCTCCTCTGCAGCCGGTGATGCCCGCATCACCGGCTTCGCCATTGATCACCGCAAGGTGGCTCCGGGCACCGTGTTCGGCGCCTTCAGGGGCGCGCGTTTCAACGGCGAGGACTTCATCGCCCAGGCGATCGCCGATGGCGCGATCGCCGTGGTCTCGGCACCCGGCGTCTCCGTCGAGGGCGCGGTCCATATCGCCGATCCCGAGCCGCGCCGGATCTTCGCCGGGCTGGCCGCGCGCTTCTTCGCCCCCTTTCCCGAGACGACCGTCGCCGTCACCGGCACCAATGGCAAGACATCAACCGTCGAGCTGACCCGCCAGCTGTGGCGGATGGCCGGCTTCCACGCCGCCTCGATCGGCACGCTTGGCGTCACCACCGCCGACGAGCAGGTGTCGACCGGACTGACCACGCCCGACATCGTCACCTTCCTGTCGAACATGGCGGGGCTTCGGAAGGAAGGCGTCACCCATGCCGCCTTCGAGGCATCGAGCCACGGCCTGTCGCAATATCGTACCGAGGGGCTGCCGGTCCGCGCGGCGGCCTTCACCAATCTCAGCCGCGATCATCTCGATTATCACGGCACGATGGAGGATTATTTCGCGGCCAAGCTGCGCCTGTTCACCGAGGTGGTGGATCAGGACGGCGCCGTGGTTGTCTGGGCGGACGATCCACGATCGGAGGACGTGATCGCCGCTGTTCGGGCGCGTGGCGTAAAGTTGCTCAGCGTCGGTTCCGCCGGGGACATGATCCGGCTCGTCGAGCGGACCCCGACCGCGCTCGGCCAGACCCTGAAGCTCGACATCGACGGCATTGCCCGCGAGATCAAGCTGCCGCTGATCGGCGCCTATCAGGCGGCGAACGCGCTGGTCGCCGCCGGCCTGGTCATCGCGACCGGGGGAACGGTCGACCTCACCCTCGCCAATCTCCAGCGCGTCGCGCCGGTTCGCGGCCGGCTCGAACGCGCCGCGATCACCAGGACCGGCGCCCCCATCTATGTCGATTATGCCCATACCCCCGACGGGCTGGAAGCCGCCATCGCCGCGCTGCGTCCGCACACCGAGGCACGCCTCATCACCGTGTTCGGCGCCGGCGGGGATCGCGACACGGGCAAGCGCCCGCTGATGGGCGAAGTCGCGGCCCGGCTGTCCGACCGCGCCATCGTCACCGACGACAATCCCCGCAGCGAGGACCCCGCCGCCATCCGCCGCGACGTCATGGCCGGCGCGCCCGGCGCGACCGAGATCGGCGGCCGCCGCGAGGCGATCGCCGCCGCCATCGCCGAGGCCGGGGCGGGCGACATCGTCCTGATCGCGGGCAAGGGCCATGAGCAGGGCCAGATCATCGGCGACCGGGTGCTGCCGTTCGACGATGTGACGGTGGCGCGGGAGTGCGCCGCATGACCACCCCGCTCTGGACCGCCTTCGACATCGCCGCCGCCACCGATGGCGAGGTGCATGGCGGCTTCGAGGCGAACGGCGTCGCCTTCGATTCCCGCGAGATCGGGCCCGGCGACCTGTTCATCGCGCTCTCGGGCGAAAGCACCGATGGCCATCGCTTCCTCGACAAGGCCTATGCGGCAGGCGCGGCGGGCGCGATCGTCTCCGAGGCGGCGAACGGGCCGCATGTCCGTGTCGCGGATACCGTGGCGGCGCTAGATGCGCTCGGGGCAGCCGCCCGCGCACGGATGCCCGGCAAGGTGATCGGCGTCACCGGCTCGGTCGGCAAGACCGGCACCAAGGAGGCGCTGTTCGCCTGCCTCGACCGCTGGCAGCCCGGCCGCGTCCACCGATCGGTCAAGAGCTACAACAATCATACCGGCGTGCCGCTCAGCCTGGCGCGCATGCCCGCCGACACCAGGATCGGCGTGTTCGAAATGGGCATGAACCATGCGGGCGAGCTGGCGGCATTGACCCGCCTTGTCCGCCCGCATGTCGCGATCGTCACCGCCATTGCCCCGGCCCACAGTGCCTTCTTCGCCAGCGAAGCCGACATCGCCGACGCCAAGGGCGAGATCTTCGAGGGGCTGGAAGCCGGCGGCACCGCGATCATCCCCTATGACAGCCCACATCGCGACCGGCTGATCGCGGCCGCGCGGCCCTATGCCGCCCGCATCCTGACCTTCGGCATGACCCGCGAAGCCGACATCCATGCCCAGGAGGTCATCCCGCTCGACAAGGGCACGCTCGTGTCGCTGATCCTGCCCGATGCCGAGCTGACCTTCACCATCGCCCCCCCCGGCGACCATTGGGTGTCGAACGCGATGGCGGTGATCGGCGCGGTCTGGGCCGTGGGCGGCGATCTCGCCGCCGCTGGGCTGGCCTTCGCCGAAATGGAAGGCCTGCCCGGGCGCGGCCAGCGGAGCCGCATATCGATCGGCGGCGGCGACGCGCTGATCATCGACGAAAGCTATAATGCCAATCCCGCGTCGATGGCGGCGACGATCAAGATGCTGGGCGAGGAAAAGGCCGAGCGGCGGATCGTGGTGCTCGGCGAGATGCGCGAGCTGGGCGCCGGATCGGCCGGCTATCACGCCGATCTGGCGGGGCCGCTGCGTGAGGCGGGCGTCGATTACGCACTGCTCGTCGGACCGGAGATGGCCCCGCTCGCAAACGCGCTTGAGGGGCGGATCGATTTCGCGCATGTGCCCGACGCCGGCGCGGCGCTCGATTCGGTCGATACGCTTCTCGCGCCCGGCGACGCCATATTGATCAAGGGATCGAACGCGATCGGCCTGTCGCGCCTCGTCGAGCATCTGCGCTCGCGGTCGCAAGCCGGCGAAAGGACGCCATGCTCTACCTGATTGCCGATCAGCTCGGGTTTCCGGGGATCCTGAACCTCATCCGCTACATCACCTTCCGCGCGGGCGCGGCGGCGATCACGGCGCTGTTCATCGGCCTGATCATCGGCCCGAAGTTCATCGGCTGGCTGCGGGTCCGCCAGGGCAAGGGTCAGCCGATCCGCGCCGACGGGCCGCAGACCCACCTCGCCAAGGTCGGCACCCCGACGATGGGCGGGCTGATGATCCTGATCGCGGTGATGGTGTCGCTGCTGCTGTGGATGGACCTGACCAACCGCTATGTCTGGGCCTGCATCGGCGTGACCCTGGGCTTCGGCCTGATCGGGTTCATGGACGACTATGACAAGGTCAAGAAGCGCAGCCATCATGGCGTGTCGGGCAAGGTGCGCCTGCTCGGCGAATTCGTCATCGCGGGTCTCGCCAGCTGGCTGAT
>CAZJXG010000137.1:0-8493 GCA_964549965.1 uncultured Sphingomonas sp. | reverse complement strand
CTCGACGATTTCAACGTCAAGGGCCGCATCACCGAGATCCGCCCCGGCCCGGTCGTCACGATGTACGAGCTGGAGCCCGCCGCCGGCATCAAGGCCAGCCGGGTGATCGCGCTGGCCGACGATATCGCCCGCAACATGTCCGCCATGTCGGCGCGCATCGCGGTGATCCCCGGCCGCACCGTGATCGGCATCGAGCTGCCCAATGCCAAGCGCGAAACGGTGTCGCTCAGCGAACTGATCGCCAGCGACGCCTTCGAGGATCTGGCGGCGGGCGGTCTCGCCCTCGTCCTCGGCAAGAATATCGGCGGCGATCCGGTCATCGCCGATCTCGCGCCCATGCCCCACCTGCTCGTCGCCGGCACTACCGGATCGGGCAAGTCGGTCGGCATCAATTCGATGATCCTGTCGCTGCTCTACCGGCTCACCCCGGACCAGTGCCGGATGATCATGATCGATCCGAAGATGCTCGAACTCAGCATCTATGACGACATCCCCCACCTCCTCTCGCCGGTCGTCACCGAGCCGCAGAAGGCGGTGCGCGCGCTCAAATGGGCGGTCGAGCAGATGGAGGACCGCTACCGGATGATGTCGTCGGTCGGCGTGCGCGGTCTCGCCAGCTTCAACGAACGGGTGCGCACCGCCAAGACCAAGGGCCAGCCGCTCGGCCGGCGGGTCCAGACCGGCTATGACGCCGACACCGGCCAGCCCATCTATGAGGAAGAGAAGCTCGAGTTCGAGCCGCTGCCCCAGATCGTCGTCATCGTCGACGAACTCGCCGACCTGATGATGACCGCGGGCAAGGAGGTGGAATTCCTGATCCAGCGCCTCGCGCAGAAGGCGCGCGCGGCGGGCATCCACCTGATCATGGCGACGCAGCGCCCCTCGGTCGACGTCATCACCGGCGTGATCAAGGCCAACCTGCCGACCCGGATCAGCTTCCAGGTGACGAGCAAGATCGACAGCCGCACCATCTTGGGCGAGCAGGGCGCCGAGCAGCTGCTGGGCAAGGGCGACATGCTCTACATGGCCGGCGGCAAGCAGATCATCCGCGTCCACGGCCCCTTCGTGTCCGATGACGAGGTGCGCGCTGTCGCCGATCACTGGCGTAGCCAGGGCACGCCCGACTATATCCAGGCCGTCACCGAGGAGCCCGAGGATGGCGGCTTCGCGATGGAGGGCGGCCCGACCGGCCCCGACGATCCCGAAACCCAGACCTATCGTCGCGCGATCCAGCTCGTGGTCGAGAACCGCAAGGCCTCGACCAGCTGGCTCCAGCGCCAGCTCCGCGTCGGCTACAACTCGGCGGCGCGGCTGATCGAGCGGCTGGAAAAGGACGGCATCGTCTCCGCCCCCGATCATGTCGGCCGGCGCGAGGTGCAGATCGAAGTCGCCGATCTCGGACGGTTTTTGAACTAGCGGCGCGCGTCCGGCGGGCGCCGCTCATCTTTTGGCAAGGAATCGCTGCTACAGGATAGCATCGGGCAAAATGGGTGTGCCGCCCGTTAACCCCGTCGCTTAAGCGCCGCTCCACATTCCGCGCGCATCCTCGTCGCCGGTCCGACCTGATCGGACATGGCAAGGACCGCGCCATGACGAAGCTGGCATCGCTTATCGCCCTGATGCTGTTCCCGGCCCATCTCCACGCGCAGGGCCTGCCGCTTGATTTCGATGCGGACGCCTTCGACGCCCCGTCGATCCGGCAGGTCGCCGAACCGGCCGGCGCACCCCGCATCCTCGATACCCCGCCGCTGCGCCGATCCGTCCGCTATGGCGAACGCACCGTGGCGGTGGACCCCGCCGGCCCGGCGGCCCCTCCGCGCGCAACCGACGCCCGAACCGGCAGCTGATCAGCGCGCCGGCGCGGGATCGGGCGGGTTGTGCTTCTCGATGAAGGCGACCGCGGCCTTGAGCATCGCGAGGCGCGTCTCGCCGCGCGACAGCCAGTGGTCCTCGCCGGGAAGCTTGACGAACTCGACCGGCTTGCCCGCGCGGGTGAGCGCGGCGGCCATGTCGCTGCTCTGGCTGAAGGGTACGACGAGATCGCCTTCCGCGTGGACCAGCAGGATCGGCGAATCGGCACGCGAAACCTGATCGATGGGCGATAGACCTGCGAGCTTCTTGCCGAAGCTCTGTCTGAAGCGGCCGCCCACCTCGTAGGTGACGTTGCCACGTTTGATTTTGGCTGTGACCAGCTTGGCAACATCGCCAAAGCCGCCCACCGATATCGCGCAGCGATAAAGACCCTGCTGGAGCGTGACGCCGGCCAGAGCGGCATAACCGCCATGATCCGATCCGGCGATACAGGCGCGGCGCGGATCGATAATACCTGCGCTGGCGAGCGCCGCGACGCCGTCCGAGATGTCGGTCTGGACTTTTCTACCCCATTCGCCGGCGTCGGCGAAACGCGAGACAGTGGAGGGAGCCTCCGATCCGCGATAGTTCGGCTGGAAAACCGCATAGCCGCGCGATGCGAACGCCTGAGCCCACCAGTGGAAAATGGGAAAATCCCTGTCGCTGGGCGTACCGTGCGGCAGCACGATCAGAGGAAGGTTCTTCGCGTCCCTGACAGGCGGCAGCGTGAGAACACCGGTGAGATTCAGGCCATCCGCGGCGCGGTACCGGAATGTCTTCACCGAGCCGACATCGGCAGCCTCGAGCGGATAGGCCGCAGCCACGATGGAGGCCGTGCGCGCAGTGGAATCGACCAGCCACCAACTGCCGGCGTCCTGGCTGCCGGAGGTGAAGAACAGGAGTTTGTCGAACCGCTGGGACCAGTCGAACAATTCGGCGGATCGGCCACTGAACGACTTTCGAACTGTCGCCACGATTTTTTCCCGCTGGGGATCAAAAAAATGGTCTTCGACGACGTCCAGTTCTCGGGTGAACCCGATCAGCTCACCACTACGCGTGTCCTTGATATAGGATCCCACCTCTTCGCCGCCCAAGAGTTCCACAGCGGTCCCGCCATCGAGCGGCAGCTCGAAGAGCTGGCGGGTGCCGCTCTCGCTGCGCACGCGATAGGCGACGCTCCGTTGATTCCTGCCGAGGGAGATCAACTTCACGCCATCGTGAGACGATGTGCCCGAGGCCAGGAGCTTTTCCGCGGAATCGCGGATGCGCCAGTCGCCATTGGCAGCTTGATAATCCAGAGTGGCGAGAATTTCACCAGTGGCTGACAGCAGCCAATCGCGCCGGACATTATTGCCGGGCGGTCGATCGACGATGGTCGTGTCTCTCGTCGCCAGATCCACGCGATACAGTGCCGGTTGTCCATCGGGCACCACGATGCCGATGCCGGACAGAGCGCTAGTACTCACCGCTGTGAAATAGCCGTAGCGCGGGCCGTCGCCGGAAAAGCCGTAAAAACCCTGCACGCCGGCGAAGATCGCTTTGTCGCGTTCGAACAGCGCCCAGACGGGTTTGTTGTCGAGCGGGAGCATGATCATGGTAGTCGTTGCGGCAACGCTGTCGGAAAGAGTGACGTTCAGCTCGATTTTGCGCGCCACGTTGAGCAGAAGATTGCTCTCCCCGGTCCAGATCAGATCGCGCACCTTCTGTGTTCCCAAAGCCGCAGATCGGATGAGCTTGTCGCCCTCCATCACGATTACGCGGCGCTGGTCGTCGGTGCTCTCAATGACGGCAATCCGTTTGCCGGAGGGCGAGAGCTTCACCATCTCGGTTTGAGGCAGGCGAGCATAGACGTCGAGCGGCGGAGCCGCCTGCAATGCAGTGGCGATGGAACATAATGCCCAGACCGGCAGCAATCGCCAAAACAGACGTGATAAGATCATCTTATTCCCCTGCCGCCACGTCGAGCATAGCCACGGTATCGGAATCGAGCGGGTTTCGCTCCCGAACGGAGTGTCGCGGGAAACTATTCTGTCGCTTCGGGCAACGCATCAAGAAAGTCCGAACCGGCAGCTGATCAGCGCGCCGGCGCGGGATCGGGCGGGTTGTGCTTCTCGATGAAGGCGACCGCGGCCTTGAGCATCGCGAGGCGCGTCTCGCCGCGCGACAGCCAGTGGTCCTCGCCGGGAAGCTTGACGAACTCGACCGGCTTGCCCGCGCGGGTAAGGGCGGCGGCCATGTCGCTGCTCTGGTCGAAGGGCACGATGATGTCGTCCACGCCGTGGATCAGCAGCACCGGCGCATCGGCCTTGGCGGCGAGATTGACCGGAGAGATCGCGTCATAGTCGCGGCCCGTGCCGATCTGCTGATGATAATAGCGGTTCAGGAAGGAACTGCCGCCCGATTCGCGCCATTTGGTCGCAACCAGCTTGGCGACATTCCCCACGCCCGCCACCGAAACGGCGCAGCGGTAGATGTTCTGCTGCAGGGTGACGCCGGCAAGCGCGGCATAGCCGCCATAGCTGCCGCCCATGATGCAGGCCCGCTTCGGATCGACGATGCCGTCCTTCGCCAGCGCGGCCAGGCCATCGGAGATATCGGTCTGCATCTTGCGGCCCCATTCGCCCCAGCCGGCCTGCTCGAACGCGCGGCCGAAGCCGGTCGATCCCCGGAAATTGGGCTGGAACACCGCATAGCCGCGCGAAGCCATCGCCTGTGCCCACCAGTCGAACACCGGCTCGTCCTGCGATCGCGGCCCGCCATGCGGCAGCAGGATCACCGGCAGGTTCTTCGCGGGCCTGCCCGGCGGAAGGGTCAGCACGCCCGACATGTCCAGGCCGTCGGCCGCGCTATAGGCGAAGGTCCGGATCGGGCCGACATCGGCCGGCTCGATCGCATAGGCGACGCTTACCACATCGGCGGTCCGCTTGGTCCGGTCCACCTGCCACCAGGTTCCCGGATCGCCCTGCCCGGTGGTGAACACCAGCAGCCGGTCGAACGCCTGATTCCATCCGGAGAGGCCGACCGTGAGGTTGGGAAAGGCTTTGCCGGTCGCGGTGACGATCTTGTCCTGTTGCGGATCGAGCATATGAATCCGGCGGTCGCCGCTGCTCACATAGCCGATGAACTGCCGGCTCCGGGGATCGATGATATAGTCGTTGATGCCCTCGTCGGAGAGGAATTCCCTGCCCGGGGAGCCGTCGAGCGGCTGTTCGATCAACATCCCCTCATCGGCATCGTCCTTGCGCGTCCAGTAGATCAGGCTGTTGGGTTTCGGGCCGAGGCCGATCAGGTCGATCGACCCGGACGGGGACTTTCCCGATACCAGCGCCCGGCCGTTGGCATTCCTGATGATCCAGTCACCCAGCGAGGACGTGCTGTCGAGCATCGCGACGATCTGGCCATCGGGGCCGAGCAGCCAGTCGCGATAGGCATTGTCGGGCTGGCGTGCGATCGGCGCCTTGGCCCTGGTTTCGAGATCGACCCGAAAGAGGGTCGGCCGGCCGTCATTGACCTGCACGCTCGCGCGGTCGAGCTTGGTGGCGATGCCGCCGAAATAGCCGAAACGGTCATTGATGCCGGACATGCCATAGATGCCGCGAACCCCCGCGAACACCTCCTTGTCGCGCTCGAACACCGCCCAGACCGGGGGCTTGTCGACGGGGATCACGATCACCGATGTCATCTCGGAACGGTTCCGCAAAAATTCCACGGCGAGCGAGAAGGTCCGGCTGACCTGCATCAGCACCTTGTCGTCACCCGCCCAGCGCAGGCTGCGCACCTTCTGGTCCCCGAAGGGCTGCGACAGAATGACCTTGCCATCCTCCAGCACGATCAGGCGGCGTTGATCCTTGACCGTCGCGACCAGCGCGATGCGTTTGCCCGATAGCGACATCGCCACCATCTCGGTCTCGGGCAGCCGGCCATAGACGTCGAGCGGCGGCACCGCCGTGGCCGGCGCGGCGGCAATGGCTGCGCCCAGCATCAACAACGCGGCACGCAATATTCGCGAAACGATCATGGCCTTCCCCCTTGCCGTTACGTCCAGCATGGGTGGCGGCCGGGGATCAACCCCGATTCACACCATTTCGGACAGAAATCGCGCTATTCGGCCGCTTCGGGCAGCGCGGCGGCGGTGGTCCAGCCGAGCCGGGGGATGTTGATCGATCGCTTGCCCGACAGGTCTGTGCGCAGCACGAAGATGCCCTGCTCCTCCATATTGGCGATCAGGCGGCGGACCCGGCCCAGCGAATGGGTGCCATAGACTCGCGCGAGCGCGGCGTCGGACGGGGCCTCCAGCCCGTCGCGGGCGGCGCGGGCGACGAGCAGGAAGGGGGCGAGCATATCCTCGGGCAGCGAGGCGCCGATCGCCATCGCGTCCAGCCAGCCCTCGTCAAGCTCGCCATGCAGCCCGGCGCGGGCCATGGCGAGGCGGCGGCGGAAGCCGGCGAGGTCGAGCCCGGCATGGCCCAGCCGCTGCATCCGGCAGCGCACGCCGAAATCCTGGAAGAGGATGGCCGGCGCGCGGTAGGTCGCCTCGGGATCGTCGACCATCTCGCGCAGCACCGCCTCGATCACCGCCTCGCGCTCCTCGTCGGGCAGCGCGGGCGTGTTCGACGGCGCGGCCGTCGGGGTGAGCGCCGGCCCGCTGCGGCTGATCGCGCGCAGCAGGTCGTCACTGGTCGGCACCGGGGCCCGCGGGGGAGGCGGCGGCGGCGGGGCATCGTTGCCGGGGGCGAAGAGCAGCCCCTGCAGATCCTCGGGTGCCGCGGTGGGCAGCGGCATCAGCTTGGGGCTGCCGCTGCGCGCCGAGGTCTCGACCGCGCCCACCGTCACCGCGATCGGCCGGCGCGACACCGCCGGGCCGAGCGCCAGGAACTGGCCGCGCGGCAGGTCGCGGATCTGCTCGGCCTGGCGCCGGTCCATCCCCAGCAGGTCGGCGGCGCGCGCCATGTCGATGTCGAGGAAGGTGCGCCCCATCATGAAGTTGGAGGCTTCGGCGGCGACATTCTTCGCCAGCTTGGCGAGGCGCTGGGTGGCGATCACCCCGGCCAGGCCGCGCTTGCGGCCGCGGCACATCAAATTGGTCATCGCCCCCAGTGAGGAACGGCGCGCCTCGTCGGATACCTCGCCGGCGACGGCGGGCGCGAACAGCTGCGCCTCGTCGACCACGACCAGCGCCGGATACCAATGCTCGCGCGGGGCATCGAACAGCGCCGCCAGGAAGGTGGCGGCACAGCGCATCTGCTGCTCGATCTCCAGCTCGTCGAGCGCCAGCACCACCGAGACGCGATGTTCGCGGATACGGGTCGCGAGGCGGGTGATCTCGGCCTCGCTATGGTCGAAGGCCTGGATCACGACATGGCCGAAGCGATCGGCCAGGGTGACGAAATCCCCCTCCGGATCGACCACCACCTGCTGCACCACGCCCGCCGATCCTTCGAGCAGCCGGCGCAGCAGATGCGACTTCCCCGATCCCGAATTGCCCTGGACGAGCAGACGGGTCGCGAGAAGCTCCTCGATGTCGAAGTGGACGGATTGGCCCGGGCCGCTGGTGCCAATGTCGATTCGTGCGGTCACGTCGCGGTTATTGGCGGATCGGGGCAGGCAGGTTCAAGCGCCTTGCGACAGAAAGCTGTGGATGACTCGCGAATCGACGTTTCGCCGACCAGGCCGGTGCGATCCCGGCTTTCGTCGCGATGAAGCTGAACCTATATCTTGGCGCATGACCGACACAGCAGAACTGACCACTGTTCCCAGCGTTTCGCTGGCGACGGCGGATGCCGATGCCGACGGCTTCGCCCAGGCGATCGGCCGTTCGTTCGAGCGCTTCGGCTTCGCCGTCGTCGCCGACCATGGCATTCCCGCCGATCTGATCGGCCGCGCCGAAGCGACGGCCAAGGCCTTTTTCGCGCTGCCCGAGGATGTGAAGCGCCGCTATTTCATCGTGGGCGGCGCCGGGCAGCGGGGATATACGCCGTTCCGGGTCGAAACCGCGAAGGATGCCAGCGAGGCCGATCTCAAGGAATTCTGGCATATCGGCCGCGAGCTGCCCGCCGGGCATCGCTATGCGGGCGAGATGCCCGCCAATGTCTGGCCGTCCGAGATCGCCGATTTCCGCCAGACCTATCTCGATCTGTTCGCCGCGTTCGACCGGGCGGGGCTGCGCATCCTCTCGGCGATCGCGCTTTATCTCGGTCTCGATCCGCATTTTTTCGACGCGGCGGTGCAGGACGGTAATTCTATCCTCCGCCTGCTCCATTATCCGCCGATCGGCCCCGATGCGGCGGGCATAAGGGCGGGCGCGCATGAGGATATCAACACGATCACGCTGCTGCTCGGCGCCGAGGAGGGCGGGCTGCAGCTGCTCGACAAGGACGGGCGCTGGCTGGCGGTCGATATCGCGCCGGGCGAACTGGTGGTGAACATCGGCGACATGCTCCAGCGGCTCACCAACAAGCGATTGCCCTCGACCAGCCACCGCGTGATGAACCCGCCGCCCGAACGGCGCGGCTTCGCGCGCTATTCGATGCCCTTCTTCCTTCACTTCCGGCCCGATTATCTGATCGAGACGCTGCCGCAGACGATCACGCCCGACCGGCCGAACCTGTTTCCGGAGCCGATCACCGCGAACGACTATCTGCT
>CAZJXG010000136.1:0-8512 GCA_964549965.1 uncultured Sphingomonas sp. | reverse complement strand
GGCATGTGGGGCCTGTTCGTGCTCGCGCCCTGGTTCGCCGAGCATGTCCAGCTGCCGCTGATCATGGAGGCGGAGCCGGGCTCCTGGCAGGAGACGCTGTTCGCCGGCGTGCCCAATGGCGCCAACATCTTCACCGCCTCGATGATCCTCGCGGTGATGATCCTGCCCTATATGGCGGCGGTGTTCCGCGAACTGTTCATGACCGTGCCGCCGCAGCTGCGCGAGGCCGCCTATGGCCTGGGCTGCACCCCGTTCGAGGTGATCCGGGCGGTCGTCATCCCCTATGTCCGGCGCGGCATGGTCGGCGTGATCATGCTGGGTCTCGGCCGTGCGCTTGGCGAGACGATGGCAGTCACCTTCATCATCGGCAACGCGCATGGCTTTCCCGACTCGATGTTCGCTTCGGGCTCGACCATCGCTTCGACCATCGCCAACGAGTTCGCGGAGGCGACCAGCGACATGCACAGCGCCGCGCTGGTCGCGCTCGGCCTTGTCCTCTTCCTGATCACCTTCGGGGTGCTCGCGATTGCCCGCGCGCTCCTCGGCGGCCAGAAATATTGACGGGGAACAGAAGCATGGACCGCGCCCTGATCCGCCGTATCCAGAACATCGTCTTCGTGGTGCTCACCGCGGTGGCGACGCTCATCGCCCTGACCGCGCTGGTGCTGATCCTCTGGTCGCTGCTCAGCAAGGGCATCGGCGGGATCGACAGCAAGATCTTCACCATGACCCAGCCGGCTCCCGGGTCCGAAGGCGGCCTGTCGAACGCGATCATGGGATCGATCATGATGTGCGGGATCGGGCTGCTGATCGCGGTATTCGTCGGCATTCTCGCCGGCACCTGGCTGTCCGAATATGGCGGCAACACCGCCTATGGCCACGCCGTCCGCTTCCTCAACGATGTCCTGCTCTCGGCGCCGTCGATCCTGATCGGTCTGTTCGTCTACGAAATCCTGGTCCGGCCGTTCCACGGCTTCTCCGGCTGGGCGGGTGCGGTCGCGCTCGCGATCCTGGCCATGCCCATCGTCACGCGGACGACCGAGGATATTCTGAGCCTGCAGCCGAGCGCATTGCGGGAGGCGGGCATGGCCCTGGGTGCCAGCCGCGCCTTCGTGATCCGCAAGGTCGTCTGGAAAGCCGCCCGAGCCGGTCTCGTCACCGGCGCGCTGCTCGGCTTCGCCCGGATCAGCGGCGAAACCGCTCCGCTGCTGTTCACCGCGCTGGGCAATCAGTTCTTCTCGGCCGATCTCAGCCAGCCGATGGCCAGCTTGCCGACCACCATCTTCCAGTTCGCCCTGTCGGCTTATGATGATTGGCAGCGACTGGCCTGGGTGGGCGCGCTGTTGATCGCCGTCGCCGTTCTCTCCATCAATATCATCGGGCGGGTTATCGCCCGGGAGGCCCGTCGCTCATGAACGATATCCCCGCGCATCTGACCGAGGAAGTCCATCTCGCCTTCCCGTCGCGCGACAATTTCGCGATCGAGGCGCGCAAGCTCGACTTCTTCTATGGCAAGACCCAGGCTCTCTACGGCGTGGACCTGCCGGTAGAGCGTCACAAGATTACCGCGCTGATCGGCCCCTCGGGCTGCGGCAAATCGACCCTGCTGCGGGCGCTCAACCAGATTTACGACCTGTATCCTAAGCAGCATGCCGTGGGCCGCATCCTACTCGACGGGCATGATGTGCTGGCCGACCGCAAGAGCCTGTCGCGGCTGCGGGAGCGCGATGGCGACGACGACGATACGATGGTCCGCTCTCCGATCGATATTGCCGGCCTGCGCGCACGGGTCGGCATGGTGTTCCAGAAGCCGACGCCTTTTCCGATGTCGATCTATGACAATGTCGCCTTCGGTGTCCGCCTCTACCAGCGCAAGAGCCGCGCAGAGATGGACGTGATCGTCGAAAAGGCGCTGCGCCGCGCGGCGCTGTGGGACGAGGTGAAGGACAAGCTCCATTCATCCGGCCTGGGCCTGTCGGGCGGTCAGCAGCAGCGCCTGTGCGTCGCCCGCGGCATCGCGGTGGAACCCGACGTGCTGCTGCTCGACGAGCCAGCCTCCGCGCTCGATCCGGTATCGACGGCCAAGCTGGAAGAGACGCTGATCGAATTGCGCCAGGATTTCACGATCGTGATCGTGACCCATAATCTCCAGCAGGCGGCCCGCATCTCCAACCATACCGGCTTCATGTATCTGGGCCGGATGATGGAGTTCCAGCCGACCGAGGAGCTGTTCGCGAATCCGCGCGGCCAGCGCACCCGCGACTATGTCACCGGGCGATTTGGCTAGGCACCACCGGCCCGCCGTTCGAGCCGCTAATCGGCCAAGGGCACTTTCAGTTCGCAGCGGGTGCCATGATCGGTGGTCGTGGCGCTCGTCACCAGCAGGCTGGCGCCTAACGACCGGGCGAGTACCGTCATCAGCTTCGATCCGGTGCCCGCATCGCCCTCGGGGTCGCGGCCCTTGCCGTCATCCTCGATCGTGAGCAGGATGTTGTCGCCCTCAGGGCGCATCCATACAGCGACTGCGCCAAGACCATCGGGAAAGGCATGCTTGGCAGCGTTGGTCAGGCATTCGTTGACGATGAGAGCGATGGCGACCGCCTTCTGCGCGGGCACCTGCACCGGTTCGGCATCGAAGCTGAGGCTTACCCCGGCGGGGAGCATGCCCTCACGTATCCGGTCGCATACCTCGCGAAGGTGATCGTGGAGCAGCACGGTCGAGAGGTCCGCACTGCTCAGCGCCAGATTCGAATAGACCGAAGCGAGCGACTGCAACCGCCCGGCGGCGGCCTGCAACTCGTCCCGCAGATGCGGATCGGGCTGACCGGCGGCGCGGGATAGCAGCAGCGATGCGGCGATCTGGAAATTATTCCGGGTGCGATGATCGACCTCGCGCAGGGCCAGCGAGAGCAGCTCGACATGGCGTTGCTGCTCCTCCCGCAGTCGCAGCGCCGTCGCGCGGAAAGCCGAAACCGGCCAGATGGTGATGATCAGCGAAATGGTGGCGACCACCAGCCCGATCATGTCGGGGACGCTGATATTCCAGTCGCGGCGCGGCGGAATGACATAATACCAGATCAGCAGTTCGCAGCAGATGGTCGCGATCAATCCGGCACGGGCGCCGGCCACGAGGCTGGCGAAGATGACGGCCGGAAACACGAAGGCATAGGCGACCACGCCGGGCGCGAAGAGATCGACGAGCATGCGTCCGGCAGCGGCCAGCCCGACGGCGGCGGCCGCGACGACGATGTCGGCCCATAAATCGGGTTTGCGCCCGGCCAGCCGGTGCGGCAGTTCCAGTATCGCCGAAATGATCCTGCTCCTATTGTCCGGCGGCGATGCCGGTCTCTGCCGCGGCCCAATGCGGCGATGGATATCCTATCCTGCAATCTTCCCGGGCGGAAGTCATTCCGGTACCGGGGTTTTCCGGATCAGCCGGCGATGAGACGGACGCGGCGGAGGTGGCCTATCGCTCGGCCCCGCAGTTCGGCGGCATAGCCGAGCCGCTCGAAATAACCCTCCGGATCCTCCGCTATCGAAGGATTGCTGGCCCGGAGTTGGGACCACGCGGCACGGGCGCGGCGGGCGTCGCCGATCATCGCATATCCGGTCGCGTTGATCAGGTGGAAGCGGCCATTCTGGCCGATCACCGGTGGGGCCATATTCGTTAACGCCTCACGCGCCATCGGATGATCATCCCGCGCGATCGCGAGCAGCAGCAGCGGCGCATAGAAACGGCCATCCGGATCATCGCCCAGCGCGATGGCGCGGCGCAGGTAGGATTCGGCCCGAGCGTCGTCGCAGTCGAGCAGATAGACTCCGACATCGGCGAGGAGCGCTGGATCATAAGGTTGGATGTTCGCCGCCCGAATCGCGAAATTCACAGCCGGCGCACAAGCTCCGCGCGCGATGGCGACGCGCGCGCGGGCGGCATGGCTCCAGGCCTCGAATGGATCGATTGAGTTCGCGATCTGGGCGTGGCGCCGCGCCGTAAGCAGCAGCGGCGCGCGATCGCGTGGCGGCGTCTCGGAACTGACCATCTGTTCGATCGACAATTGTGCCGCGGCGGCCTGCATCTCGGCATTTTCCGGATCGAGCTTCAGGCTGCGTTCCACACAACGCTGGACGTTGGCCAGTTCGGTAGGCGTCCGCTCCTTGCGGTAGCGATGGTAGATTAGCAAGCAGCTGTAGCCGGTTGCCTGGAGCCCCGCATATCGCTGAAGCTCATGCGTTGCGATCAGGCCGTTGACGCGACCGATCGTGGCGATGATGGGCGCGAGCGCCCGGTCGAGCGCCTCTCCATCGCGGCCATCGATAGCTGAAAGGCTGACATCGCCCGACCAGATGAGGCGCTCCGGCGATGTTGTGGACAAGCGGAGGAAAAGGCGGTGATGCGCGCCCTCGACGAGGTCGGTACCCAGCCGGTATCGGGCGGCGGTCACCCCTGCGGCCAGCTGTCCGGAGCGTGGCAGCGGGCGCAGATCGTACATATCGCTGCGGCCGAGACCATTGATGAGGGTCGCGCGGACAAGATTGCCGAGCGGGCTTTCGCGGGCCATGGCCGTTCCGCCGACTTGCAGGATCGGGCGCTCGCGGCCGGCATTGGGCGCTACGGTCCGTACCGGGATCAGCTGCAGCAGCATCAAGGTTCCGGATATGATCAGTATGAGCAGCAGCGCGATCTGCCAGCAGAACTGCCATGGCCGTACGGGCAGCGCTCCGCCGGGGGGCATCTCGGCTGCTTCGGTAGTTTCGACAACCGGCTGGAGCGCGATCCGGTAGCGTCCGCTGGGAATCGTCAGACGCAAACCGCCGTCGGGCCGGGTCGAGGCATAATGGCTGTCGAGCATCCGCCGCAGCCGGCCGACCTGAACGCGCGGATAACTGTCGGCGCGAGCATCATAGTCGGGTGCGCGGCCCAGTCCATCGACCGCGACCGAATAGGCCTTGAGCTGCTCGCCGCGTCCGGCCGCCGTCTCGCCGACCAGGAAGGCCAGAAGCCGCTTCATGATCGGTGCGCGCGCGAAGTCGGCAGAAGCAATCACCGAACGCAGCTCCGCGCGCATCAACTCGGCATCGGAGTGTTCAGCGCCCGCCACATGCCGCGGCGGGCCCGCTTCGTCGCGATCGGTCGCTACCTCGGTGGTCTCGCTCATCTTCGCTTCAAATAGCGTGAACGCTGCAAGGTGTCACCGGCCATTTGACAAAGATCGGGCAACACAATGTAACGGTTACAGAGACGGCTAGAAACTACCCCGGCAGGCGGTTGTCCGATCCATTGCCGATGCGCGGGCGACGTTTTGCGTGCATCCGCGCGCCGGTTCGACGATCTGTCCTTCATCCTACCCCAACAGGATCGAGGCGGGTCGCCCCCGGCGAGATCGGCCGATCGTCCGTTTGGCCCCCACCGGCGGGCGGTCGGCCTTTTTCAGCTTTTGCAGGCATTAGGCATCGCGAGGGCTGCATCATCCGGGAATGTCCGTCCCGCCATGATGTGGTCAGGGATATAGCCCCAGCCCCATAACTTCCACCTCGTCCAGAGCGATGCCGAAGACGAAGTTGAGCCGCAGGCGATAGGCCTTGGCGCTCTCGATATCGGCCTCGACATGCTGATCGCCATTGCGGCGGCTATAGTGCCGGTCGGTCAGCGAGGCGAAGCCGGTCGGCAGGCACAGGCTTGTTACAGACAATGTGGTGAAGCGGGTGTCCGGCCGTGTCGATGTCCAGTGGTTGGACAATTCGAGATCGACCGGGGCGACCTGATCGAGGGTGAAGCTATATTGCGCCTGCCATTCGGCGTTCGGCACCCGGCCATCGGTCGCCGCCGGATCGCCGCGGCGTTCGAGCAGCCAGCCATGGTCGTCCGATCGCAGCAGCCGGAACTGCGCGCCATCGGGAGCGTCGGCTTCCGATCCGTCGAACAGCTTCATCGGCGGCGAATAGCTGCCGCCGAAGCCGGCATCGGCGATCCACGGTTCTCCGTCGATCGTGACGAGGTTGAGCGTATGGGTGCGCGGCGGCACATCCTGCGTCATCAGCCAGACCCGCGCGAGCAGCGGCCGCGCCTCGAAGCCCGATGCGTGCAGCCCGCGCAGGAAAAGCTGATTCTGTTCGAAACAATAGCCGCCACGCCGACGGTGGACGAGCTTGTCGAACACATGATCGGGATCGAGGCTGATGCCACGACCGAGCCGAACGTCGAGATTCTCGAACGGGATCGTCAGGCGATGGGCGCGCTGCATGATTTCCAGGCCCTCGGCATCGGCGGCGGGGGCCGCCTTCAGGCCGATCCGCGCGAGATAGGCATCGAGGTCCAGCGGAATGCTTATTTGCATGTCGGGGCGACGCGCTTGCCCGAGCCTGTGGTGACGATCCGGACCGGCTGGCCTTCCTTGGTGCCGGTCGACAGCGTGCTGATCGTGTAGCTGTCGGGCGTGTAGCTGCCCTTGGAGGCGACCAGCAGCCCTTCGGGGAAGCGCTTGTTCACGCAGAAGGTATCATAGACCAGCTTGCCCTCCGCCATCGAGAAGCGGCGCATCTTGCAGACCGCCGCATCGTCCTGGGTCAGCAACGCTTCGGGATGCGTGGCCAGCTGGGGGGCATTGTGGCAGCTCTTGCGGCTCTGCTTGCCGGTAAACAGCTTCACCACCCATTGCGGGATGCCGGGCACATCGGCGCTGATCGTGTTGGTCTCATGCTGCCAGCGCCCGGCGGCGAAGCCGTCGGCCAGTGCGGGCGCTGCGCTTGTCAGCAAAATCGCGGCGATCGTCCTGCGCATCATCGAGCGTCGTCTCCCTCAGCTATCGGTCCCTTAGCGGCTCGCCGCCGCCGTTCAACCCCGGAAGGGGTTCAGTCTGCGGGCGTAGCGTTGCAGACGCAGCGGCACCCAATCCTGCACGAAATGATCGAAGGCGACTTCGCGATCGGGCCGGTCGCCGCTGTCGGGACGCGGGCGGAAACGGGTGGTGCGCGGCCGGGCCGTGTCGCTGCCGCCGGGCAGCGCGGTATAATAATAGGCCGCGATCGAGCGGCGACTGCGATCGGGCGGGCAGGCCAGCGGCTCGGGATGGCCATGAAAGCTGTCGGCATCGGTATTGAAGATCACCGCGCGTGCCAGCGATGGCGCGACCCTGACCCGGCAGGCGCGCATCTCCCGGTCCCACAGTTCGAGTTCGCCGCCCCAGCCGGCCTGCCAGTCGGGGTTGAGGTAGATCAGCAGGTTGAGCCGCCGTTCGAGTTTCAACCGGGGGTGCAGGTTGAAATCGGCATGGACCGACAGATGCCCGCCGGGCAGCGTCTCATGAAGGCCGCCGCCGAGATGCCAGGGATCGGGGATCAGGCCCTCGATTCCGGTCAGAGCTTCCAGAAAGCCGGTGAAGGCCGCGCCGTTGAGCTCGGCGAGGAGGCTGCGCAGGCCGGCCTGTTCGATCTCTTCGGGAGCGAACTGATATTTGAAACGTTCCTGGTCCCGATCGAAGAAGCGCTTGCCGTCGCGGTCCGGGAAACCGGGCAGCATCGAGGCGAGCAGCGCGGGATCGATCAGATCGTCGATGACGGCATGGGGAAAGGGATCGGCCGCCGCATAGGCCGTGGCCAGAGCCGCGCCGGCGGCCCGGCACTGCGCCGCATCGAAGGCCGGCAGGCCGCCGCGATCCCGCAGGGACAGCAGGCTCATGGCTGGTGAAGATAAAAGGTGAACATCCGCATCCTCTATCCTACATAGAAACGCCATGACCATCCAGATCCGTACCACCCTAGACGATGTCGACCTCGGCCAGAGTTTTGTGCCGCATCGTCCCGAACGGCCCGAGAAGACCGAAGGGGGCAAGGCGTTCAAGCTCGTCTCCGAATATGAGCCTTCGGGCGACCAGCCGACCGCGATCGCGGAACTGGTGGCGCAGGCCGAAGCGGGCGAGCGCGATCAGGTGCTGCTGGGTGTCACCGGGTCGGGCAAGACCTTCACCATGGCCAAGGTGGTCGAAAAGCTCCAGCGGCCGGCCCTGATACTGGCCCCCAACAAGATCCTGGCGGCCCAGCTCTACGGCGAGTTCAAGCAGTTCTTTCCCGAGAATGCGGTCGAATTCTTCGTCAGCTATTATGATTATTATCAGCCCGAAGCCTATGTGCCGCGCTCCGACACCTATATCGAGAAGGAAAGCTCGGTGAACGAGGCGATCGACCGGATGCGCCATTCGGCCACCCGATCGCTGCTCGAACGCGACGACGTGCTGATCGTCGCCTCGGTGTCGTGCCTTTATGGTATCGGTTCGGTCGAAACCTATTCGGCGATGATCTTCGACCTTAAGAAAGGTCAGACGGTCGACCAGCGCGAGATCATCAGGAAGCTCGTCGCGCTCCAGTACAAGCGCAACGACGCCGCCTTCGCGCGCGGTAATTTCCGGGTGCGCGGCGACAATCTGGAAATCTTCCCCTCGCACTATGAGGACAGCGCCTGGCGGATCGCCTTCTTCGGCGACGAGATCGAGGAGATCGTCGAGTTCGATCCGCTGAC
>CAZJXG010000135.1:0-8537 GCA_964549965.1 uncultured Sphingomonas sp. | reverse complement strand
AGCTCTTGAAACCCGACAGGCGGAGCTTGCGGATGCGCATCGGCGGTTCAGCAGGGCTCCACCGCCAGCCAGCCGCCGCTCATATCAGCGAACCTGCTCGCGTAGCTTGGTTTCCAGCCCCGGCCAGTCATAGACGCCTTCCTGGCGCACGCCGTTGATGAAGAAGTTCGGCGTACCGTCGACCTTTTCCTCATTGGCGGCGTGATCGCGGATCTTGATCAGTTCGTCCAGCGCCGCCTTGTCGGACAGGCAGGCCTTGATCCGGTCATCTGGCACGCCATGCGCCTTGAAGAAATCCTGCAGCCCGGACAGTTCGACCAGCTTGATGAACTGTTCCTGCTGCGGCAGCGCGCCGACCGACTGGAGGGTCTTCTCGTCGACCGAGTTGAACTTGCCGACCCATTCGGTCTGGGTCGCATAGAGCTGCTCGATGAAGGGGAAGAAGGTTTCAGCCCCCTGGCAACGCGCGACCAGCGTCGCCGCGACGTCGAGCGGATTGAGGACGAAGTTGCGATATTCCCAGCTGAGCTTGCCGGTGCGGACATAATTGGCCTTCAGCGTATCGCCGCCGGCTCGGGTGAAGTCCCGGCAGTGCGGGCAGGTCATCGACGCATATTCGACCAGCTTCACCGGTGCGTCGGGGCTGCCCATGCGGAAACCGCCCTCGGGCGTCCTGACGATCGTCTCGCTCCAGTCCTTCCCGGTATAGGGAGCCGAGGGGGCAAGCGGACCGGCCATGTTGGTGGTGTTCGACTCACCATCCTTCTTGCCGCAGCCGGTCATCGCCAGTGCGAGGCCAAGGGCCGCGAGAGTCAGGGTCTTCTTCATCTGCTTATCGTCTCCGCCCAGCGCGTACGGGGTGTCGGAACAGTGATAGCGGTGACAGCGGCGGGCGCAAGGTACCGCGCGGCCGAAAGCGGTTACAGGGCGCTATTTCAGCGCGGCCTTGATCAGCGGCTCGAGCGCCGCCCAGCTGTGCACATCCTCGTGCCGAACACCGTTGATCAGGATCAGCGGCGTTCCGGGGATGGCGTCCCTCTCCCAGCTGTTACCCGCCATCTGCGCAAGTTGCTTCTGTGCATTCTCATCAGCCATACAGGCCGCGAAGGCCTTGGGCGTCACGCCGCGCTGCGCGAAGAAGCTATCGAAACCCGCTGCTCTGGCCACCAGCAGCATCTTCTCGTCAGGGGATTTGCTGTCGAAGCCGGCAATGGCGGCCGCGCTCTGGCCTTTTGCCATCCACCCGGCCTGCTTCGCGAACAGCGCTTCGATCGAGGCGAGATAGCGCGTCGGCGGTTCGCAGCGCAGCAGCAGCGATGCGGCGAAGTCATAACCGTCGCGGACCGCGTGCCGCACCTCCAGGCTGACGAGGCCGCGCGCGATATAATCCCGCTGCAGCGAGGGCAGCATTTCCGCCGAAAGCTGGGCGCAGTGCGAACAGGTCAGCGAAAGATATTCGACCAGTTTCACCTTGGCCGCCGAATTGCCGACAACGATCGCGCCCTCCGCGGTTCGTGCGGTGGTGGCGAGCCAATTGTGCTGGCCGGCCGGCTTCGCGGCTTTATGGGCGGGCGTAGCCGCGGGGGCGGCCATGGGCAGGGCGAGCAGGACGGCTGCCGCCAGCATCGATGATTTCACCTGTCGCTCTCTCCGGATGCGATAACGGGCGGGCCACTGGTCGCGGCGAGCGCGCCGGCCAGCGATTCGAGACAGGCGCGCAGCTCCGGATCGCCGATCGTACGCAGGCTGGCACCGAGGTCGACCGGGCCAGCCTTCAGCGAGGGCGGTGCCTTGCGCGGTTCCGGTGCGGCGCAGGCACCCTGCCGGATGGCCAGGCGGGCAACCGCGGGATAACCGAAGAAGCGGTTGACGCGCTCGATGATCGTCGGCGCGACATGCTGCAGCATCGTGCCGTGCGCGCCCTCGACGATCAGGGTCAGCACGCCATCGGACCGGCGCCCCTGTGGGAAACGGATCGATTCGGGAACTGAAACCCGGGCATAGCGGTCGCCGACGATCTCGGCCCAGCGGCTGACCACCGAGCTCTGGACGAAGCCGAACTTCCGGAAAGCGGCGCGACCGACCTCCGGCAGCATATCGGACACCGCGCGCGCCGCGCCACCACGGCGCCGCGGCTCCTCCACCGGCGCCTTCGCCTTTGTCTTCGCTTTGCTGGTCTTCACCGTTTCGCTCATCGCGCGCTTCATGCCATAGGCGCCCCATGTCCGTCGATGCCGTCGCCGAAAAATTGCTCGCCTGGTATGACGCGCACCGCCGCCACCTCCCCTGGCGCGCGGCACCTGGAGAGCCGCCAACCGATCCCTACAAGGTCTGGCTGTCGGAAATCATGCTCCAGCAGACGACGGTCGCCGCGGTAAAATCCTATTATGCTTATTTCACCGCGCGGTGGCCGACCGTCGCCGACCTGGCCCGCGCCGACGATGCCGAGGTAATGGCCGCCTGGGCCGGCCTTGGCTATTATGCCCGCGCCCGCAACCTGATCGCCTGCGCACGAGCGGTCGCCCAGGATCATGGCGGCAGTTTTCCCGACAGCGAGGCGGCGCTGCGTAGCCTGCCCGGCATCGGCGATTACAGCGCCGCCGCTATCGCCGCCATCGCCTTCGGGCAGCGCGCGGTGGTCGTCGACGCCAATGTGGAGCGGGTGACGAGCCGGCTGTTCGCCTATGATGGCGCCCTCCCCGCCAACCGGCCGGCGATTCGCGCCCTGGCCGACCGGATTACCCCCGCCGAGCGCGCCGGTGATTTCGCCCAGGCGATGATGGACCTGGGCTCGTCGATCTGCACGGTGCGGTCGCCGCAATGCCTGATCTGTCCGCTCCATGACGACTGCGCGGCGCGCAAGGCGGGCCAGCCCGAGGCCTATCCCGTCAAGGCCCCCAAGCGGGCCAGGCCGCAGCGCCACGGCACCGCCTTCTGGATAGAACGCGACGGGCATGTCTGGCTGGTCCGTCGGCCGGCACAAGGCCTGCTCGGCGGCATGCGCGCCTTGCCCAGCGGACCCTGGGCCGAAACCGATCCCGGGCTGGCCGGGGCACCGGCAGAGGTGCGCTGGTCGGCGGCGGGTTCGGTCGATCATATATTCACCCATTTCGCCCTGAAGCTCAGAGTCGTCACCGCGCTGGAACCGACCGATCCCGCCGGGGGAGAATGGTGGCCGGTCGGTCGGATAGAAGAGGCCGGGCTGCCTACCCTCTTCGCACGCGCTGCCGCGCGCGCTATCGCGACCACTGAAGATATGGAGAGATGATGTCGCTTATTCCCAGGCCCGGTTTCACCGGCTCACCGCTCGTCCGCACCGACATGGAACGCGAAAACCAGCCCTATTTCGACGCGGCGGTCGCCAGCCTCTCGGCGCGTCTGCTTCGCCTCGACGGCCTCAAGCCGGTGCTCGAACCCGATGGTAGCCTCAGCTGGGGCTCGCTGGCGGAGGCGGACCCCGATAGCGATCTGGCCTTGCTCGGGCTGATCGACGGCAAGCCGCGCTTCGTGGCGCTCAACCCTGTCGACATGCGCCAGGATCAGCGGGGCGGCACGCTCCAGGGCGCGATGGCGATGACCGAGCCGGGCGCCGCAGGCACCTATGCCGCCGCGCGGTCGCTCGTCGACTGGCATAACCGGCACCGATTCTGTGCCAATTGCGGGCGCCTGACCACGGTCCGGCGTTCGGGCTGGGCACGTTTCTGTCTGAGCGACGAAGGCGGCTGCGGCGCCGAGCATTTTCCGCGCACCGACCCCGTCGTGATCATGCTCGCCGAACATGGCGACAAGGTGCTGGTCGGGCGCAACATCAACATGCCTGGCAAGACCTATTCGGCACTGGCCGGCTTCCTGGAGGTCGGCGAGTCGATCGAGGATGCTGTCGCACGGGAGCTGTTCGAGGAAGCCGGCGTCATCGTCACCGAGGTGCGCTACCTGACCAGCCAGCCCTGGCCGATGCCTTCGCAACTGATGATCGGCTGCATCGCCAAGGTGGAGAGCGACGCGGTCACGCTCGACACCAACGAACTGGCCGACGCGATCTGGGTCGACCGCGATCAGGTGCGCGCGGCGCTCGCCGGGGAGCCGGATGCGCTGTTCAACATGCGATATCCGATGGCGATCGCCTATACGCTGCTGACGGCCTGGGCGAACGGGGCGTGATATCCAACGCCGTCATGCTGAAGCTGTTTCAACATGACGGCCGGCGTGATGCCCTCAGGCGCTCTTGTGGTGCTCGCCCTTCACCCAGCGGACCGTGCCCGACGAGGCGCGCATCACCACGCTTTCGGTGGTCATGCAGCCATTGGCGCGGCGCTTGACGCCCTGAAGCAGCGAACCGTCGGTGACGCCGGTCGCCGCGAAGATGGCATCGCCCTTCACGAGATCGTCGAGCTTGTAGATCCGGTCGAGCTCGGTCACGCCCCATTTGCGGGCGCGGGCCTTCTCGTCATCGTTGCGGAACAGCAACCGTCCCTGGAACTGGCCGCCCACGCATTTCAGCGCCGCTGCCGCGAGAACCCCCTCGGGCGCACCGCCCGAACCCATGTAGATGTCGATCGTCGTTTCGGGGTTTGTCACGGCGATCACGCCGGCGACGTCGCCGTCGGGGATCAGCATGATGCCGCAGCCCAGCGACCGCAGCTCCGCGATCAGCTTCTCATGGCGGGGCCGATCGAGCACACAGGCGATGATCTCGTCGGGCTGGACGCCCTTGGCCTTCGCCAGAGCGTGGATATTCTCGGTCGGCGTACGATCGAGGCCGACCAGCCCTTCCGCATAGCCCGGCCCGATCGCCAGCTTGTCCATATAGACGTCGGGCGCATTGAGCAGGCCGCCTTCCTCCGCGATGGCGAGCACCGCCAGCGCGTTGGGGCCGGCCTTGGCGGTGATGGTGGTGCCTTCGAGCGGGTCGAGCGCGATATCGATCTTCGGGCCGGTGCCGATCCCGCAGCCGACCTTCTCTCCGATGTAGAGCATCGGCGCTTCGTCGCGTTCGCCTTCGCCGATGACGACGGTGCCGTCGAACTCGAGCGTATTGAACGCCGCCCGCATCGCCTCCACGGCGGCATGGTCGGCGGCCTTTTCATCGCCGCGGCCGACAAGCTTGGATGCGGCGATCGCCGCGGCCTCGGTCACGCGGACCATCTCGAGGACGAGAACCCGGTCGAGTGCCTTGCTGGGCTTCACCATCTATGATTGCCTTTGTCTGTTCTTCGATTTGCCGTCGCGATTAGGCGAGGCGCATGACATTGTCGAGAAGCGGAAGGATCTATTCGTCCAGGATGTGCATGAGCATCGGCCGGCCGGCCAGGCTCTGCGATCCATCCAGCCGCTCCAGCGCATCGGCGACGGCGCGCTCGGGGCCGACATGCGTGACCATCGCGATCAGCACATTGCCGTCATCGGCGACGCCGCGCTGGATCAGGCTCTCGATCGAGACCCCGGCATCGCGCATCGCGGCGGTGATCTCCGCCAGCACACCCGGACGATCGGCGACGGTGAAGCGCAGATAGGCGCGTCCGCGCCGGTCCCCCGCAGGGGCTGTCGCCGGCGTGGCGAGCGCCGCAACCGGCATGGCGAAGGCAGGGCCGGTCTCGCCCCGCGCGATATCGATCAGATCGGCGACGACGGCGGACGCGGTCGGCCCCTCGCCCGCGCCGCGGCCCTGGAAGAACAGGCGGCCGACGAAATTGCCATGCGCCACCACCGCGTTGAGCGAGCCCGAAACATGCGACAGCGGATGGCTGAGCGGCACGAGACAGGGATGAACACGCTGGAACAGCCCCTTGGCGCTGGCCTCGCCATGACCGACAAGACGGACGCGGAAGCCGAGCGCCGCCGCCTCGGCGATATCGGCGGCGATCACGTGGCGGATGCCGGTGATCGCGATCGAATCGAAATCCACGGCGGTGCCGAAACAGAGGCTCGACAGGATCGACAGCTTGTGGGCGGCGTCGACCCCGTCGATGTCGAAACTCGGATCGGCTTCGGCATAGCCCAGCCGCTGCGCCTCGGCGAGGACGTCGTCGAAGCCGCTGCCCTTCTCCTCCATCTCGGTGAGGATATAGTTGCAGGTGCCGTTGAGGATGCCGAAGACATGGCTGATGACATTGGCGGCCGCGCCCTCGCGCAGCCCCTTGATCACCGGGATGCCGCCCGCGACCGCCGCCTCATATTTGAGGGCGACGCCGTGCTGCTCCGCCAGTCCCGCCAGTTCCAGTCCATGATGCGCGATCATCGCCTTGTTCGCGGTGACGAAGGCCTTGCCCGCACCCAGCGTCTCGCGCGCCAGGGTGAGCGCGGGACCGTCGGACCCGCCGACAAGCTCCACCACCACGTCGACATCTGGGGCGCCCGCTAATGTGGTCGCATCGTCCACCCAGGTGAACCGGCCGAGATCGATGCCGCGGTCGCGCGACCGGTCCCGCGCCGAGACGGCAACGACCTCGATCGACCGACCGGCGCGGCGTTCGATCAGCGCGCGATTCTCGTCGAGCAATTTGACGACGCCGGCACCAACCGTTCCAAGTCCTGCGAGTGCCACCCTCAATGGCTGCGGCATGTTCACCCCTTTTCGACTATTCGCGCCGCTCCTAGGGGCCGGCGCCCCTCTCCGCAACGGCGCTGTTGCAGCCGAACGGTCTGATCCATCGGATCATCGCCTTTTCAACGACTTGGCCGAAACGATAGGAACGGCTCCGGCGGTTATCGGTTCTCTCCCCGTCCCTTCCCCCGGGACGATCACAGGAGAAGATGCCATGGCCGAGAATCGGCAGAGCGGCAATGACCGCACCCAGCAGAGCGACATGAGCCAGGACAAGGATTCGCTTGGCCGCCAGGATCAGGTTCGCGAAGAACAGCTCGAACGCCAGCGCCAGGACCAGCAGCGCGAACAGGGCCAGCAAGGCCAGCAGGATCGCAAAGCCGATATGGATCGCGACCAGCAGCGCTAGAACATCAGGCTATTACAGAGCCGACTGGGTGGAGGGGGTCGATTTCGGCCCCCTTCTTTTATGCCTGCCGGCAATTTTGCACTGCCGCATATCGATCATTGACTTGCCGCAATCCATCTCTAGAGACGGCGGCGGGCCACGCTGTCCCAACGCAGCGCGTGCTCTCTGTGAGGAGAGTCTTAAATGACTGATATTGCTCGCCCGGCGACGAAGCCGGCACGTCCCCATTTTTCTTCAGGTCCCTGCGCCAAGCCTCCCGGCTGGGCTCCAGAGAAGCTTGCCACCGGCTCGCTGGGCCGCTCGCATCGCTCCAAGCTGGGCAAGGCCCGGATCAACCATTCGGTCGACCTGACCCGTGAAATCCTCGGCATTCCCGCTACCCACCGCATCGGCATCGTCCCCGGCTCGGATACCGGCGCCGTCGAGATGGCGCTGTGGAGCCTGCTGGGCGCCCGCAAGGCGACGATGGTCGCCTGGGAGAGCTTCGGCGAAGGCTGGGTCACGGACGTCGTCAAGCAGCTCAAGATCGAAGCCGATGTGGTCAAGGCCCCCTATGGCAGCCTGCCCGATCTGGCCGCGCTCGATCAGGACACCGACATCGTCTTCACCTGGAACGGCACCACCTCGGGCGTTCGCGTGCCCAATGGTGACTGGATCAGCGATGATCGCGGTGGCCTGACGATCGCCGATGCCACCTCGGCCTGCTTCGCGCAGGACATTCCGTGGGACAAGCTCGATGTCGTCACCTTCTCCTGGCAGAAGGTACTGGGCGGCGAAGGCGCGCATGGCATCCTCGTGCTTGGCCCGCGCGCCGTCGAACGGCTCGAAAGCTACAGCCCGGCCTGGCCGCTGCCGAAAATCTTCCGCATGACCAAGGGCGGCAAGCTGATCGAGGGCATCTTCAAGGGCGAGACGATCAACACCCCGTCGATGCTGGCGATCGAGGATTATATCCACAGCCTGGAATGGGCGAAATCGATCGGCGGGCTCGGCCAGCTGATTGCCCGTGCCGACGCCAACGCCGCGGCGCTCGATGCCTGGGTGCAGAAGACCGACTGGATCGACCATCTCGCCGCCGATCCGGCGTCGCGTTCGAACACCTCGGTCTGCCTGAAGTTCGCGGACGGCGCAGTGACCGGCCTCGATGAGGAAGCGCAGCTCGCCCTCGTCAAGAAGATCGCCGGGGCGCTGGAACTGGAGGACGCCGCCTACGACGTCGCCGGTTATCGCGATGCGCCTCCGGGCCTCCGGATCTGGTGCGGCGGCACCGTCGACACGGCGGATATCGAGGCGCTCGGCCCCTGGCTCGACTGGGCCTGGGCACAGGCGACCGTCGCGGCCTGACGCCGCGTTTCCAGCTTTACTCCGTCATTCCAGCGAAAGCTGGAATCTCAGTTCCTTCTTGCACCGACAACGAAGTGAGATCCCGGCCCACCGGGGTGACGTCCTGAGATCAAAGGACAAGAACCATGCCCAAGGTATTGATTTCCGACCAGATGGACCCGCTCGCCGCGCAGATTTTCCGCAATCGCGGGATCGAGGTCGACGAGATCACCGGCAAGACCAAGGAAGAGCTGATCGCGA
>CAZJXG010000134.1:585-8637 GCA_964549965.1 uncultured Sphingomonas sp. | reverse complement strand
CGACGCGGTCGAGTATCTGGTGCCGAAGTCGAAGGTCATCGACGTGCAGGAAGGCGATTACGTCAAGCGCGGCGACAATCTGATCGGCGGCTCGCCCGATCCGCATGATATTCTCGAGGTGCTCGGCATCGAGCCGCTCGCCGAATATCTCGTGTCGGAGATCCAGGAGGTCTATCGCCTGCAGGGCGTGAAGATCAACGACAAGCACATCGAGACGATCGTCCGCCAGATGCTGCAGAAGGTGGAGATCACCGACGGTGGCGACACCACCCTGCTCCCCGGCGAGCAGGTGGACCGCGAGGAGATGGACGAGATCAACGCCAAGGCGGAAGCCGAGGGCCGTGCGATCGCGGCGGGCAAGCCCGTCCTGCTCGGCATCACCAAGGCCTCGCTCCAGACGCGTTCGTTCATCTCGGCGGCCTCGTTCCAGGAAACCACCCGCGTCCTCACCGACGCGTCGGTCCAGGGCAAGATCGACACGCTGAACGGCCTGAAGGAGAATGTCATCGTCGGCCGCCTGATCCCGGCGGGCACCGGCGCCGGCATGAGCCGCCTGCGCGTCACCGCCAGCAGCCGCGACGCCGCGCTTCGCGCCGCGCAGCGCAACTGGCAGGAATCGCTGATCGCGCCGCAGAGCGCCGCCGAAGAGCGGGCCGCCGAGCTGCGCCAGCCGATCGAGGCCGACACCGGTGACGATCCGCTGGGCGAGGTGGTGGGCGAGAGCCACGGCACCGACGCCGATGCGGGCGATTATCTGAACCAGGAGTGATCCCGCGCGGCCCAGGCCGCCGCAGGATCGATCAGAGACCCCGCCGGAGCGATCCGGCGGGGTTTTTGTTGGGCGACCCGCCCTGGCTCTCCAGCGCTGTCATGCCGAACCTGTTTCGGTGTCTACCCGGCCATCTGAGCTGGCCTGAGAGCGAACAGCTGACGTCGCGGCCGGAACCGCATGTCCAGGCCAGGCATAAAGGTGGATGCTGAAACATGTTCGGCATGACGAGATGGGAATGAGCACCGCAAAAACGCCTAAAGCGGCACGATCAAAAGCTCTCTGAAAGATCGAAAATATTCTTCCAAAGCGTCATAAATGTGTAACAACAAAATTCTTCCGAAAATCGCCGATTCTGTCATGATGATGCAACAAACAGCAGTTCACGAATCGGAGGGTTTGCCAATGTTCAAGGTCGTTCTTACCGGCGCAGCGCTTGCATTTGCCGTTCCGGTGCTTGCCCAGCCGACCGAAATCGCCGATCCCTATGGCGCAGCGTCGATTTCCAAGGGCCGCATCGGCACGATCGAGCGCAAGCTGGAGGCCGCCTATCAGAAGGGCGACCGCTCGCCCGAAATACTCCTCAACCTTGCCGCGATCCGCCTGCAGGAAAAGCGCCCCGCCGAAGCGCGCGACCTGTACAAGGCGGTGCTCGCTCAGCCGAACCTCGACATGGCGACGCTGAGCGGCGGCGCGATGTCGCATGAGATCGCACAGCGCGGCATGGCCGGCGCCCTGGCGATGATCGACTGATCCGATCAGTCTTCCGACCGATAGAGGCCCGTCGGCAACCGGCGGGCCTTTTTCTTTGCCCGCTGTCGGTTTCCGGTTGGCGCGCGCGTCCTTTGCGCCAAGGCTGTCCGCGGCCTTGCAGATCGAGGAGACGACAGATGCGTGTCATGGTGTTCGTGAAGGCGACCGACGATAGCGAGAAGGGCCTGTTCCCGCCCGATGAGATGCAGGCGATGATGGCGGCGATGGGCCGCTATAATGATGCGCTGCGCGACGCCGGCATCCTGATCGACGGCGACGGGCTGAAGCCATCTGCGCATGGCAAGCGCATCGCCTTCGACGGTGCCGAGCGCAGGGTGATCGACGGCCCCTTCCCCGCGGTGAGCGAACTGGTCGCCGGCTGGTGGCTGTGGGAGGTCCGCGACATGGACGAGGCGGTCGCCTGGGGAAAGCGCTGCCCCAATCCGATGCCCGGCCCGAGCGAGATCGAGATCCGCCCGCATTATGAAGCAGCCGATTTCGCGGCATTGACCCAGGGCTGACCGCTGGCGCGATGGCGGTGTCCGACGCGATGCAGCCAGCCGGCCCGTCGGGCGTTATCGTTGCATGCCCCGCCTGTTCCACGTCAGCGACCTGCATTTCGGCTGCGCCGACGAGGCGGCGCTTGCCTGGTTCGCCGAGGCGGTGCGGGCCGAGCGGCCCGATGCGGTGGCGGTGACGGGCGACCTGACGATGCGCGCACGCACCGCCGAGTTCGAGGCCGCGACCCGCTGGCTGGAAAGCCTGGACGTGCCGCTGACGATCGAGCCAGGCAATCACGACCTGCCCTGGAACCCGATCAGCCGCCTGCTGCGCCCCTATCGCCGTTTTCGGCGGCTCGAGCGCCACCTGGAGCGGCCGATCGACCTGCCCGGCCTGTGGCTGGTGCCGCTCAAGACGACGGTGCGCGCGCAGCTCCGCCACAACTGGTCGTGGGGCGTGGTGAGCCGCAGCAGCCTGGCCGAGGCGATCGAGCTGGTACGGCGCACGCCACTGGGCGCGGTGGCGATCGTCGCCGCGCACCATCCGCTGGTCGACCGCGACGACATCAGGTCGCGCGGGCGCACCTTGCGTGGGCGCGAGGCGCTGGTCCAGCTGGCGGCCGCCGGCGCGCATGCGGTGCTGAGCGGCCATGTCCACGACCCGTTCGATGCCGAGATCGACGCCGACGGGCGGCCGATCCGCGTGATCGGCGCAGGTACGCTGTCGCATCGCACGCGCGCCTCGCGGCCGTCCTTCAACATGGTGACGATCGCGGACGGCCGGATCGAAACCCTATCGCGGGTGATGGGCTGAGCCCGGGCTTCAGGCCGCTGCGCCGGCCGCCCTGCCCCAGCGCGTGCCATCATGGGCGGCAACGCCGCTGGCGCCCCGCTTGCCGCTGGCGAGCGCGCGTTCGGCCGCGGCGAGCAGCCGTTCGAGATCGGCACCGCGCTGGAGATCGACGGTATAGCCGATATTGGCGGTGATGATGATATCCTCACCCGCCACCGCATAGCTTTTGTCGAGATTGCCGACGATATGGTGGGCGAGCAGCTCCGCCTCGCGGGGGTCGGCCATGTTCGGCTGGACGACCACGAAATCATCGCCGTTGAGATGGATGACGAGATTGTCCCCACGCACCACCCGGCGCAGCCGCTGCGCGACCGCCCTGAGGAGCGCGTCGCCCGCGATATGGCCATACATCTCGTTCACCGGTTCCAGCCGATTGATGTCGACGCAGTGGACGGCGATGAGCTCGCTGCCGTCCGATTCGGCGGCGAGCGCCTCGAAGCGCTCCCGCAGCACCAGCCGGTTGGGCAGGCCGGTGAGATCATCCTGCCGGGCGAGCGTTTCCATCAGGCGGCGCATCGAGATCTGCGCGGCGGTCTCGCGGTAGCGCTGGACCATCGACAGCACGCCGCCGCCAAGGAACAGGGCGGTGAGCAGCCCGGTGCCCCAATTGGCGCCGCCGGGCAGGAACAGGCTGACCAGGATCATCGGCACGATCGCGATCATGATGGCGGTGACGCTGATCCACAGCCGCAGCGACACCGTCGCCGCGACCCCCGCGCCATAGCCGAAGATCATCGCCACCAGCGGAGTGTGCAGATCGGTGTCGACCGCCCAATAGGCCTGCGCGCTGAACAGGCCGAAAGCGGTGGCGAAGGCGATATAGCTGTAGCCGAACCGCCGTTCGATCATGCGGGCGACCTGCCCGCCCAGCGTGGGCGAGAGCGCCCGGGCGCGCAGGCCGAACAGCACGGCGAGGCGGATCATCGACGCGACGATGCCGAAGCCGTAGAAAAGGAGGAGCAGGTTATCGGGATGTCGCGACAGGATATAGGCACCCGTGCCGACGAAACAGAGCGTCATGATCAGCGCCGGCAGGGTAAGGCCGAACAGCGACTGGACCAGTTCGATATAGGTGCCTTCGGGCAGGCGCTCCGCCATCACGCCCGCCGCGCGACGCCGGCTGCGGATCAATTTACGCCAAGAACTCAACATCAGGCTCCATATGCCCGCCGTGCCGCCCCCCGGTCGGCCGTGCTTGCCGGAGTCGCTTAGCAGAAGCAAAGCCGCTGCGATATGCAGGGAATGGCCCTTATCTAGGCCGTTCGTCTATATCGATGGTGAGGATGGACGCCCGATGGGCGGTACCATTTCCAACGAATGGCGCGAGTGACGGGGCTCGAACCCGCGACCTCCGGCGTGACAGGCCGGCGCTCTAACCAACTGAGCTACACCCGCGAACTGTGTCGGTGGAGGGGGCACCTAGTTGAGGGCCGATCCCCTGTCAACATCGGGCAGCATCATTTTCGAGAGGCCGCCCGCATCAGGGTCTTAGCTCCGGCGGAAGCGCCGCCTCCTCGTCCTGATGGGTGTTGGTGAAGGTGCCCTCCGCAAACAGGAAGCCGGCGATATCCGGCCGACCCGCAGCGTCCAGCACGGTCTTCAGGATGATCAGCAGCGGCACCGCCAGCAGCGCGCCCGGCGTGCCCCATACCCAGCTCCAGAAGCTGAGCGCGACGAGGATCAGCAGCGGATTGATGGTCAGCCGCCGCCCGACCAGCAGCGGCGTGAGCACATTGGCCTCGACCAGATGGACCGCGACGAACAGCAGCGCCGGCACCAGCGCATAGCCGAGATCGCCGAACGTCATCAGCCCGCCCACCGCCAGCAGCCCGGCGGCGACGATAGGCCCGAAATAGGGGATATAGTTGAGGATCGCGACAAGGCCGCCCCACATGATCGGGCTGGGCATGCTCGCGAACCACAGCATGACCGAGACGAGCACGCCCATGCCGATGTTCACCGCGGTGATCGTCGCCAGATAGGCGGAGGTCCGGTCGACCATTTCCTGGATCACCCGCGCGGTGGTCATCGCGCTGGAGAAGCTGCCCCGGCTGGTGATCGTGCGCCGCCGCATCCGCGTCCAGCTCGAGAGGAAGAAATAGACCACGAGGGTTGCAAACAGCATCTGCACCAGCAGATGCGGTGCGGCACTGGCGACATAGTCGAACAGCGAATTGGGCGACTGGATCGTCACCGTCCTGCCGCGCCCGGCGGAACTGCGCAGCAGCGACCCCATCGTTTCATCGACGAAGCGCTCGAACGAGGAATATATGTCGATCAGCGGCGACAGATTCTTCCGGATCAGGCGGATGCGCGACGGCAGCCGGGCGAACCATTCGGTGGCGGGGACGATCACCGAGGCGATGGCGGCGTTGGCCAGCCCGAGGAACAGGAACACGCACAGCAGCGCCGCGAGCGGCGACGGCAGCCCCCGCCGCTCCAGCCATTCGAGCAGCGGCACCAGCGCCACCGCGATCACCAGCGCGGTCGTGACCGGCAGGAAGAATTCCGCACCCGAGCGCAGCGCGAACGGAATGGCGAGGATGATTCCGGCCCCGGCGGTCAACGCCAGCCAGGCGAGCAGGCGATCGCGGCGATAGGCCATCTCGACCTGGGCCGTCATCGAATCGCGCATCGCGTCGGCGATCATGGCGTCGGACATGGGGTCGGGCACGGCGCCGGTCGGCGGCGCGGCGGACGTCGCGGAGGCCGACACGGCCTCGGCCGCGCCCGGATGCCCCTCCCTGTCGACCACGCCGTCCTGCATTGATTCGCTCCGCCCGATTCCGGTTCCGCCGGTGATTATCGCCATCCCGGCCCCGACTGCCAGCAGATTGCCAGAGAGGCGCCGCGACTGCGCCGATATTATTACGTTAAGACAACAGCTTCATGGCAAAGATATGGCCGGTTGCGTTAGCAGCTGCACAAAAACACCATATGTTGGGGTTGCAGCCTATTCCACCACCCGTCCCGCCGATGAAACGATTCGTCGTGCTTTTCTTGACTCGCGGAACCAACTCGGGTCAGGGGAGCCGCAATTCGGTCGTCTGGGGGCACGATGTGCTTACCGCCTCCCTGCCGACAAGACGTGAAAGAGCACCTCGCCCCTGTATGTGGTTTTCGGGCGGGCGTGGGCTTTTGCGCACTGCATGGAGTACTGAATGTCCGCGAAAATTGCTCAACATCCGCTCATGTTTGCGGCGATGCTGATCGTTGCCGCCACGGGCGCTATGGGCTTTGCGGCTATTCCCGCGTCGACTCAGCCGACGCTCGCCTATGAACTTTCCCCCCAGATCACCGCCGATGACAGGGTCATCGATGACGGGATCGATCAGGTCCTCTTCAAGGAGGCCATCGTCACATCCGCCAGCAGCAAGGTCGACCGCCAGCTCGAATGCATGGCCAAGGTCGTCCACCATGAAGCGGCCAATCAGCCGCGCAGCGGCCAGCTCGCCGTTGCCCAGCTGGTGATGAACCGCGTCGGGCAGGACCGCTTCGGCGAATCGGTCTGCGAGGTGGTCAACCAGCGTGGCCAGTTTTTCCAGACCGCCAGCTATAATCCGCGCCGCGACACCGATCGCTGGGCCACCGCGATCGAGGTATCGCGCCAGGCGATGGCCGGCCATGGCGATCAGGTCGTCCCCGGCGCGGTATTCTATCATGCCGCCTCGCACGCGCCGAACCGCTTCTTCCGGACGCGCCAGCGCATCTCGATGGTCGGCGACCACGTCTTCTACCGGTAAGCCTTCGGCCGATACCGGCCTGCAAATGGCGACTGCCCGCGCTTCCGGTGCTCACGTACATTAAGTACGCTGCGCTCCGGGTCACGGTCAGTCACCATTTTCGACTCGGTCTGAGCCGAAGGGGTCGCGCCTGGGACGCTCTTGAATGAAGCGCGGGCCGAAGTAAGAGCGCGGAATGTCGAAGACCACCCGCGCCACCCAGTTCCTGACCCGGACGAAGGCCGCGCACAGCGTCCATGGCTATGACTATGCGCCGGGTGGCGAGCGGGTCGGCCTGCAGGCCGCCGAGGCGCTGGGCGAGCATCCGTCGCGGGTGCTCAAGACGCTGATGATCGAAATCGACGGCAAGCCCGCCTGCGCGGTGATCCCGTCCGACCGCGAGCTTTCGATGAAGAAGGCGGCGGCGGCGCTGGGCGCCAAATCCGCCCAGATGATGAAGCCCGCCGATGCCGAGCGGATCACCGGCTATCATGTCGGCGGGATCAGTCCCTTCGGCCAGAAGAAGCGCGTTCCCGTCGCGATCGAGGCGAACGCGCTGGCGGAGGATCTGGTCTACATCAACGGCGGACAGCGTGGGCTGCAGGTGCGGCTCGCGCCCGCCGACGCCGCGCGCGCGCTGGACGCGGTGGTCGCGGCGCTGATCGCCTGATCATTGCGTCTCGGCGGGGGCTTCCTCGCCGAAGCGCAAGGCCTGCGCCTGTTTCCAGAGATCATGCAGCCTGTGGCGCGGCGCGGTGACGCCGAGATCGTCCATCAGCGCGGTCCAGCGGCCCGCCAGTTCGGATGCCCGCAACTGGAGCGGGGTCGGCGGCTTCTCGTCGATCCAGGCCGACAGCGCGCCCGCATTGGCGCAGAACAGCGCGAGCGCGGCGACGGCGATCAGGATGAAGGTCCAGAACAGCGGATAGCCGCCCTCGATCGGTTCACCGGGCAGGTCGACCGGCGATGCCAGCTCATGATCCTTCATCTCGCGCGCCATCGCCCAGCCCCGCCCTAGAATTGATAGTAGATGAAGGGCGCGACCCCTTCATAGCGCATCGCGTCGATCACGAGGATCGCCGCCGCGACGAGCAGGCCGAGCAGTGGGGCCGGCAGATGCCGCAGCCGCAGCGCGATCGCCTGCGCCAGCCCCGGCGGCGTGAAGTGGAAGGCCATGCCGAGCAGCATCAGGCCGCCGAGCAGCGGGGTCGTCATCCCGTTCGTCCAGTCGCCGCCGGCCAGCCCCGCCAGATAGGCGATCGCCGCGTCGAAGCTGTCGGCGCGGAAGAAGATCCAGCCGAGCGTGACGACATGGAAGGTGATGAGGATCGCGAGCGGCTTCGGCAGCCCCGGCAGGCTCGCCCGGCGCCACAGCGTCTCGATCACCTGGACGGCACCATGCAGCCCGCCCCAGATCAGGAAGGTCCATTTGGCGCCGTGCCAGAAGCCGCCGAG
>CAZJXG010000134.1:0-575 GCA_964549965.1 uncultured Sphingomonas sp. | reverse complement strand
GCAGCATCGTCAGCAGGATGTTGCGGCATTGCATGAACAGCCCGCCACGATTGCCGCCGAGCCCGATATAGAGATAGTCGCGCAGCCAGCTCGACAGGCTGATATGCCAGCGTCGCCAGAAATCCTGGAGCGAGCTCGCCCGATAGGGCTGGTTGAAATTGCGCGGGAAGCGGTAGCCGAACAGCGCGGCGATGCCGATCGCCATGTCGCTATAGGCCGAGAAATCGCAATAGATCTGGACCGCATAGCCATAGGCCGCGAGCAGCAGATCGAGGCTCGAATGCGCCGAGGGATCGAAGAACACCGGATCGACGAGGTTCACCGACAGTTCGGAGGCGACCACCGCCTTCTTGAACAGCCCCCAGACGATCAGCAGCATCCCCATCGCGACCATGTCGCGGTTGAGCTTCGGCGTCGCGCGGAACTGCGGCAGCAGATCGGCGCCACGCACGATCGGCCCCGCCACCAGATGCGGGAAGAAGGACATCAGCAGGGTGATATCGAGCAGCGACGCCGCGCGGAGCCGCCCGCGATAGACGTCGATCAGATAGGACATGCCCTGGAAGGTGAAGAAG
>CAZJXG010000133.1:0-8680 GCA_964549965.1 uncultured Sphingomonas sp. | reverse complement strand
AGATCGATGAGATCCGGTCGGACCCGCGCTATCATTTCATGTTCTCGGGCATGCTCGTCGGCGACAGCATGAAGAGTTTCATCAAGCGGATCTTCCGCCTGCCCGGCGATGGCAGGCCGATCTCCCTGATCGACGTGTCGGGCGTGCCGTCGGAGATCACCTCGGTGGTCGTGTCGGTGCTCGCACGCTGCGTGTTCGATTATGCCATCTGGGCGCGTGGGAGCGCCCAGCATCCCGTCCTGCTCGTCTGCGAGGAGGCCCATCGCTATGTCCCCTCGGACCGTTCGACGCAGAACGGCCCGGTTCGCAAGATTCTCGAGCGGATCGCCAAGGAGGGCCGCAAATATGGCGTGTCGCTGGGGCTGATAACCCAGCGGCCCTCGGACCTGGCGGAGGGCGTGCTGTCGCAATGCGGCACGATCATCTCGATGCGGCTGAACAACGAGCGCGATCAGGCCTTCGTCAGGGCGGCGATGCCCGAGGGCGCACGCGGCTTCCTCGATTCGATCCCGGCCCTGCGCAACCGCGAGGCGATCATCTGCGGCGAAGGCGTGCCGATCCCGATCCGGGTCGCCTTCGACGAGCTGGAGCAAGACCTGCGCCCGGCCTCGAACGATCCGGTCTTCTCCGAACTGTGGAGCAGGACCGGCGATGAAGACGCGATGGTCGAGCATGTCATCGGGCGGTGGCGCAACCAGGGGCGGTAGGCCTTCGCTCGCCCGGCGGAAGGCCCGGGCGACGACCCAGACTTAAATCGCTTTCGAGCCCGGCGTTCCGCACTTCACGAACTTGCCCTTGATGTCCTTGCAGACCTTCGGCTTCTGCGGGCAGGCGGTGAATTTGCCCTTGGCGTCCTTGCAGACCTTCTTGGCGGCCGGCGGGGGCGGACAGGTGACGAACTTGCCCTTGGCATCCTTGCACGGCGCGGCCTGCACGGCCGGCGCGCCGACCAGCATCGCGACGGCGAACATGGGGATCAGGAAACGGGTCATCATCATCATTCTCCCTGGAAAGGCTATTTGAACAATCCGCCCAGAATCCCCCGGACGAGTTGCCCGGCGATGCCCCCCGACCGGCTCCGCCTGCTCCCGCCGAATACCGCGCGGCCCAGCTCATTGGCGACCTGGCGGCCCACCGACGAGGCGGCGGCGCGCGTTGCCGACTGGATGGCACGATCGATCCCGCTGGGCTTCGCCGCCTCGCGCGCGGCCGCGGCCTGCTGGCGCGCCTGCTCTTTCAGCTCGGCCTCGCGCTGTTTCGCCTCGACCTTCGCCTGCTCGGCAGCGGCCTTGTCGGCCTGAGCCTGCGCCTTGGCCGCATTCGCCGCCGCCGCCGAGGCATCGGCGCGAGCGGCCAATATCTCCTCGGCGGACTCGCGATCGACCGCGTCATCATATTTGCCCGCGGTGGGCGAGATCGACTGCAGGATGGCGCGTTCCTTGGCATCGACCGGCCCCAGCCGCGATCGCGGCGGCGCGATCAGGGTGCGCTGGACGATGCTGGGCGATCCGTCCTCCTGCAGCACCGAGACCAGCGCCTCGCCCACCCTCAGTTCGATGATCGCCTTGGCGACGTCGAGATCGGGATTGATGCGGAAGGTATCGGCGGCCGCTTCTATCGCCTTCTGGTCGCGCGGCGTGAAGGCACGCAGCGCATGCTGTATCCGGTTGCCGAGCTGGGCGGCCACATCCTCGGGCACGTCGATCGGATTCTGGGTGATGAAATAGACGCCGACGCCCTTCGATCGGATCAGGCGCACCACTTGCTCGATCTTGTCGACGAGGGCCTTGGGGGCATCGTCGAACAGCAGATGGGCCTCGTCGAAGAAGAAGACGAGCTTCGGCTTGTCGGGGTCCCCGATCTCGGGGAGATTCTCGAACAACTCGCTCAGCAGCCACAGGAGGAAGGTGGCGTAGAGCTTGGGACTCTGCATCAGCTTGTCGGCGGCAAGGATGTTCACATAGCCGCGCCCCTGATCGTCGACACCGAGGAAATCATGGATATCGAGCGCGGGCTCGCCGAAGAAATGAGCGCCGCCCTGGCTGTCGAGCTGAAGCAGCTGGCGCTGGATCGATCCGACGCTGGCCTTGGTGACATTGCCATATTTGGCCGACAGCATATCGGCATTCTCGGCGCAGAAAGCGAGCATCGACTGGAGATCGCCAAGATCGAGCAGCAGCAGCCCTTCCTCGTCGGCATAGCGGAAGGCGATGTTGAGGACGCCTTCCTGCACCTCGTTGAGGTTCATCAGCCGGGCGAGCAGCAGCGGCCCCATTTCGGAAATCGTGGTGCGGATCGGATGGCCCTGTTCGCCATAAAGATCCCAGAAGATCGCCGGGTTATCGCCCCAGGTGAATTTTTCCAGCCCGATCTCGGCGGCGCGGGCGACCAGCTTGTCCGCATTTTTCGCGGTTGGCGATCCGGCCATCGCTATGCCGGCAAGGTCGCCTTTCACGTCCGCGAGGAAGACCGGAACGCCGGCGGCGGAGAAATTCTCGGCAATGCCCTGCAACGTCACGGTCTTGCCGGTGCCGGTCGCCCCGGCGATCAGGCCGTGGCGGTTGGCGCGGCGGAGGTTCAGGTGCTGGGCGATCGGCCCGGTCGACCTGGGACTGGCGCCGAGAAAGATGCCCTGCTCGTCGATCATGCGCCACCTCCTTCAGCGTGAACCGCACCAACCTAGACCGGCCCGAACCCGCGCGGAAGCCGGGATCGAGAGGACGCGACAAGCGTTTACAATTCCCTATCTCATCCAGCGAAGGAGTGGCGACATGCCTCGCGGCGACAAGGGTGCCTATACCGACAAGCAGAAGCGCAAGGCCGAGCATATCGAGAAGGGCTATGAGGAGCGCGGCGTCCCGAAGAAACAGGCCGAGGCCCGCGCCTGGGCAACCGTCAACAAGGAATCGGGCGGCGGCAACGCGTCGGGATCGGGCCGCGGCAAGCCTGATACGCACGCGTCGTCTTCGCGCGGCGGCCGGGCCAACAAATCCGGATCAGCCGAACAACGCTCAGCAGCGGCGCGAAAGGGCTGGGTGACGCGGCGGAAGAACCAATCGGCCTAGCCGATCGACGATCGGGCCGACCGAACCGGACCGGACGATCAGCCCTTTTTCGACTTGGCCTTGCCCTTGGCATCCGACTCCGCGCTCCGCTCGACCGGAGCGGCGAAGCCACCGCCATTGCTCACCCTGACGGCGAGCAGATTGCCCAGCTTCGCGCGGAAATTGGCGAGGTCACGTCCGGCGAGCTGCTGGACGGTGGTGAACTTCATCGACGTCGGGTTGATCGCCTTGCCGTTGCGGAACATCTCATAATGAAGATGTGGCCCGGTCGAGAGCCCCGTCGAGCCGACATAACCGATCAGCTCGCCCTGACGGACGCGCTCGCCCGGGCGGGCGATGATCCGGCTCATATGCGCATAGCCGGTCGAAATGCCGCCACTGTGATTGAGGCGGACATAGTTGCCATGGCCGCCATGACGGCCGGCGAAGGCGACCACGCCATCGGTGGCGGCGACGATCGGGGCGCCCATCGGAGCGCCGAAATCGACCCCCTGATGCATGCGCGAGAAGCCGAGGATCGGGTGAAAGCGCATGCCGAAGCTGGATGTCAGATGGCCGAGCACCGGCTGGCGCATCACGCCCTTGGTCTCGCCGACGCCATTGGCCTCATACCATTGGTCGCGGCTGCCATTGGTCCATTTGAGCATCTGGACCTTCTTCCGGCCCTCGACGATGCCGGCGAAGAGCAGGCTGCCGACCTTGACCTCACCGGTCTCGGCACGGGCATGCTCGACGATCGCATCGAAACGCGCATCAGAGCCGATCGCCCGCATCGACAGCTTCTGCGAGATCGCCTTGATGAACGCCTCGATCGCGTCGCCGGGCACGCCGGCGGCGCGGGCAGAGCGATAGAGGCTGGAGCCGACCCGGCCCTGGATACGTAGCGGTGTACGGTCGACCGCGATCGGAATGCGCTTGAGGCGCAACTGGCCATCGATCCGGGAAACGGCGAGCTTGAGATCGAAGCGTGCCCGGAAATCGAGTGTCTCGAGCGGGCGGGGATCGCTCTTCGCCTCGCGCCGGCCAAGGACCAGATCCATCCGCGTGCCGGCGTAGAGATCGCCGAGCGGCACGGCATCATCGACCATGGAGGCGACCTTGCCCGCCTCGTCGCGCGAGACGCCGGCACGTTCCAGCACGCGGGCGAAGCCATCGCCCTGACCGATCGTCGCGGATAATTCGATGCGCGGGCGCTCCGGCGTGTCCGTCAGCGGTTCGGCAAAGGAGGTCGGCGCCATGCGATGGCCGGTGTCGCCACCCAGGCCAAGCGGCGCGATGGACAGCGTGCGGAGCTGCTGCGCATGGCCAGCACTCATCGCCGCCTCGGGCGCGAAGCGGACCGGCTTGAGATCCGGCGTCATCACGCCGGCGGCCGTGCAGAGGGCGAGGCAGGTGAAGAGGCCGCGGAACCACTCGCGCGATCCGATCCGCGCGCCGAGATCGACGACGAGATCGGACCCCGCCAGCCGGTCGACGGCATCGGCGATCGGTGCGCCCAGCTGCTGGAAACGGTTCGGCCGGACGAGAACGAGCGCGCCGTTACCGGCGCCCGCCGCGTAGCTTTCTGTCGCGAATCCGTGGCCGTCGTTGCGGTACAAAGCCCCCCGCCCCTTCTCAAAAACGCCTAACTACTTGCCCTGTCGAGACATTTTCGGTTCGGGCAAAGTCAGTCTGCCTCAGCATGGTTAAAGTCAAACTAATCCGGCCGTTTTTAATGCCCTTATGCGACGAGCCGAGTCATTTCGGCTGTGAGCCGAGTCGCACCGCTGGAAATCAGGTGAGCCGCCCGGATCGATCGGTTTTCCGTGGCTTCGCGCTTGCGTTCGTCACAAGCCGTGCCAATCTTGGTGGCATGGCGAGTTTCAGCGCCCAGCCGGTTGTCGCCGTGCTCGGCCCGACCAACACAGGCAAGACGCATCTCGCGATCGAGCGGATGTGCGGCCATTCGAGCGGCATGATCGGCTTTCCGCTGCGCCTGCTGGCCCGCGAGGTCTATGATCGGGTCGTCGCGATCAAGGGCAAGGAGCGGGTGGCGCTGATAACCGGGGAGGAGAAACTGCTCCCGCCCAATGCCCAATATTATCTGACCACCGCCGAATCGATGCCGCTGAGCGGAGGGCTGCTGCCCGATGGCGTCAACAAGGACGCTCGTGATTTCGCCTTCGTGGCGCTCGACGAGGCACAGCTCGGCACCGATCCCGAGCGTGGCCATGTCTTCACCGACCGGCTGTTGCGCGCCCGCGGCCGCGAGGAGACGATGATCCTGGGATCGGAAGCGCTGCGCCCGATGATCCGCGCGCTGGTCCGCGATGCGGAGATCATCGGACGCCCGCGCTTCTCGACGCTCACCTATGCCGGCGCGACCAAGCTGTCGCGCCTGCCGCCCAGATCCGCCATCGTCGCCTTCTCGGCCGAGGAAGTCTATGCGGTGGCGGAGATGCTGCGGCGGCTGCGCGGCGGCGCCGCTGTGGTGATGGGCGCGCTCAGCCCGCGCACCCGCAACGCCCAGGTGGCGATGTTCCAGGCAGGCGAGGTCGATTATCTCGTCGCGACCGATGCGATCGGCATGGGGCTGAACATGGATGTTTCCCATGTCGCCTTTGCCAGCCTGCGCAAATTCGATGGCCGTCGCGCGCGCCGCCTGACGATTTCGGAAATGGCGCAGATCGCGGGCCGCGCCGGCCGGCACCAACGCGACGGCACCTTCGGTACGCTCGCGCTCGAAGGCGGCAGCAGCGCGCGCTTCGAGGATGAGGAGGTCGATGCGATCGAGGGGCATGTCTTCCCGCCGATCGACCATCTCTACTGGCGCGAGGGCCAGCCCTCGCTCGCATCGCTCGACGCGCTGATCGCCGATCTGGAGCGGCGCCCCGACCGTCCGGTGCTGCGCGCGGCGCCCCAGGCGATCGACCTGGCGGTGCTGAAGCGCCTCGCCGACGAGGATTGGGTGCGCGAGCGGGCGCGCGGCCAGCGGATGATCGGACGGCTGTGGACCGCCTGCGGCCTGCCCGATTTTCGCAAGACCGGTCCCGAGCCGCACAGCCGCCTCGTCGCGCGCATCTTCCGCCATCTGAGCGAAGACACCGGCCATCTGCCGGTAAGCTGGTTCGCCGATGAGCTGGCCCGGCTCGACAGCGTGCAGGGCGATGTCGAAACCCTTGCCGACCGGATCGCCGGGGTCCGCACCTGGGCCTATATCGCCCATCGCGCCGACTGGCTGGCCGATCCCGACACCTGGGCCGAGCGGACCCGCACGCTCGAGGAAAAGCTGTCCGACGCGCTCCACCAGCGGCTGACCCAGCGCTTCGTCGACCGGCGCACCTCGGTGCTGATGCGCGACCTGGGAGCCAAGGGCGGCGATCTGCTGCTACCGGTCAAGGTCGACGAGGACGGTATCGTCACCGTCGATGGCGAGGCGATCGGGCGCCTGATCGGCTTTCGTTTCAAGGCCGACCATCTCGCCCGCCACACCGATATGAAACGGCTGATGGCGGCGGCAGAGCGTCGGCTGGGCGTCGAGCTGGCCAGCCGCGCACGTCAGCTTGCCGCCGACGAGGACGGGCAGTTCAGCCTGGCCACCGATGTCGGCCGGCCGGTCGCGATCTTCTGGCGCGGCGACGTCGTGGCACGGCTTGAAAAAGGCCGCACCCTCCTGACCCCGCGCATCCGCCTCCACCGCGCGCTCGACACGCTGAGCGCCGCCGACCGCACCGGGGTCGAGCAGCGGCTGGCCACATGGCTGGAAGGCCGGATCCAGCGCGAGCTGAAACCGCTTTCCCGCTATCTGGAGGCAGCGCGCGATCCCGCCTGCCCGCCCTCGCTACGCGCACTGCTGTCGCCGCTGGCCGAGGCGGGCGGCATCATCGCGCGCGACACGATCGATTCGGCGATCGAGCATCTCGACCGCGAAGGCCGCTCGCGCGCCGAGCGGCTGGATGTGAAGCTGGGTACGATCGACGTCTATTCCCCGACCCTGCTCAAGCCTGAGCCGACACGCTGGCGGATCGCGCTGTTCGCCGCCGCCGAGGATCAGCTGATGCCCGAACTGCCGGTGCCCGGCGCGGTGTCGATGACGACGCCGGCCGACCGGGAGACCTGCGAGGCGATGGTGCGCGCTGGGTTCAGGGCGCTGGGCGCGCAGATGCTGCGCGTCGACCTCGTCGAGCGGCTCGCACGCTTCGCGCATGAGGCGCGCAGCGGCCGGACCCCCTTCACCCCCGATCCAGGGCTGGCGACCTCGCTGGGCTTACGCCATCCCAGCTTCGCCCAGTTGATGCTCGCACTCGGCTTCCGGGCGGCCACTGCCGGCGAATCCGACAGCTGGATCTGGAAGGGCAAGCGCGAGCCCCGCAAGGAGCGGGCGCACCGCCCCGGCAATGCCTTTGGCGCGCTCGCCGATCTCTATCCGACGACCCTTCCGCGAAATGCGGCTCGATAAGTTCCTCTGGTTCGTCCGGCTGACCAAGACCCGCGCGCTGGCGCAGGACGTCGCCGAGGCCGGCCATGTCCGGATCGACGGCCGCGTCGTCGATCAGGCCCATGCCGCGGTCCGGGCCGGCAATGTGCTGAGCTTCCCGCTTCATGGCCGGGTCCGCGTGATCCAGGTCGAAGCGCTTCCAGCCCGTCGCGGCCCGGCCGCCGAGGCGCAGGCCTGCTATGTCGACCTTTCCCCGCCGCCTGTTGACGCGGGACAAGCCGGTATCTAACGGGGGCGCGCGTCCCCCCCTTTGGGAATTTGAGAATGACCTACGTCGTCACCGATGCGTGCATCCGCTGCAAATATATGGATTGTGTCGAGGTATGCCCTGTCGACTGCTTCTATGAAGGCGACAACATGCTCGTGATCAACCCCAGCGAGTGCATCGATTGCGGCGTCTGCGAGCCCGAATGCCCGGCCGAGGCGATCCTGCCCGATACCGAATCCGGCCTCGAACAGTGGCTGGAAGTGAACAACAGCTTCGCATCGCAGTGGCCGAATATCACCCGCAAGCGGGAAGCGCCGGCGGATGCCGACGAGTATAAGGGCGTGGAAGGGAAATATGATAAATATTTCTCGCCGGAGCCCGGCCAGGGCGACTGATCGCCTACCGCATCCGCGAAATCGATGACGAAAGCGCCCCGTCTCCGGCAAAAGGCCGGTAGATGCTGGCTTTTCGCTTACCATTGTGTTACAGGATTCGGGTCCGGGCGTATTTCAGAGCGCCTGCAACAAGGAACCTGTGATTCGCTGCGAGGATTGCCGTCGGCCGCTGGAGGGGAGGGCGGATCAGGCGGGGCCTTTGCGGCATCCCAAAGAAAGGTCTGCTAAATGGCTGCCAAGGCGCTGAGCTTCGTCGTCGGCGATTATGTCGTTTATCCCAAGCATGGTGTCGGCCGCGTGGTCGAACTGCAAAGCCAGGAAATTGCTGGAGCCAAACTTGAACTCTACGTCCTTCGCTTCGAGAAGGAGCGGATGACGCTGCGCGTCCCGACCAACAAGGCCGAAGCCGTCGGCATGCGCAAGCTGTCGTCGAGCGTGACAATGGGCGAAGCCCTGACCACGCTGAAGGGCAAGCCCAAAGTCAAGCGCACCATGTGGTCGCGCCGCGCCCAGGAATATGAAGCGAAGATCAATT
>CAZJXG010000132.1:0-8694 GCA_964549965.1 uncultured Sphingomonas sp. | reverse complement strand
GGCATAGTCGCGGGCCGATTTGCCGGCGATGCGATCGGCCTGCTTGGGATCGGCGCCATTGGCAAGCAGCAGGCGGACCATCTGCAGGTTGCGCTGCTGGACCGCGATGATCAGCGGGGTTTCGCCGCTGCTATTGCCGAGATTGACCTGCGCCCCGCGGCCGAGCAGCAGTTCGGCGCCCTCGGGAAAACCGAGCAGCGCGGTGAAGTGGAGCGCGCTATTGCCCTTGCCGTCCTTGATGTTCGGATTGGCTCCGCGGCTCAGCATGAAGTTCGACCAGCTCAGGTCGCGCCGCTTGATCGTGATGATCAGCGCCGTCTCCCCCGTCGTATAGTCGCGGGTGTTGATCAAGGTTGCGCCACTGCCCTCCAGCGCCTTGGTCGCCTTGGCGCCGTCCGACTGGCGGACCGCGTTGAGGAAATTATAGCTGTCCGAGAATTGGGCAGCGGCGGGGGTGGCGAGCAGCGCCAGCGCCACGGCGGCGAAGCTCGACAGGATCAGTCGGCGGATCATCTGGTGCGTCATGTCCCTGTTATCAAACGCGCTTGCACCGGGGGCAATAGCAAAGCATGGCTGGCCGCACCATGAACAATCCCGCCCTTCGCCCGCTGCTCGGCCTCATGCTGGCGGCTCTGCCGCTGTCGCTGTCGGGCTGCGGCGGCCCGGGCGATATGCCACCCCCGCTCGCCGATGCCCGGATCGGCGGCCCCTTCACCCTGGTCGATCAGGACGGCAAGGTGACGAAGGACAGCGATTTCGCGGGCAAATACCGGCTGATCTATTTCGGCTACACCTTCTGTCCCGATGTCTGCCCGGTCGACGTCCAGACGATCATGAAGGGCTATAAGCTGCTCGGGGAGCGCAATCCCGGGCTTGCCGCCCGGCTTCAGCCGATCTTCATCACGGTCGACCCCGAACGCGATACCCCCGCCGCGCTCCGCGCCTATACCAATGCCTTTCCGGGGCTCGTCGCGCTGACCGGCCGTTCCGATCAGATCGCGGCGGTCGCCAAGGCCTTCGCGGTCTATTACAAGAAGGTCCCGGACAGGAGCATGGGTTACAAGATGGACCATTCGCGCGCCGCGATGCTGTTCGGCCCAAAGGGCGAGCCGCTGGCGCTTGTCGCCCAGGATCAGGGTGCCGAGGCGGTGGCCAAAGACATAGAGCGCTGGGCGAAATAGCATGAACGCCCCCAAGCCGTTCTGGGAAACCAAGCGGCTCGACCAGATGAGCCGCGCCGAATGGGAGTCGCTGTGCGACGGCTGCGGCAAATGCTGCCTGCACAAGCTGGAGGATGAGGACAGCGGCGAGCTGATGGCGACCAATGTCGCCTGCCGCCTGCTCGATCGCCGCTCGGGCCAGTGCAAGGATTACAAGCATCGCCGCACCTTCGTCCCTGAATGCGTACGGCTCACCCCGCGCGTGCTGCGCGAGATCGACTGGCTGCCCGCGACCTGCGCCTATCGCCTGATCGACGAAGGCCAGCCGCTGGCCGACTGGCATCCGCTGATCAGCGGCGATCCCGAATCGGTGCACCGAGCCGGCATCTCGGTGCGCGGCTGGACGGTGTCGGAGGACGAGGCGGGCGATCTGGAACATCATCTCGTGGACCGGGATTTGTAGGGGTGGCTGACCCATACAAAATTCCCGGTGCCGGCCTGCGGGGCAAACCGCCGGAAGGCGCCGGTCGATGATCTTCCGTCGCAAGGCCACCCCGGTCCCGGCCGAGCCCGACATGCATTTCGAAGCGGGCGGGCGGGTCCGGCCGCTTCAGGTCCGGCGCATGGCGCAGGCGCGGACGATGCGGCTCAGTGTCGATCCGCGCGATGGCGGGGTGCGGCTGATCCTGCCGGCGCGTGCATCGCTCAAGGCCGCGCTCAACTGGGTCGAAACCAAGCGCGGCTGGATCGAACAGGCGCTCGATGCGCTTCCCCATGCCCGGCCGATCGTCCCCGGCATGGTGATCGAGGCGGCGGGGGAGCGGCTGACCGTCGAGCTCGCGACGGCCGGTCGGATCGTCCGCCGGGCGGGTGATCGGCTGCTGGTGCCGCAGCCCGCCGAACTGCTCGGCCCGCGGGTGATTCGCTGGCTCAAGGCGCAGGCGCTTCGCAGGCTGGAGGCGGAGACGGCGCGCTTCGCCGGAATCGCGGGCGTGACGGTGGGCCGTGTGTCGGTCAGCGATCCGCGCGCGCGCTGGGGCAGCTGCTCGGCGAGCGGCGATATCCGCTATAGCTGGCGGCTGATCCTGGCGCCGCCAACGGTGCTGGAAGCGACCGTCGCGCATGAAGTCGCGCATCGTCTGCACATGGACCACAGCCCTGATTTCCATGCCGCGGTCGAACGGCTGCTGGGCCGGGACCCGGCACGCGAACGCGCCTGGCTGCGCGCCCATGGGCGGGAGCTGTACTGGCTGGGGCGGGAATCGTAAAAATAGCCGTCTGGTGGGTAGCGACCCCTATTGGCGCCGCGCCGGCCGCTGCGGCTCGACGCCGCTCAGGAAATCCGATCCCAGGCTGGTGCGCGGCTGGCCGGCCGGCGGAGCACCGCGCGCGGGCTGGGTAGGCGGCGCGCTGCGTATCGGCGGTGCCGCGACCGGTGGCGCCGCCTGCGGCTCGAAGCCGTCGCCGGGATCGGCCTGCGGTTCGGTGGCCTGGTCGATCGGCATGCCGTCGGCGTCGACCATGCCCTCGTCGGGCATGTTGAGATAGGTCTCGTCGTCGGGTTCGAGCTGGAACTCGGGTAGCGTCACCGCGGTTTCGAACTGTTCGACCGGACGCTTGGCGACGGCGACCCGCATGAAATCGGCGAAAGCGCGGGCGGGCGCGCGGCCGCCCTGGAGCCCGGCAACCGCCTTGGCATCGTCGCGGCCCATCCAGACGCCGGTGGTGATTCCGGACGAGAAGCCCAGGAACCAGCCATCCTTGTTCGACGATGTGGTACCGGTCTTGCCTGCCACCGGCCGGCCGATCTGGGCGGCACGCGCGGTGCCGGTGTTCACCGCGGTCTGGAGCAGGTCGGTCACTTCGGCGGCGACCCAGGGGGCGACGAGGACGCGATTGTCGTCGGCGCGATGTTCGTAGAGCAGATCGCCCCTGGCGGTGGTGACTTTGACGATGCCATAGGGGACCACCGCGACGCCCTTGCGCGCCACCGCCGCGAAGGCGCGGGTCATGTCGATCAGGCGGACGTCGGAGGTGCCGAGCACCATCGAGGGGTGGGTGTTGAGCTTGCTGCCGATGCCGAAACGGTGCGCCATGTCCGCGACGGTCTCGAAGCCGACTTGCTGGCCGATCTTGGCGGCGACGGTGTTGATCGAGAAGGCGAAGGCGGTGCGCACGTCGATCGCGCCGGCATATTCGCGGTTGCTGTTGCGCGGGCTCCAGCCGTCGATGTCGACCGGCTCGTCGACGACCGGCGTGTCGGGCTTCATCCCCGCTTCCATGCCGGCCAGATAGACGAATAATTTGAAGGCGGAGCCGGGCTGCCGCTCCGCCTGGGTCGCGCGGTTGTAGATCGATGTGACATAGTCGCGCCCGCCGACCATCGCGCGGACCGCGCCGTCGCGGTCGAGCGCGACGAGCGCCCCCTGCGTGCCCGGCGGGGCATTGGCGCGGATCGCGGCGTCGGCGGCACGCTGCATGGCGGGATCGATCGTCGTCCACACGTCGATCGGCTCGACCTGCTCGTCGACGACCTCGTCGAGCTGGGCGAGCGCCCAGTCGGTGAAATAGCGCACCGCATTCTGGTCACGCTCGGGGGCGAGGTCGACTTTGTCGAGATCGACCGCCTCGGCCTCGCGCGGTGTGATCGCGCCGGCATCCTGCATCACCCGCAGCACCACCTTGGCGCGGCCGATCGCCGCCTCACGGTCGGCCGTCGGCGAATAATGCGATGGCGCCTTGACCAGCCCGGCGATGATCGCGCTCTCGCCCAGGCTGAGCCTGGTACCCGAATGGTCGAAGAATTTGCGCGCCGCCGCGTCGATGCCATAGGCGCCACCGCCGAAATAGACGCGGTTCAGATAGAGTTCGAGGATCTGTTCCTTCGAGAATTTGCGCTCCATCGCCAGCGCCAGGATGACCTCGCGGAATTTGCGGCCGAAGCTGTAGGCGTTGGTCAGGAAGATGTTGCGCGCCAGCTGCTGGGTGATGGTCGATGCGCCCTGCAGCCGCCGCCCCTCGCCTTGCCGCTGGAAGGCGACATAGGCCGCGCGCGCCATGCCGATCGGATCGATGCCGGGGTGCATGTAGAACCGCCGGTCTTCGACCGCGACCATGGCCTTGGTCATCGTGCCGGGAATCTGGCCGATCGGCAGCCAGTCGCCATAGCTCGGCCCGAGCGAGACGATCACCGAGCCGTCGGCGGCGCGGACGCGGACCATCTGGCCATTGGGACTGGATTTCAGTTCCTCGAAGCCGGGCAGCGATGCCATGGCGATCAGCACGGCGATGACCAGCGCGCCCAATCCAGCGAGCGCAGCGAACAGGCCGATCTTGAGGAGGGTCTTCAACCAGCCCATGCGGTGAGGCTTATCCTTGGGGGTGGGCGCGGTCGGCATCAGTGACGGCCGGATTAGCCGTTATCCCTGTGCGTGCCAAGCGGAGCGCCCCCGATTTCGACCGATGGCTTGCGCGTATCGACGAAGGATGATGACGCGGTGATGAATGGGATTACAGCCCCTCCGTCGAGTCGCTAATTTCTATTTCTTATCGAAGTCGATCGACGCCGAATTGATGCAGTAGCGCAGGCCCTCCGGCCCCGGCCCGTCGGGAAAGACATGGCCCAGATGGCCATCGCACTTCGCGCAGCGCACCTCGGTACGGAGCATGCCGTGGCTGACGTCGCGATGTTCGGTGACCATCTCGTCCACGGCGGGGGCGGTGAAGCTGGGCCAGCCGCAGCCCGAATCATATTTGCTGTCGCTGGCGAACAGCAGTTCGCCGCAGCCCGCGCAGCGATAGTCGCCCGCGTCCTTGGTGTTCCAATATTTGCCGGTGAAGGCGCGTTCGGTGCCGGCCTGGCGGAGCACCTGATATTGCTCGGGGCTGAGCCGCCGGCGCCATTCCTCGTCGGAGAGTTCGAACTTGTCCATGCCGGCAAATGTGGGGGCGGCACCGCGCGAGGTCAAGCCGCCGCAATTGCCGCATCCAGCCGAAAATATCGCCTGTCTTCCGTGATGTGACATGCATCACTGCGGCCGCCCCGCGACCGCCTAGACAGGGGTACGGCGTTGCATGGCGTCCGAGTGGTAGCGTAGGCGTCGGGGGCGCAGGGGAATCGCCCCCTCCTTTTTTGCTTGGCTTGCGGGTTGCGTGGCGCCCGGCGGTTCTCAATAGCCGCCGGGCCGTGCCCGTGCGGGGTCAGCCCGGCTTGCGGGTCCGGGCCAGACGACGGCGATTGCGGCCCACTGCCTGACGATATCGGGCGACGGTCGCCCTGGCCTGCCGCTCCGGCGTGGTGCCCAGCCCGCCCGTGAAGGCCTGCATCTGCAGCGCGGCCAGTACCTCGATTTTCTCGCTGACCATCAGCCGGGCTTCAGCGGCGGCCGCGGCATCGCCGGTCGCCATCCGCGCCATCCGCATCGCGATGACGGCGGAGGATTCGACGCCGAGGCGCCAGCTGTCGAAGGCGAGGGTCATCCAGCTGGCATATTTCTTCATCGTGCGGAGACGCGTGGGCATCGGCTATGTTCCGCCATCCTGCCGGGAACCGCCCGGCGGCGGCCCGGTTGTCCTGCGTGACCGGGAGAAAGAAGCCCCGAGGTGGTCTTCCATGCCCGGCGGAGCGATCCGCCGAGAGCATCGAGATCCGTTTCGAGGCCTGATCAGCCGGTCCGCGCCGGCAGGAAGCGCGGATTGCGCAGCAACCCCGCCGACACCAGCGAGACCAGCAGTCCGACCGGGAAAATCTCGATGAAGCTGTAGGGGATGCGAACCAGCGGATTCCGATAGCTGACCCAGAAGGCGTCCATCTCGGCGCGGATTTTGGCGAGCTCGGCGGCACCAGCGCCACGGTCCGCGGCGTCGGCGACCATCGCCTCGGTATAATTGGCCAGGAAGCCGGTACCGGTGATCGACAGCGCCAGTTCCCATGCGGCGATATAGAAGAGGCTGGCGACCAGGCTGATCGACAGGCCCAGGCCGAAGGCGGGCCAGAAGCGGATCACCCCGCCCAGCTGATCGTCGCGCCGCCGCTTGACCGCGACGAAGACGGTGCTCAGCGCGATCAGCATGATCAGATAGCCGAGCGCCATGCCATAGGGCAGCGGCGGCTGATCGGCGAACAGGATTGTGATCGCGAAACTTGGGATGCCGACGATCAGGCCGGCGACAATTCCATAGGTCAGGACGGTGCGGAGCATGTGGCCTCCCTCTGGCGAACCTTCCGAGGCGCGTATCAAAGGCGGTCGGCCCGGCGCATGCAATCGCCCAAAAGGATGATTTCGGGCGATTGCCCCCTAAAATCCTATTCATCCATAACGGATATATTTGTCCGGCCCGGCGCGGGAGCGTATCATGGCGGGATAGGAGCTCCGCCATGACATATCAGCATGTCCTGGTCGCAGTAGGCTTTGCGAAGATTTCGGGCGATGTGACCGGACCGTCCCCCGGATCGCGGAGCCGCGCATGAAAAGGCGGTTCGATCTGCGCTGCCTGTTCGGCCGGCACCGCCGTTCGGCATCGCGCGCCTGGCACGACGGACAGGATACGCGGAGCCTATGCCGGCGTTGCGGCCGGCCGATGATCCGGGACGCGACGGGCTGGCGGCTTGCCGATCCAGCGGGTGACACGTCGCCCGAACGGCCTCCCGACGATCCGTCCTAGGGCACGATGCCCAGCGCACGGGCGCGGCCGACCGCGTCGGTCCGCCGGGTAGCGCCCAGCTTGTCATAGAGCCGCGTCACATGGGTCTTCACCGTGTTCGGCGAGACATCGAGCACGCGGGCGATTTCCTTGTTCGATCGCCCCGCCGCGATTTCCAGGAGCACCGTCAGCTCGCGCGGCGTGATGCCGAGCGACTCGATCGCCCGTGGATTGCCGTCGAACGACAGCGGCGCCCGTGGCGCGAAGGCGCGGATGCCGATCACGATGCCCAGGACGAGGAAGCCACCGGCGACCAGCGCGAGATATAGTTCGCTCATATGGTCGCGCGCCAGCCGGCGATGATCGAACCATTGCAGCGCGAGCGTGCCCGCCGCCAGCAACACGCCATAGGCGGTCGCCTGCTTCCAGATCGGGGGTTGGGCGCGGTGCTTGGACATGGGCTTGGACATGGGCTTGGACCGGGGCCTCCGAAGGTGCGCGATCTCACCATGTCCGGCCGCGCGGATCAACGGTCTCCGATCGTGATCGCCATCGTGAAGCTGCGGCTTTGCCCCGGCGCGATCGTCACCATGCCCGGCTTGTCGCCGATCCCGCCATCGAAACCGGCGGGATCGCTATAGCCTTGCCAGGGCTCGATGCAGAGATAATGGGCGCCCGGCTTCATCCACAGTCCGAGCTGCGGCATGCCCTGGAAATCGATCGCGGCGCGGGCGGCACCCGGACCTTCGAAAATGAGCCGGCGGCTTTCCAGCCGGTCGAAAATCAGGGCATCGTCGGCGAACAGCCTGTCGTCGAGGCGGAGCGTGTCGCCCTCGACCGGGGTGGGGCGCGGCTCGGGATCGAGCAGACCGTCGGCATCGAGCCGGCGGATCGGGGCAGGCTCCGGCTGGTCGAAGCGGATGACATGGTCCGCCTTGTCGCGTGCGCCCGGCAGTGGCCAGCGCAGCGCCGGGTGAAAGCCGAAGCTCGCCGGCATGGGATCGGCGCCGCGATTGGCGGCCCGCGCGGTCATCGTCAGGGTCGCGGCGCGGATGGTGAAGATCATGTCGAGCGTGCAGTCGAACGGCCAGACGGCGCGGGTCGCCGCATCGGATTCGAGGCGCAGGATCAGCCCGTCGCCATCCTGTTCGACGACGCGGAAATCGCGGCGGCGGGCGAAGCCGTGGCGGGGCAGGGCATAATCCTGGCCCCGCCAGCGGAAGCGGTCGCCGTTCAGCGTGCCGACGATCGGGAAGAGGATCGGCGCGCGGCCCGCCCAGACGGCCGGATCGCCATCCCATAGCCAGTCGCGCCCGGCGGCGTCGGTCAGCCGCTGCAGCTCGGCACCGGCCTCGGCAATCTCGGCGGTCAGGCGGTCCGATGCGATGCGATGCACGGCCGCCATCGCCGGATCAGGCTTCGGGGGTCTCGGCGCTCTCGGCCGCGTCCTTGAGATAGGGCTCGACCGCGCCACTGAGCTTGATCGTCAGCGGATTGCCCTTGCGATCACGGGTATTGCCGGCCGCGACGCGGATCCAGCCCTCGCTCACGCAATATTCCTCGACATTGGTCTTCTCGACCCCCTTGAACTTTATCCCCACGCCGCGTTCGAGCAGCTCGCTGTTGAAATGCGGGCTGTTGGGGTTGATCGAGAGACGGTCGGGCATGTCGGTCATGGTGCAGGGGTCCGCAATGGTGAGATGAGGGGGCCTTTAGCGAGGTTGGATGCGGAGCGCCACATCCAGCTCGCTCCCGGCCCGGCGGCAGGATCAGGCCGGGAGCAGCGCCCGCAGCCCCGCCCGATAGTCGGGATATCGTGGTGCCCAGTCGAGCAGTCGCTTCGCCTTGCCGTTCGCGACCCGGCGGTTCTCGGCATAGAAGGCGCGGGCGG
>CAZJXG010000131.1:0-8853 GCA_964549965.1 uncultured Sphingomonas sp. | reverse complement strand
AAGCTTCCTGATCGACTGGTTGAAAACCGGGGCACCCTTCTGGAAGAAAGAATATTTCGGGGATGGCAGCAGCCGCTGGGTCGAGGCACGCGCCGACGACGACGCGGCCGCGGCGCGATGGGGAGCGCAGGGATGAGCGGAGGGACCAGCGGGGAAGATCTTCCCGAGCTGCTGATGGCGGTCGCCGAGGGCGACCGGGCGGCCTTTGCTCGCTTCTACCAGCGCACATCGGCAAAACTTTTCGGCATCATCCTGCGTATCTTGCCTGAAAGGTCGGTGGCGGAAGACGCGATGCAGGATGCCTATACGAAGATCTGGCGCAACGCCGCAGGGTTCGATGCCCGCCGGGGCAGCCCGATCAGCTGGGCCGCGACGATCGCGCGCAACGTGGCGATCGACCAGCGCCGGCGCGAGCATCCCGGCGGCCGCACGCGGGCCGATGATTTCGATTTCGACATGATGGGAGATCCCGCGGCGGGCGCCTCTGCCGAACAGATGGCGGCGCTGCGGGCCTGTCTCGACAGGCTGGATTCCGATCAGCGGGCGCTGATCCTCGCCGCCTATCTCAACGGGGAAAGCCGGGAGGAACTGTCCGAACGGCTCGGCCATCCGACAGGTACGATCAAGAGCTGGCTGCATCGTGGCCTTGCGCGGCTGAAGGGCTGCCTCGATGGCTGACGATATCGAGATGGTCGCGGGGGAATATGTGCTCGGCACCCTCGACGCCGCCGAGCACAAGGCCTTCCAGCGCCGGCTTCTGACCGATCCGGCCGCGGTCGCGGCAGTCTCCGGCTGGCAGGATCGCCTTTCGCCACTGCTGCTCGCGGTGCCGGAGGCGACACCGGCGCCAGCTCTGTGGAACAGGATCGAGGGCGGCAGCCGGCCGGCGAACGACAATGGCGCGCTGCGCCGCTGGCAGGTGGCGACCGCCGCCGCGGCGCTGCTGGCGATCGTCAGCACCGGCATGGCCTTGCGCCCCCGGCCGCAGCCCGCGACCACGCAGGTCGCGCAGCCGACCCAACCGCCGCTCTTCGAGACCGTCGCCGCGCTCAGCGAACAGGGCGGTGCACCGGCCCTGCTCGTCACCTATGACAAGGCGAGCAGGAAGATGCGGGTGATGCCGGTCAATGTGACACCGCGGCCCGGCCACAGTCTCGAGCTGTGGGTGATCGCGGGCACGGCGGCGCCCAGGTCGATCGGGCTGATGCGCGAAGGCGGCGCGACCGCGCTCGACCAGATGGCGATCGACCTGCGGCAGGACAACACCATCGCGGTTTCGGTCGAGCCCAAGGGCGGTTCGCCGACCGGCCTGCCGACCGGCCCGGTGATCTATTCGGGCCGGATGGTCCAGCTGCCGATCAGCTGATCCGATCGGCGATGCGGATCGCGGCAATCTCGGATATTCACGGCAATCTCGCCGCGCTCGACGCGGTGCTGTTCGATATCGCGTCACGTGGCGTCGATCTGACCGTCAATCTCGGCGACATAGTGTCCGGGCCGCTCGATCCGGCGGGGACGGCGGACCGGCTGATGGCGCTCGATCTGCCGACGATCCGGGGCAATCATGAGCGTCAGCTCCTGACCCTGGATATTGGCGCCATGGGCGCTTCCGATGCGGTGACGGCGCCCCAGCTGAGCGATGCCCACAGGGCATGGATGATGGCGCTGCCGACCGGGCTGAGGATCGCGCCCGATATCCTGCTGTGCCATGGCACCCCGGCAAGCGATCTCGAATATTATCTCGATCATGTCGAACCAGGCGGCGCCCGTGCCGCCACCGGGGAAGAGATCGAGGCGAAGAGCGGCGGCGAAGCGCCCGCGCTGATCCTGTGCGGTCATACCCATATGCCGCGGAGCCACCGGCGCGCGGGCGGCGGACTGATCGTCAATCCTGGATCGGTGGGCCTGCCCGCTTATGGCGACGACCATCCCTGGCCGCATGTAATGGAAAGCGGCGGCCCACAGGCCCGCTATGCGGTCGTGGAGCGGGACAGCGACGGGCGCTGGCAGGCCGAACTGATCGCGGTCGACTATGATGCGGAGGACGCGGCCCGCACCGCCGAGGCACGCGGGCGACCGGACTGGGCGGTGGCGCTGCGGACAGGCCGGATGCGCTATTGATCGCCTGGTGGGCTGTCAGGCGCGCGGCGCCAGCCCTGCCGTCAATATGTCCACCATCTGCCGCGCAATCTCATCCGCGCCCATATCCCCGTTCGGCGAATGCCAGCGTGCCGGCCAGTTGAGCGCCCCGGCCAAGGTGAAGCCCAGGATCTTCGGATCGCTCGGCGCGATCGAGCCATCGGCCATGCCCTCCTCGATGAAGGCCCGCAGCGCCCTGTCGATGCCCCGCTTGTTGTCGCGGAAGATGCGGGCGCCTTCGGCCGACATCGGCTCGGCGCCGGTGCGGATCACACAGCGGCCGAAATCGTCCATGTTGATCCGCGCATAGGAGCGCAGGAAATGGCGCAGCCGGTCCAGCCCGCTGCCCGGCACGGCCTGTGCCTCCGCGATCGCCTGCTGAAACTGCTCGATGCCCAGCGCGATACATTCGAGCAGCACCTGCTCCTTGTTGCCGAGATAATGATAGATGGTGGGCTTCGAAATGCCGAGGCTGGCCGCCACATCCTCGAGCAGCGTGGCGTGGAAGCCGCGCTGGTTGAACATCCGAACCGCTGCGATCAGCACCGCCAGGCGCTTGGCCTCCCGCTCCTCGGCGCGCTGCTCGCGCGTCCGGAACGGCGACGGGACGGCTTCACTGGTGCTGGCGGCATTCATCCGCGAGAGTTGACACAAAACCATCAAGCAATCAATATACCCATGAGTACATCATATTCGTCGAGGTTTCATGATTCTGTCCGAAACGCAGTCGGCTATCCGGGATGCGGTCCGCACCTTTGCACAGGAGCGGATTCGCCCGCAAAGCCGGGCTTTCGAGGCCGCCAGAGGCTATCCGAGCGGCCTGTTCGAGGAAGCCGCCGGTCTTGGCCTGCTCGGGATGGTAGCGCCCGAATCGGTCGGCGGTGCAGGCGCGGATTATGTCTCCTACGCGCTGTCGCTGATCGAGATCGCTGCGGCGGATGGGCCGCTCTCGACGATCATCTCGATCCAGAACAGCCTGCTCGTCGGCGGCCTCCTTCAGGAAGGCAGCGAGTCGCAGAAGGCGCGCTTCCTGCCCGACCTGATCAGCGGCCGGATGATCGGCGCCTTCGCGCTGACCGAAGCCGATGCCGGCTCCGACGCCGCGGCGATCCGCACCCGCGCGGTGCGGGTCGATGGCGGATGGGTGCTGAACGGCGCCAAGCAGTTCATCACGTCAGGCAAGATCGCCGGCCTCGCCATGGTGTTCGCCGTCACCGATCCGCAAGCGGGCAAGAAGGGCATATCGGGCTTTCTGGTGCCCACCGACACGCCGGGATATGTGGTCGACAAGGTCGAGCACAAGCTGGGCCAGGCCGCATCGGACACCTGCGCGATCCGGTTCGACAATATGTTCGTTCCCGATGACCTTCTTTATGGCGCCGAGGGCCGCGGCCTTAACATCGCCCTCGCCAATCTGGAGCAGGGCCGGATCGGGATCGCCGCGCAATGCGTCGGCATGGCGCAGGCCGCGCTGGAGATCGCCGTGGCCTATGCGAAGGACCGCAGCAGCATGGGCAAGCCGATCATCGAGCACCAGGCCGTGGGCTTCCGCCTCGCCGACCTAGCGACCCGGCTGGAGGCTGCCCGGCTCATGGTGCTCCACGCCGCCAGCGTGAAGGATATGGGGCGGCCCTGCCTGACGGAAGCGTCGATGGCCAAGCTGTTCGCGTCGGAGGCGGCCGAAGCGATCGTCTCGGGCGCCATACAGACGCTCGGCGGCTATGGTTATCTCGAAGAGTTCGGACTCGCCAAAATCTATCGCGATGTCCGCGTCTGCCAGATCTACGAGGGCACATCCGACATCCAGCGGATGGTGATCGCCCGCGCATTATAAGGAAAACATCATGACCCATGATCCCGTCGTCATCGCTTCCTATGCCCGGACCCCGATGGGCGGCTTCCAGGGCGCGCTGTCCGGCGCGTCCGCTACCGAACTGGGCGCCGCTGCGGTCAAGGCCGCGATCGAGCGCGCCGGTGTCGATGGCGACAAGGTCGAGCAGATCTTCATGGGCTGCGTCCTGCCCGGCGGCCTGGGCCAGGCCCCTGCCCGTCAGGCGGCTCTGGGCGCTGGACTGCCCAAGAGCGTGGAAGCGACCACCGTCAACAAGATGTGCGGATCGGGCATGCAGGCCGCGATCATGGCGCATGACGCGCTGGCCGCCGGCAGCGCCGACATCATCGTCGCGGGCGGCATGGAGAGCATGTCCAACGCCCCCTATCTGATGCTGAAGCATCGCGGCGGCGCCCGCATCGGCCATGATGCGATCAAGGACTCGATGTATCTGGACGGGCTCGAAGACGCTTATACGCCCGGCAAGCTGATGGGCGCCTTCGCCGAGGAATCGGCGCGCGACTATCAGTTCACCCGCGAGGCGCAGGATGATTATGCGATCCGTTCGCTGAGCCGCGCCAACGACGCGATCAGCAGCGGCGCCTTCGATCGTGAGATAACCCCCGTCACGCTGCAGACGCGGGGCGGCGCGGTCGTGATCGATACCGATGAGCAGCCCGGCAAGGCGCGGCCCGACAAGATCCCGACGCTCAAGCCGGCCTTCGCCAAGGATGGCACGATCACCGCCGCGAACGCCTCGTCGATCTCCGACGGCGCGGCAGCGCTGGTGATGACGCGCGAGAGCGTGGCGAAGGAACTAGGCCTGCCGATCGTGGCGAAAGTCATGAGCCATGCCGCCCATGCGCATGAGCCCGGCCTGTTCACCACCGCGCCGGTGCCCGCGATCCAGAAGGCGCTAGCCAGGGCGGGCTGGTCGGTCGACGATGTCGATCTATTCGAAGTGAACGAAGCCTTCGCCGTCGTGGCGATGATCGCTGCCAAGGATCTCCAGATCCCGGCCGAGAAGCTGAACGTCAATGGCGGCGCCTGTGCGCTGGGCCATCCGATCGGGGCGAGCGGTGCCCGCGTTATCGCGACGCTGCTCGGCGCGCTGCAGAACCGCGGACTGAAGCGGGGCGTCGCAAGCCTCTGCATCGGTGGTGGCGAGGCCACGGCGATGGCCGTCGAACTGGTTTGAGGGGGACGAAGACGATGGAATTGAAGGGGATTGCCGCGATCGTTACCGGCGGCGCGTCCGGGCTGGGCAATGAAACGGCCCGGATGCTGGCCGCCAATGGTGCCAGGGTCACGATCTTCGACCTGAATGCCGAGGTGGGCGCCGCTGCTGCGGCCGAGATCGGCGGCCATTTCGTCGCGGTCGATGTCACCGATGATGCCAGCGTGACCGCCGGCATCGCGGACGCCGAAGCGAAGCATGGCGTGGCCCGCATATTGGTCAACTGCGCCGGCATCGCCCCGCCGGCGCGGATCGTCGCCAGGGACGGCACGCCCCACGCGCTGGACCTCTATCGCAAGGTGATCGAGATCAACCTGATCGGCACCTTCAACACCCTGTCCAAATTCGCCGCCCGCGCGATAACCGCCGATCCGATCGGCGAGGAGCGCGGCGTGATCATCAACACCGCTTCGGTGGCGGCGTTCGACGGACAGGTCGGCCAGGCCGCCTATGCGTCATCGAAGGCGGGGGTCGCCGGCCTCACCCTGTGCGCGGCGCGCGACCTAGCCCAGCACAAGATCCGGGTGATGACGATCGCGCCCGGCATCTTCACGACGCCGATGACGAAGGGCCTGCCCCAAGCGGCGCAGGACTCGCTGGGCCAGCAGGTGCCCCATCCCAGCCGGCTGGGCGATCCCAGCGAATATGCCCTGCTCGCGGAGGCAATCCTGAAGAACCCGATGCTCAACGGCGAGGTGATCCGCCTCGACGGCGCCATCCGGATGGCGCCGCGATAGGCTGGTCAGCTTGAGCGCCGTCGCGGCTCTATGCGTAAGCGGCCGGGTAATTGTTCGCCAAGATTGAAATATCAGGAACCTGTCCAGCGAGGCTTGCGCTTCTCCTTGAAGGCAGCCTCGCCCTCACGGGCATCGTCAAGCTGGACAATGCGTTTCATCCACGACATTGAAAGCCCGTAAAGTTCATCTTTTCTGCCGGAAGGCTCCACAGCTGCGCAAGCCAGCGCCTTTGTGGCCTGGATCGCCACTGGGGCACAGGCAAGTATGGCTTCGGCATATTTGCAGGCAACTTCGAGGCTCGTGCCTGCAGGGGCAATATCGCTCACCAGCCCCCAACGTTGCGCCGTTTGCGCATTCATCCTCTCGCCGGTCAGCAAATACCGCATAGCCACGTGCCAGGGCATGCGCAAAGGCAGGAGATTGGCGCCTCCTCCCAGCGCTGCGAATCCGACGAGAGGTTCGGGCAAGCCGAATTCGGCGCCTTCGTCCGCGATGATCAGGTCACAGGCCAGCGCAAGTTCAAAGCCGCCACCCATCGTCAGGCCGTTAGCCGCAACGATAATCGGCTTGTTCATCGATTTTCGGGCCGAGAGCCCTGCCCAGCCGGTCGTTGGCATCGGATCCTGTAAATCATCGTTCAGATCGTGGCCGCTGCAGAAAGCACGACCTGCCCCGGTAATGATCGCTACACGCAGCGAATGATCGGCTTCGTACATATCCCACAGCTGGGCAAGATCGTGACAGGCCGCGGTGCTGAGTGCGTTCAGCTTTTCCGGATTATTCAACGTAATCTTCAGGATCGGACCATCACGATCGGAGTTGATCATCGACATTGGCGTTGTCCTTTCTGCGAGCACTCCTTCGCAAGGTCCGCGGATCGGGACCCTCCGGAGGTGTTTAATGGAATTTAGCGTTGTTCGCCTGGCAGCATGCCCGGCATCGACGCATGGTGCATGCCTATCAGCCAGACGCCGCCCTCGTTGACGAAGGTCAGCGTGATACGCATTGTCAGCGAGCTTTCACCTATCGAGAAATGGACAAGTCCGGCCACCGCGACCGTCGTGACGGCCAGCCGTGCGATAGCGAGGCCGCTAAATCGAGCAGCTGCGGCACCTGCCGCTGGCAGTGCCGCGAAGTAACCCTGGATGGCATTGCGCCCTGATAGCAGGTTGTCGCTCGATCCGTAGAGCAGCGCATCCTCATGATAGAGCGCCGCAAGTCCAATGCTGTCGCGCTTGGAAAAGCGATCGGACCAAACAGCCAGGCAATCGAACGGATCGAACGAGACCATTAAACTCCATCCCATTTGCGTGCCCAAGCGCAGGTTGGCGCCGCAAGCGCCCCGGGGAAGGGTTTCGCCTGCATCCGAACAAGCCCCAGCTCAGGCGCCGCCATCGATTGTCAGTATCGCCCCATTTGTATATCCGGACACTGGCGAGGCGAGGAATGCCGCGGCACGGCCGATTTCTTCCGGCTCGGCCATCCGGCCGAACGGCATATTCGCGACCAGTTCCGCCCAGCGGTCAGGTTCACCAAACATGCGTTCCGCCCGGTCCCGCAAGATGAGTTTGATACGCTCAGTCTTGACGGGGCCGGGATTGATTCCGACAACACGCATACCGTCGGCTGACGCGCCTCTCGCAAGGCCTTTGGTAAAGGCCATGAGCGCAGCGTTGCCTGCGGCACCGGCAAGATATGCCGGATCAGGCCGCTCGCCTGCGGACCCGATAATGTTCACGATTACCCCGCGGCTGGCGGCAAGCAAGGGATAGAGACTGCGCGATAGGTCAATATAGCCGAAGACCTTGAGGTCCCAGGCTGCGCGCCAGCGCTCACCAGACAGATCGGCGAGCCCGCCAGGGGGAATCGCCCCGGCATTGTTGATCAGGATATCGAGCGACTGGATGCATTGCGCCACTCGCTCGATTTCGACGGCCTGCGACAGGTCGGCCCTAATCAGGCGCGGGGCGGCATTGCCGATGGCCGCAATTCTATCACCAGCTTGCTCAAGCGCCTTCATATCCCGCGCCACCAGCGTAATTGCGCATCCCTCCTCGGCCAGGACCTCGGCGGCGGCAAGGCCAATGCCCTGCGAACCTCCGGTGACCAGCGCCTGCTTTCCATGCAAGTGTAGATCCAAGACCAATCCCCTATAGGCTGCGTCCCATTTTCGAAATGGGTCGTCCCCCTGCTCGGCCACCGGAGTAGTTGGCTGACTCGAAGTCAACGGCAAAGCGCGAAACGGCACCTTCACGTCCGTAGTGACGGCAATGTGTTACTTTGCCGCGCCGCCAACTTCCCGTCCTACAGTAGGCCGATTTGATGGAAGATATAGCCATTTCCCAAATCGGGGGGGCGACAGGGAGAGTATGATGATGCAGCACGACGGTCGGCGGATCGGCTTTATCGGCCTGGGGGACATCGGATCACCGATGGCGATGCGGCTGCATCAGCAGGGACACGAATTGACGGTATGGAACCGGAACCCGGAACGGTCCCGCGCATTCGCCGAGTCCGGCATTCCCGTGGCTGGTTCGGCAGCGGAACTTGCCAGCGCGAGCGATATCGTATGCCTATGCCTGTCCTCTGGCGCCGCAACCGAGATGGTCCTGTTCGGGCCGGAGGGAATTGTCGAAGCCGATACCGCGCCGAGCCTGATAATGGACCATTCCACCATTTCGCCGGAAGAGACCCGTGTTCTCGCCGAACGCCTGCGTTCGTCGACCGGCACGGCATGGCTCGATGCCCCCGTTTCGGGAGGCCCTGTCGGCGCGCGGGCCGGCAAGCTTGCGGTGATGGCCGGCGGCAGTGAGGGCGACTTTCAGATTGCCGCACCCGTTCTGCATTATCTTGGTCACAAAGTTACGCATGTCGGCCCGCTTGGCATGGGCCAACTGGCGAAAGCGTGC
>CAZJXG010000130.1:0-9000 GCA_964549965.1 uncultured Sphingomonas sp. | reverse complement strand
CATCATCCAGATCAACCTGATCGGCACCTTCCGCTGCTGCGCCAAGTCGGCGCGCGGGATGCTCGATCTTACGCCCCTGGAGGACGGCGCGCGCGGCGTGATCGTCAACACCGGCAGCGTCGCCGCGGAAGACGGACAGATCGGCCAGGCCGCCTATGCCGCGTCGAAGGGCGCCATCGTCAGCCTGACCCTGCCGATGGCCCGCGACCTGATGAACGACGGCATCCGCGTGAACTGCATCCTGCCCGGCATCTTCGATACGCCGCTGATGGCGCGGGCCAGCGACGCGGTGCGCCAGTCGCTCAGCGCCAGCGTGCCCTTCCCCAAGCGGTTCGGGCAGCCGCATGAATTCGCCGCGATGGCGCTGGCGATGATCGAGAATGACTATTGGAATGGCGAGGATGTCCGCCTGGATGGCGGCATCCGCATGGCGCCCCGCTGAGAGAAGGACCGGCGATGACCGACGACGTACAGCAGGACGAGCCCGAATTCGTCACCTACAAGGTCGAGGACGGCATCGCCTGGGTGATGCTCAACCGCCCGCAATATTCCAATGCCCAGAATTACCGGCTGCTGGGGCAGCTCGATGCGGCGTTCCGGCGGGCGGTGGAGGATGACGCGGTCAAGGTCATCGTCCTCGGCGGCGAGGGCAAGCATTTCAGCGCGGGCCACGACATCGGCACGCCCGAAAAGGACAGCCACATGCCGCGCGAGCGCAAGACGCTGTGGTGGGACCATCTCAACAAGGGCGGCGCGGAACGGCAATATGTGCTGGAACAGGATGGCTATCTCGGCCTGTGCCGCCGCTGGCAGGATATCCCCAAGCCGATGATCGCGATGGTCCAGGGCGCCTGCATCGCCGGCGGCCTGATGCTCGCCTGGGTCTGCGACCTGATCATCGCGTCGGAGGACGCCTTCTTCCAGGACCCGGTGGTCCGCATGGCGCAACCCGGCGTCGAATATTTCGCCCATGCCTTCGAACTGCCGCCGCGGGTGGCGAAGGAATTGCTGCTGCTCGGCCGCCGCATGCCCGCGCAGCGCGCCTATCAGTTCGGCATGGTCAACGAGATCTTCCCGCGTGAGACGCTGCGCGAGGAGGTCCGCAAGATCGCCGCCGAGATCGCCGAGCGCGACCGCTTCGGCCTGATGCTGACCAAGCAGGCGGTCAACTTCGTCGAGGATCTGCGCGGCAAGCGCCAGGCGATGGATGGCGTTTTCCACATGCACCACCTCGCCCATGCCCATAATCAGCTGATGACCGGCAATCTCGTCGGCGGGCTCGACGCCAAGGCGATGGCCAGCGCCAACAAGAAGCAGGCCGGAGAAAGCTGATCATGGCCACCATCGCTTCGGATCGCACCACGGAAACGCCGCTGCTGCTCGACGGGCTCGTCGCCCTGCTCGATGGCGCCGCCGACGCCGCGCAGGCGTTCGTCGCCGCCGCCCGGCCGCAGGTGAAGGCGCGGATCAGCGGCGCTGACGGCAAGGTCGATCGCGTGCTTGCCGATGTCGAGCAGCATATCGTCCACGGCTTCGGCTGGTTCGCCTCCTATGCCGAAATGCTCCGCGAGGTCGCGCGCTGGGCCGCCAAGCTGGAGGCCGAGGGCGGCTTCGGCGAGATCGAGGCCCTGCTCGCCCAGCTGCTGTTCGCCGAATATGGCGCGCAGATGCTCGGCGGCATCCCGATGAACCAGGGCGAGATCATCCGCGCCACCGACATCAGCGACGATCTGTCGGCGCTCGACGCCCCCGCCTTCCGCACCCTCGTCCGCGCGGGCGGCGGCCAGCCGGTCAAGAGCGCCATCGCCCGCCATCTGGTCGATGCACGCGGGCGCGCCACGCTGGAGAATTGCGGCCTCGACGAGACGCTGGACATGGTCCGCGACCAGTTCTTCGCGCTGTCGAACGAGAAGGTCGCGCCGTTCGCGCATCAATGGCACCTCAAGGACGAGCTGATCCCGCTCTCGCTGGTCGAGGAGCTGGGCGAGATGGGCGTGTTCGGCATGACCATCCCGGAGGAATATCAGGGCCTCGGCATGGGCAAGACGGCGATGTGCGTCGTCTCGGAGGAATTGTCGCGCGGCTGGATCGGGGTCGGCTCGCTCGCCACCCGCTCGGAAATCGCCGCCGAGCTGATCCTGACCGGCGGCACCGACGAGCAGAAGGCCTATTGGCTGCCCCGCATCGCCAGCGCCGCGATCCTGCCGACCGCGGTGTTCACCGAACCCGATACCGGCTCCGACCTGGCGTCGCTGCGCACCCGCGCCACCCTGGCCGATGGCGAATATCGGGTCAGCGGCAACAAGACCTGGATCACCCACGCCGCCCGCGCCGATGTGATGACCCTGCTGGTCCGCACCGATCCCGACACCCGCAACTATGCCGGCCTGTCGATGCTGCTCGCGCCCAAGCAGCGCGGCACCGTCGCCGATCCCTTCCCCACCCCCGGCATGTCGGGCGGCGAGATCGAGGTGATCGGCTATCGCGGCATGAAGGAATATGAGATCGGCTTCGACGATTTCCGCGTCCCCGCGCAGAACCTGCTGGGCGGGGTCGAGGGCCAGGGTTTCAAGCAGCTGATGGCGACCTTCGAGAGCGCGCGCGTCCAGACGGCGGCGCGCGCGGTGGGCGTTGCCCAGGCGTCGCTCGACATCGGCCTCGCCTATGCGCTCGACCGCAAACAGTTCGGCCGGGCGATCTTCGACTTCCCCCGCGTCGCCAACAAGCTGGCGATGATGGCGGCCGAGATCATGGGCGCCCGCCAGCTCACCTATTTCGCCGCGCGGCAGAAAGATGCGGGCAAGCGCTGCGACTTGGAAGCCGGCATGGCCAAGCTGATCGGCGCCCGCGTCGCCTGGGCCGCCGCCGACAATGCGCTGCAGATCCACGGCGGCAACGGCTTCGCCACCGAATATCAGGCCAGCCGCCTCCTCGCCGACGCGCGCATCCTCAACATCTTCGAGGGCGCCGGCGAAATCCAGGCCCAGGTGATCGCCCGCAGGCTGCTCGACGGCGGGAACTGACGCCCCAACCCGTCACCCCGGACTTGATCCGGGGTCCCGCTCCTTCTTCTATGTCGGCAAGACCAGCGGGACCCCGCATCAAGTCCGGGGTGACGAGTAAAAAATCGAGGCGGGATGGTAGCCCGGCCACAACCGGATAAGTATCCCCGGCTATCACCACGGCATCCGTGCCATTGCCACATACCACCCGTCATTCCCGCGAAGGCGGGAATCCACCGGGCGGCCTGGTCGATACTTTATCGCTTCGGAGTGCGCTTACCGGTGGATTCCCGCCTCCGCGGGAATGACCGGGAGAGGCTGCAAAGCCCCTCCCCCGATCGGCCTACAGCCTCTCGACGATCGTCACATTCGCCATGCCGCCCGCCTCGCACATCGTCTGCAGGCCATAGCGGCCGCCGCGGTCGCGCAGCGCGCTGATCAGCGTCGTCATCAGCTTCGCGCCGGAGCCGCCCAGCGGATGGCCGAGCGAGATCGCGCCGCCATGGACGTTCAGCCGGTCGGGATCGGCGCCCAGCGCCTGCAGCCACGCCAGCGGCACCGGCGCGAACGCCTCGTTCACCTCATAGAGATCGATGTCGCCGATCTTCATGCCGGCGCGGGCCAGTGCCTTCTCGGTCGCCGGGATCGGGGCTTCCAGCATGATCACCGGATCATGGCCGAGCACCGTCATCTGGTGAATCCGGGCAAGCGGGGTCAGCCCATAGGTCTTCAGCGCATGCTCGTTGACCACCAGTAGCGCCGCCGCGCCGTCGCAGATCTGGCTGGCATTGGCGGCGGTGGTCACGCCGCCGTCCTGCAGCAGCTTGACGCCGGCGATCCGCTCCAGCGTCGCATCGAAGCGGATGCCCTCGTCAATCTCGTGGATCAGCGTCTCGCCCTCGGGCGTGACGACCTCGATCGGCACGATTTCCGCGCGGAACTTGCCATGTTCGGTCGCCGATGCAGCGCGGCGATGGCTTTCCAGCGCGAAGGCATCGAGCATGTCGCGGCCGAAGCCATATTTCTTCGCCATCATCTCGGCCCCGCCGAACTGGCTGAATGGCTGGTTCGGATAGCGCGCCTCGATGGCGGGGCTGCGATAGGTGCCGAAGCCATGCTTGGCGGCAAGCGTCCAGGGCAGGCCCATCGGCACGCGCGTCATGCTCTCGACGCCGGCGGCGATCACCACGTCCATCGTCCCCGACATCACCGTCGATGCCGCGAAGTGCAGCGCCTGCTGCGACGAGCCGCATTGCCGATCGACATGGGTGCCGGGCACCGATTCCGGCAGGCCCGAAGCCAGCACGGCATTGCGCGCGATATTGGCGCCCTGCTCGCCGCCCGGGCACGCACAGCCCATGATAACGTCCTCGATCACCGCCGGATCGATGCCGCTGCGCTCGACCAGGGCAGCCAGCACCTTGCCCGCCAGATCCGCCGGGTGGACACCCGCCAGACGCCCGCCGCGCTTGCCGCCGGCGCTGCGCGCCACCGTTGCGATATATGCCTCGCCCATAACTCGTTCCTTCTCGATCAGCTTGGAATAAAGGATCAGCCCACCACGCCCAGCGGATGCGGGCTGCCCCGGCCGCTCATGTTCAATTGGCGCACCGCCTCGTCGGACAGGCCCACCGGCGCCTCCAGCATCGCGGCCAGCATCTGGACGAAATGGTCCAGGCTCTCGGGCGCGCTCCACATCGGATGGCTGCGGCTGCGATCGGCCAGCGCCCGTTCGCGCGCCGACAGGATCGCGCTCAGCGATGCTCCCATGAAGACGAAGCGCTGATTCTGCAGCCCCGGCGACAGCTGCGGCAGCAGCCGCCGGAGATGATCGAGACAGCGGCCATAGGCGCGGTTCCATTCGGGATCGATCGCATCCAGCATCAGATCGCGATGCGTCATCCCGAACATGGTGATGAAGCGGACATAATGTTCGCCGGGCAGCGCCATGACCGATCGGATCAGCACCGAAATGACGTCGCGGATGCAGTGCGGCCCGCCGTCCGCCTCCAGATCGTCGATCATCGCGTTGCGCAGCCGTTCGAGTTCGACCGCGCCATCCTGCACGACGGCGCGGACCAGCGCTTCCTTCGAACCGAAATGATAGCTTACCGCACCATGATTCTTCTGGCCGGCAGCGGCGGCGATATCGCGCACCGTCACGCCGTCGACGCCCCGCTCGGCGAACAGCCTGAGCGCGACGCGCTTGATGTGCTCGGCGGCGCCGCCGCGAGTCACGTCCTCCTCCCGCACCGTCTTAATTCTGACCATGAATGCAAAATCTCATTGCAATCGCCATCCGTCAAGTTCATTATCCAATTGCTTTAATGAGCGGGCCGAACCGCTAAAAACAAGAGGATGCCGGGTGGAATCACCGATCGACATCGAGTCGCTTGCGGGCTGGATGACCGGGAAGGGCCTGGGGACCGGCCCGATCGAGTCGGTCCGTGCGCTGGCCGGCGGCACCCAGAACATCATCCTGCGCTTCACCCGCGACGGGCGGGACTATGTGCTCCGCCGCCCGCCCGCGCATCTGCGCGCCAATTCCGCCGAGACGATGCGCCGCGAGGCCCGCGTGCTGAAGGCCCTGGCCGGCAGCGACGTCCCCCATCCCGCGCTGATCGCCGATTGCCCCGATGACGAACCGCTCGGCGCGCCCTTCTACCTGATGGAGCCGGTCGACGGCTTCAACCCGCTCGGCACCTTGCCCGAGCCGCACGCCAGCTCGGCCGCGATCCAGCATGGCATGGGCATGGCGCTGGTCGACGGGATCGCGGCGCTCGGCCGGATCGACTATCGCGCGGTCGGGCTCGAAGGCTTCGGCAAGCCCGACAATTTCCTCGAGCGGCAGGTCGATCGCTGGCGCACCCAGCTGGCCGGCTATGCCGATCTCGCCGGATGGCCGGGCGCCGATGCGCTGCCCGCGGTGGCGGCGATCGGCGCATGGCTCGAACGGCATCGCCCCGCCGCGTCCCGGCCCGGGATCATGCATGGCGACTATCATCTCGCCAATGTCATGTTCCGGCATGATGGCCCCGCGCTGGCGGCGATCGTCGACTGGGAACTGGCGACGATCGGCGATCCGCTGCTCGACCTCGGCTGGGTGCTCGCGACCTGGCCCGAAGGCGACCGCGAGAGCACCGTTTCGGTCGAGCCATGGATCGGCTTTCCCAGCGCCGCCGAGCTGGTCGAGCGCTACCGGATCGGCAGCGATCGCGATCTGTCGGCGATCGGCTGGTATCATGTGCTCGCCTGCTACAAGCTCGGCATATTGCTCGAAGGAACCTATGCCCGCGCCTGCGCCGGCAAGGCCCCCCGCGACGTTGGCGACCGGCTGCACGGCCGCGCCGTCACCCTGTTCGAACGCGCCGACCGGCTGACCCGATGAAGGAGCCCGTGCACATCATGGACCCATTTGATTTTTCCGGCCGGACCGCGCTTGTCGTCGGCGGGTCGAGCGGCATCGGCAACGGCATCGCGCGCGCGCTGCTCGGCCGGGGCGCAGCCGTGCATGTCTGGGGCACCCGCGCCTCGGCGGCCGACTATGCCGGGGAGGATGGTTCCGATCTGGCGGGCTGCGGCTACAGCCAGGTCGACGTCGCCGACGCCGCCGCCATCGCCGCCGCGCCCTGCCCGTTCGAGCGGCTCGACATTCTCGTCCATTCGCAGGGCGCCGTCCTCTACCGGCGGCAGGAGTTCGAGCCGGCCGGCTGGGACAAGGTGATGGCGGTCAATGTCGGCAGCGTCATGCATATATCGCAGCATTTCCGCGCGCAGCTCGCCGCCGCGCAGGGATCGGTGATCGTCATCAGCTCGATCGGTGCCTTCCGCGCGACGATGGGCAACCCCGCCTATGCCGCGTCCAAGGCGGCCGCCGTCAATCTGGTGCGCACCCTGGCGCAGGCCTGGGCGGGCGACGGCATCAGGGTCAACGGCATCGCTCCCAGCCTGGTCGACACGAAGATGACCCAGGTGACGATGAGCAATGACGAACGGCGCGAACGCGCGCTCGCCAAGATTCCGCTGGGCCGCTTCGGCACGGTCGACGAGATGGCGGGCGTGGCGCTGTTCCTGGCGTCGCCGCTCGCCAGCTACATCTGCGGCCAGACGATCGTCGTCGACGGCGGCCTGACCCTCTGAGCCTTTCCGGGAGAGCACCGACATGGACTTCGAATATTCCGACAAGGTGAAGGCGCTACGCGCCCGGCTCATCGATTTCATGGACGCCCATGTCTATCCGATCGAAAAGGAGCGCGACCATTTCCACCATGATCCCGCCAATCTGTGGAAGCGCTGGCCGGGTACGGAGGGGATCAAGGCGAAGGCGAAGGAAGCCGGCCTATGGAACCTGTTCCTGCCGCATGAATATGGCGAATGGAGTCCCGGCCTCACCAATCTGGAATATGCGCCGCTCGCCGAACTGATGGGCCGGGTGATCGGCGCATCCGAATATTTCAACTGCTCCGCGCCCGACACCGGCAATATGGAGGTGCTGGCGCGCTATGGCTCGCCGCAGCATCAGGAACAGTGGCTGAAGCCGCTGCTCGCCGGGGACATCCGCTCCTCCTATGTCATGACCGAGCCGGGCGTGGCGTCGTCCGACGCCACCAATATCGAGACGAGCATCGTCCGCGATGGCGACGATTATGTCATCAATGGCCGCAAATGGTGGATCTCCGGCGCCTGTGATCCAAACACGAAGATCTTCATCCTGCTCGGTCGCACGCCGAATGACGGACCCAAGCACCAGCAGCATTCGCAGATCCTGATTCCGGCCGATACGCCGGGCATCGAGATCGTCCGTCCGCTCGACGTTTTCCACAGCGTCCATTCGCCGAGCGGCCATGCCGAGATAAGCTTCACCGACGTCCGCGTGCCGAAGGAGAATCTGATCCTGGGCGAGGGCCGCGGCTTCGAGATCGCCCAGGGGCGGCTGGGGCCGGGCCGCATCCACCATTGCATGCGCACGATCGGCCAGGCGCAGCGCGCGCTGGAATATATGGCCCGCCGGGCAAGCGAGCGCACCGCCTTCGGTCGCAAGCTCGCCGATCAGGGGAGCATCCGGCAGGATATCGCGCTGTCCTTCTGCGAGATCGAACAGGCGCGTCTGCTCACCCTCAAGGCCGCCGACGCGATGGATCGCCATGGCAACAAGGTCGCCAAGGATCTGATCGCCGCGATCAAGATCGTCGCCCCGCGCATGACCCAGACGGTCGCCGACCGGGCGATGCAGGTGCATGGCGGCATCGGTCTGTCGGGGGACTTCCCGGCTGCGGCCGCCTTCGTCAACGCCCGCTATCTGCGCCTCACCGACGGCCCCGATGAGGTCCATCTGGCGCAGCTCGGCAAGCAGAAGATCGCGGAGCTCAGCGCGCTGCCGGTGCGCTGAGCGCGACGCGGGACGGAGGGGAAGCAAGCATGGCAACGCATCACGCTCCTGCCGACGGCCATCAAGCCACCCCGAATCTCGGGCGGGCGTGGTGGATGGTCGCCGTGCTCTTCTCGCTCTACGTCTTCTCGTGGATCGACCGGCTGATCCTGTCGATGCTGGTGACGCCGATCAAGGCGCATCTCGCGCTCAGCGACGTGCAGGTGAGCATGGTCACATCCACCTCCTTCGCGATCTTCTACGCGATTTTCGGCCTGCCGCTCGGTTGGGCATCGGATCGTTTCCCGCGCCGGATCATCATCTTCTTCGGCGTGCTGCTGTGGGGCAGCGCCACCACCGCCTGCGGCTATGCCGAGAGCTATGAACAGCTGCTGGTCGCTCGCATCTTCGTCGGCGTCGGGGAAGCGGCGCTGCTGCCCGCCGCCTATTCGCTGATCGCCGACGCCTTCCCATCGGGGCAGCTGACCCGCGCAACATCGACCTTCCAGATGGCCGGCAAGGTCGGCTCCGCTGCCGCCTTCGGCCTGGGCGGTGCCGCGATCGCCTTCGCCACCCTGCACGAAGGCATCCACATCCCCTTTCACGGCCCGGCCCAACCCTGGCAGCTGG
>CAZJXG010000129.1:0-9317 GCA_964549965.1 uncultured Sphingomonas sp. | reverse complement strand
GCCATATTTCTGCTGGACGTAGCGGATCACCTCGCCGCGCCGCGTTTCGCAGAAGTCGATGTCGAAGTCCGGCATCGACACGCGCTCGGGATTGAGGAAGCGCTCGAACAGCAGGCCGAGCCGCAGCGGATCGAGATCGGTGATGGTGAGCGACCAGGCGACCACCGAGCCTGCGCCCGAGCCGCGCCCCGGCCCCACCGGAATACCCTGCTCCTTCGCCCATTTGATGAAGTCGGCGACGATCAGGAAGTAGCCGGGAAACCCCATCTTGATGATGATGTCGGTCTCGAAATCAAGCCGGTCGAAATAGGACTTTCGCGCCTCGGCATCGGTGATGCCGAGCTTTTCCAGCCGTCGTTCCAGCCCCGCGCGCGCATCGTTGCGCAGTGCCTCCGCCTCGGCTTCGCGATCGCCGGCAAGGCTGGGCAGGATCGGCTTGCGATAGGGTGCGGAAACGGCGCAGCGCTGCGCCACGACGAGGGTGTTGGCGAGCGCCTCGGGCACATCCTCGAACAGGCGTGCCATTTCCTCGGCGGGCTTGATCCACAGATCGGGCGACGATCGCGGCCGCTCGACGGTATCGATGTAGGAGGAACTGGCGATGCACAGCATGGCGTCGTGCGCGGCGTGGAAATCCGGCTCGGCGAAACAGGCCGGGTTGGTCGCGACCAGCGGCAGATCGCGTGCATAGGCCAGCTCGATCAGCTTTTCTTCCGCCGCGTCCTCGATCGCGTCGCCCCGGCGGGCGAGCTCGATATAGAGCCGGCCGGGAAACAATGTCTGGAGGGCATCGGCATAGCCGTCAGCAGCCGTCGCCTGCTCGCCCGCCAGCAGCCGCGCGAGCGCGCCTTCCCGGCCTGCGGTCAACGCGATCAACCCGTCGGTACGGCCTTCGAGCGTCGACATCGGGACATGCGCCTCTTCATGCACCGGTCGTTCGAGATGCGCGGCGGACACCAGCGCACAGAGATTGTCATAGCCGGTCGCATCCTGCGCGTAGAGCGCGAGCCAGTCGACGATGAACTGGTCGACGCCCGGCCGGCGGATCGCGAGCATCGTGCCGATGATCGGCTGGACGCCTTCCTTCTTGGCGCCGTCCGAAAAGGCCATCGCGGCATAGAGCCCATTGCGGTCGGTCAGCGCCGCCGCCGGAAAGCCCAGCTTCCTGGCCTGCTTGGCGATCGCCTTGGGATCGATCGCACCTTCGAGCATCGTATAGGCGGAGAAGATTCGCAGCGGGACGAAGGATTGATAAGCCATGGGGGCAATGTATGCCTCCGGCGGCGAATCGCCAGCCGAACTTGGCGATTATCCACAGCGTTTGTTTGGCTAGGAAGCCGTCGGGAAGCAGCTCTCGGTATTCAGAGTCGTCACGCTGCTGGGCAGCAGCTTCGTGCTGGCGCCCTGATAGGCGCTGGAAATCGCAACCTTGGTCATCCCCGCTACCGATGAGCAGGTGGCCGCATTGGTCAGCGTCACCGCACCCGCCGTCAACTTGACGCCGTTTGCGGCGGCCCGGGCCACGGCATAGCTCTGGACGTCTCCCGATGTCTGGCAACCGGTAACGCCGAGCGCGGCACAGCGGGCGCTGTTGGTCGCGACCTCCTGGAGCGCCTGATAGGTCCAGACCGCCCTTGCGCCGTCGATGATCAGGAACATGAACATCATGAAGACCGGCGCGACGAGCGCGAACTCGACGGCCGTCACGCCCCGCCGGTCGGATAGCAACCGCCTCATTCGAGCCTCACCACCGCACTGCGCGTCTGGACCATGTTGCCGCCCAGCATGGCCGATGGCACCAGCATCGGACTGGACGTCGCGACCGCCCTGATCGTCATATAATATCCGGCGAGACTGCCATCTGCGCAGGCGGCGTTGAGCGCCGCCGTCGTATAGGTCGGCGTCGGCGTCGTGCCGCTGATACAGGCATAGGTCCGGCCGGTGTTGACGCAGTTGTTGGTGCCGCCATTGCACCCTACCGTCACCACCGGCGCGGTCGACAGCTTGGCGGCGGCGGCGACATAGGTGGCGATCGCCGACTGGTCGACGGCCGTGCGCGAATTGAACGCAATCATCGAGCCCTGCTCGACCGCGCTCTCGACCCGTAGCCGCTGCTGGTACCACATGCCGATGTCCAGTCCCGCCGTCATGACGAAGAAGAACAGTACCGACAGCAGCGCGAACTCGATGGTCGCCATGCCCTGCTGATCGTCGCGCAAGCGAAGGAGCAGCCTGTCGATCACCGGAACAGTGCCACGCTCGGGGTGGTGCCCGACACGCCCGACAGACCGGAACAGGCGCTGGCGACATTGGTGCCGCCTGCGAGGGTCAGCGTGTTGAGGATCATCATCAGACAGTTCGAGCCGCTGGCCGACAGCGACGCGCCGCCCGACACCGTAAAATTGGATTTCGGCGCATAGATCAGGCCGGCATATCTGCCGGTCGCCCCGCCGCCGATCGACGTAGCCGTCGTCGTCTTGGTCGCGAACAGCAGACCGGGGACACCATAGCTCGACAGCGCGCCCGGTGCCGAGAGATCAATGGACGTACCGCCCGACAGATTCAAAGTACCGGCAAGACCAAAAGTCACGTCGGTACCGATCATGGGATCGCCGGTATTATTGACGAAATTTCCGTTGACGTAATAGGTCCCCGCCCCGAACGTCATCGCGCCACTGCTGTTGATGTTCCCGTTGATGACATGGGTGGCGGCCTTCGGAAACGACATCTTGCTGCCGCCGCCGGTGGTGATGGTTCCATTGATGCTGAACGTGCCGGCCGCTGCCGTCGGCGTACCGCAGTTCGATCCGTTCAGCGGCGTGAAGCAGAATTTGCTGCCGCCCCCGAGATTGATCGCCGTCGCCCCCCCACCGGCGCCTATCGTCACTGTGTTGCCGACACCGACGTCGAACGTCACCGTGGCGCCGCCGGTGACTGAGAAATTACCCGCAATGCTCATATTGCCGTTCGGAAAGTGCAGGGCGGTACCGCCCATGCTGACGGAGCCGATCGTCAGATTGGTTGGCCCCTGGAAGATAGCGGTGATGCCGCCGGCCAGCGTCAGCGTGCTGATCTCCCTGCTACCGCTCGGATGCGCTGGAATGATGTAAGTGTTGGTACTGCTGTTGAACCAGGAAGCCTGCACCGCGCCGCTTGGGCTATAGTTGAGGTTATAGGGCTGCGCGCCCCCGCTCACGGCGGCAGGCGTGACGAGCGGCGTCGTGCAGACGGTGTTGCCATCGGCGTAGTCCGCGTCGCTCGCTCCCGACAGTTTGTTGACCTTGCACAATACCGTCTTGAGGCTGGTGTCATCCTTCATCCAGTCGGCCGCCGCGTTGACCTTGTTCTGGACGATATCGTTCGCGGTGGGCGCAGTGGTGATCCCGCTGCCGGGATTGTTCACGGCCTTGCCGGCATTGACCTGCTTGGCGGTGATATACGTACCCCAGGGAACGGTGACGCCGCTGTTGGTATTGATCGCGCAGCCGGGTGAATTGATCGAAACGCCGCCGCTCAACGTGATGCCGTAGGTCGGGGTGTTTGACAGCGTCGCTATGCAGGGCGGCTGCGTGGTGGCTGTGGTGGAGGTGCTGGCGGCGCCAACCGCCGTCACGTCATAGCTCAGCGCCGAAGTGAACACGCGTCCCAGCGCGATCGGCACCGATGTGGTGACCGTCACCTGCACGAGTTGCTTTGAGGTCGCGGCATCGGTCACTAGCGCCACCGTCGCCGCGCTGGCGGCGAGCCCCTGCGCCGCGACCACCGCCTTGGCCGTCGCCGTCATCTGTCCGGTGCTGCTATTGACATTATAGGCCAGCGCGCCCGCCAGCGCCGCCATATCGGCGACCCGCTGGTTGTTGGCATCGGCCGCATAACCCTGCGTCGCCTCGACCGCGAAGGCGCCCATGCCGACGAGCGTCGTCAGCGACAGGGCGCCGATCAGCGCCACGCCGCCACGCGTATTCCGCGACAAGCGGCGCAGAAAAGTTGCCGTAAGGGAAATAGGAGCGAGGACCATGGCCCTGCTATGGGACAAAATGCCTAAAAAACGGCCACACAACAAGGTTAATGCGCCGTGACTGGGAAGGCCTCTTATACTTTAGGATTAGGAAAGCTTTGCGGCGCTTTCTTCATCTTTACGCTTTAATAATTACATTAATATTAGATTGAGCCCGATGGGGCTGAAAAAACAGAACAGCTACCCCGGCTTTCTCAAACGATTGCGAGAGGATGCAGGCGGAAATGTGCTGATCATGACGGCGGCGATGCTTGTGCCGCTCGTCACCTTTTCCGGCTGCGCGATCGACAGTGCCCGCCTGTATTTCGTCAAGGCCCGGCTGCAGCAGGCCTGCGATGCCGGCGTGCTGGCCGGGCGGAAATTCATCTCGACATCAGGCACGACGCTGGATGCGACCGCCAGCGCCCAGGCCACCGCCTTCTTCAACAATAATTTCCACAGCGGCCTGTTCGGAACGACCGGCGTCGCCTTCACACCCGGCAAGACCAGCGACGGACAGGTTTCGGGCACGGCACAGGCTACCGTGCCGATGACCTTGATGTCGATGTTCGGCGTTTCCGCACAGCAGCTCAGCGTCACATGCGAGGCCCGCTTCGACGTCGCCGATACCGATGTCATCTTCGTGCTGGATACCACCGGGTCGATGGCCTGCCTGCCCAATGACAGCGACTCCGCGTGCAGCAACTATGTCGGAGCGACCAACGCGGTATCCTACACTAGGCCCGCCGACGGAGCCGCCAGCGGTAATGACAGCGTCGCGGGCTACCCGGGTTCGACCGGCTATTATGTGCCTGAAAAATCCGGCTCGCGAATCGCCGCGCTGCGCACCGCCGTGCTCAGCTTCTTCGACACCCTCGCGACGGCGTCGGACCCGAGCACGCATATTCGATACGGCTTTGTCACCTACACATCGACGGTGAACGCCGGGAAGGCGATCATGTCGGTATCGTCGGCCTATATGGTCGGCGGTGCGAACAGCCCGAACAAGAGCTGGAACTATCAGACGCGTTACCAGTACGGCACCTCCAACGGAACGCCGCAGTGGCGCTATCAGCAGCTCCCGCTCGATGTCAGCAATCTGGTCAACAACGCCAGCGCCACCGACCCGACGAAGGTCTCCGCGACCAGCCGTTGGACCGGTTGCATCGAGGAGGCCGCGACGACCGCCGGTACAAGTTCGTTCAGCCTGGCCGCGCTGCCCAATGACCTGAATCCGGATCTGACGCCGACGAGCAATATCGCCACCCAATGGAAACCGATGTGGCCGGATGTCATCTACGCCCGTAACGGCTTCGGCAGCACGGCCACCGCCACGTCGACCGGAGACAGTTCAAGCCACCCCAATATCGGCTCCGCGTCCTATCTTCAGGACGGATATGTCTCCTGTGGAAAGCCGGTCGCGCGACTGAAGACGATGACGCGCGCGGATGTGTCGGCCTACGTCAACGCCGCCGACTTCCGACCGATCGGTGGCACCTATCACGACATCGGCATGATCTGGGGCACCCGGCTGCTGTCGCCCGGCGGCATCTTCGCGGGGGATACCGTCGCCTGGCCGGGCCACAGCGCACCGAACCGGGTGATCGTGTTCCTGACCGACGGCGATATGGCGCCCAATGCCGCCATCTACGGCCTTTATGGGATCGAATATTACGACCGGCGGGTGACGAACGGTAGCTTCGGCAATGCGCGCCAATATCACAACGCCCGCTTCCTGACGGAATGTTCGGCGGCAAAGGCCCGCAACATCAGCGTCTGGACCGTATCGATCGCACCGGGCGTGAGCAACGAGATGCGCAGTTGCGCGACCACCTCCGCGCAGGCCCTGTCAACGAATGATGGTACCGGCCTTTCCACCACCTTCGCGACGATCGCGAAACAGGTGGCGATGCTGCGAATATCGAAATGAGCCTGCCCCGGCTGATCGACGACAGACGCGGTGCCGCCGCGGTGGAATTCGCGCTGGTCGTCCCGCTCTTCCTGCTGCTGGTTATGGGGCTCTGCGACCTGTCCTATCAGGCTTATGTGCAGTCGGTCCTGGTCGGCGCCGTCAACAAGGCAGGCCGCGACGGTACGATTCAGGGCGCGACGGCAACGAGCATCGATAGCGCCGTGCTGACCCAGGTGAAGGCCGCCGCCCCGCGCGCCGCCTTCTCGACCGGCTACCCGATGCGCAAGAGCTATGCGAAATTCGGCGACATCCAGCCCGAGCCTTTCGTCGATCTCAACGGCAACAGCCTCCATGACAATGGCGAATGTTTCACCGACATCAACGACAATGGCCTGTGGGATACCGACCCCGGCAGCAATGGCCAGGGCGGCGCGGGCGATGCGGTCGCCTATACCGTCTCGATCGTCTACCCGCGCCTGTTCCCTCTCGGAGCATGGCTGGGTTGGGGCGCCGACCAGACGCTGACCGCCACGACGACGCTCAAGAACCAGCCATATGCGCTGCAACAGACCATCAGCTACGACACGGTCTGCTCATGATCGGCTCCGGCATGCTGGCGCGATGGACGCGCTTCTGGCGCAGCGAATCGAGGGGCCTCGCCACGATCGAGTTCGCCATGTGCCTGCCGGTCCTTCTGCTTGCTGGCGGCTATGGCATCGAACTGGCCAATTATGCGGTGGTCAATCTCCGCGTCAGCCAGGTGGCCCTGAGCCTCGCCGACAATGCGTCGCGGGTCGGCCTCATGGGTTCGCTTTCGGTGGTCCAGCTTCGCGAGAGCGATCTCAACGATGTGCTGCAAGCCGCGCGGCTCCAGGGTGATTCGATCGACCTCACCACGCGCGGCCGGATCACCCTGTCGAGCCTCGAAAATGTGCAGCAGAGCTTCGACAGCGAGCCCGTCCAGCGCATTCACTGGCAGCGCTGCATCGGGGTCAAGAGCGGTACCGACTATGACAGCAGCTATGGAACGACTGCCATCACCGACGGTATCGCGGCGACACAGGCCGCGGCGGGCACAGCTCTGTCCGCCGGCATGGGCGATACCGGTTTCAAGGTGAATGCCCCCACCGGCTCCGGCGTCATGTTCGTCGAGGTCAATTACGACTATCAGCGGCTGTTCGGCTCGATGTTCATGGGGCCACGGAAAATTCACGAGGTCGCGTCTCTTATCGTCCGCGACCGCCGGGATTTCACGCAGTTGTACAACCCCTCCCCGGCCGCGATGCGCGCGACCTGCGACAAGCACGAAATCTAGGCTCGGCGTATCAGCTGAGCTGCCCGTCGTGCAGTCGCACGACACGGTCCATCTTCTGCGCCAGCCGCTCATTATGCGTCGCGACCAGCGCCGCCGATCCCTCATGCCGGACCAGACGGAGGAACTCGGCGAAGACGATGTCCGCCGTCGCCTCGTCCAGATTGCCGGTCGGCTCGTCCGCCAGCACCAGCGCGGGACGATTGGCAAGCGCGCGGGCGACGGCGACGCGCTGCTGCTCCCCCCCCGACAGTTGCGAGGGACGATGGCTGAGGCGCTGCCCGAGCCCCAGCGCGGTCAGCAGGCTTTCCGCCCGGTCGCGTGCGGCCGGCGTCTCCGCGCCGTGGATAAGCTGCGGCAGCACGACATTCTCGATCGCCGTGAAATCGGGCAGCAGATGGTGGAACTGATAGACGAAACCCAGCCGGTCGCGACGGATGCGGGTGCGGCCGAAAGCATCCGCCTTCGCCGCCTCCTCACCGGCGATGCGGATCGATCCCTCAAACCCGCCTTCGAGCAGGCCGACCGCCTGAAGCAGCGTCGACTTGCCCGATCCCGACGGCCCGAGCAGCGCCACGATCTCACCCGGCGCGATGGTGAGATCGACCTGGCGCAGCACATGGATCGCGATGTCCGCCTGATGGAAGGTGCGGCTGAGCCCGCGAACCTCGAGGACCGCCTCACTCATAGCGCAGCACCTCGACCGGATCGGTGCTCGCCGCCTTCCACGCCGGATAAAGCGTCGACAGGAAGCTGAAACCCAGCGCCATGACGACGATCGCCGTGACCTCGACCGGGTCGCTCTTCGCGGGCAGCTCGGTCAGGAAGCGGATCGAGGGGTCCCACAGATTCTGTCCGGTGATCAGCTGGACGAAATTGACCACGGCCTGCCGGTAGAAGAGGAACAGCGATCCAAGCGCGATGCCGGCTCCCGTGCCGAGCACGCCGATCACCGTCCCCACCGTCATGAAGATCTTCATCAAAGCCCCGCGCGAGGCGCCCATCGTCCTGAGGATCGCGATGTCGCGCCGCTTGGCGCGGACCAGCATGATCAGCGAGGAGAGAATGTTGAACACCGCCACCAGAATGATCAGCGAGAGGACGATGAACATCGTCACCCGCTCGACCGCAAGCGCCTCGAACAGCGAGGCGTTCATATCGCGCCAATCACGAATTTCGCCGATCCGTGCGATCTTCGCCTTGAGCGGGTGAAGGATTTCACCGACCCGGTCCGCATCGACCGTCTGCAGCTCGATCATGCCGACCGAATCGCCCAGCATCAGCAGCGTCTGCGCGTCGGGCATCGGCATGATGACGAACGCCTTGTCATAGTCATAGACGCCGACCTCGAAGATCGCCGCGACCTGATAGGAGACGATACGGGGCACCGTGCCGAACGGCGTGGTTTGGCCCTGCGGGCTGATCAGGCTGATTTCGCTGCCGAGATCGGCACCGATCTGTTCGGCGAGCCGTGCGCCGATCGCCACGCGGCCCGATCCGGGCGCCAGCGCGTTCAGCGAACCGCGTACCACCTTGCCCTGGATCACCGGATTGCGCCGGATATCCTCGATCGTCATGCCGCGCACCAGCACGGCCTCGACCCGGCCGTTATAGCTCGCCATCAGCGGCTGCTCGATCAACGGGGTTGCGGAGGTGACTCCGGGCAGCGTGCGGGCATCCGCCGCAATCCGGCGCCAGTCGGGCAGCTTGCCGTCATAGCCCTGGACGACGGCATGACCGTTGAGCCCGACGATCTTGTCGAACAGCTCGGCGCGAAAGCCGTTCATCACGCTCATCACGACGATCAGCGCCGCGACCCCGAGCGCGACCGCGACGAGGCTGATCGACGCGACCAGGAAGATGAACGCCTCGCCCCGGCCCGGCAGCAGGTAGCGCTTGGCGATCATCCGCTCATAGCGGTTGAGCAGCATTATCCCACTCTCCCCCCGGGGGAGAGGGCTCTCACTGCCTGACCCTCGCCAGCGCATCCTCGACCGACAGTTCGACCTTCTCACCGGTCGCGCGGCGCTTCAGCTCAACCACGCCCTTGTCGAGCCCCTTGGGACCGATCACGATCTGCCAGGGCAGGCCGATCA
>CAZJXG010000128.1:0-9353 GCA_964549965.1 uncultured Sphingomonas sp. | reverse complement strand
GCATCAGGAGAGCATCCGCTATGAGGAATTGACCCGCCGCGACGATTCGCTCGACGTGCTGTGCGCCTATGACGGTCTTGAGGTCAGGCTTTAGATGCCGGTAACTTCTCCGATGCGGGGAAGAAGGGCTTGTCGAGCGAATCGCCCCGAGCGTCCTCCCTCCACCATGCCAGCTATGGTCTCCCTTCCCGTGCCGGGGAGGAACTAGGGCGCCATGACCCGCCGCATCTGGATGGCGGGCATCGGCATGCTGCTGATCGCGGCCCTGCTCAGCGCGGTGGCGGGCGAGGCGATGCGCCGGCCGCTGTTCGACCTGTGGCAGCGGGCCGCGCCGCGCGATCTTTCGGCCACCAGGGTCCATGTCGTGTTCGTCGATGCCGAGAGCATTGCCGAGGTCGGCCCCTGGCCCTGGCCACGCTATCACATCGCGCGGCTGACCGAGCAGATCGCGGCGCGCGGGCCGAAGGCGATCGGCTTCGACATGACCTTCCCCGAGCCCGATCGTGTCCGGCCCGATATCTTCGCCCGGCTCTATCCGGAACTGAGCCCGTCCGCGGCGGACGAGGTGCGGGCATTGCCGTCGATGGACAGGCTTTACGGCCAGGTTATCGGCGCGGCGCCGGTGGTGCTGGGACGGGCCGGGTCTGCGGACGATGGTATCGATCCCCGTCAGTTGATCGTCGATGCCGAGATCAAGGGGCCCTTGCCGCCGCATCTGGCCGAACATGGGCGGGCGATCGTCAATATTCCCGAGCTTGAGCCCTGGGCGATCGGCCATGGCCTGCTCAACGGCCAGCCGGATAGCGACGGCAAGGTTCGCCGGGTGCCGATGCTGCTCCGGCTCGGCGGCCGGCCGATGCCGAGCCTGTCGCTCGAACTGGCACGGGTCGCGCTGGGCGCGGAGACGATCCTCACGGCGCGCGATCATGTTTCGGTCGATGGTCGCCGGATCGGCGTCGATGCCAGCGGCGACATGCTGCTGCGCTTCGGGCATTTCCCGCCTCCGCAGGTCACATCGGCGGTGGACGTGCTGCGCCAGGGCTTCCCGGCGGATGCCTTTGCCGGCCAGATCGTCCTGATCGGCCTGTCGGCCACCGGCACGCCCGATATCGTCTCGACCCCGCTGGAGGCGGAGGCCTACGGCACGCTCGTCCAGGCGCAGGCGGTCGACGCGATCCTGCGGGGCGGCTGGCTCCACCGGCCGCATTGGGCCGCCCCGCTGGAATGGACAATGGGTGGATTGTTGTCGCTGCTGGTTCTGTTGCTGGCGGCACGTCGGCGCTGGCTGCTCCTGCCGATCGGGCTCGCCGCCGCTATCGCGATCGGCGCATGGCTTGCCTTCGACCTGTTCTCATTGCTCATCGATCCGCTGCGGCCAGTATTACTGGGTGGCACGACCGCCGCCGGCGTCGCGGGCGCGATGTTCATCGAGGCCCGGCGCGAGCGCGAACGGCTGCGCGAGGCGCTGATTCACGAACAGATCAGCGCAGCGGCCACCGAAGGCGAGCTGCAGGCGGCACGCTCGATCCAGCTCGGCATGCTCCCGGCGCGCAGCGACCTCGCCAGCTTCGATCCACGCCTGGACGTCGATGCGATGCTCGAACCGGCGAAGTCGATCGGCGGCGATCTTTACGACGTGATCCGGCTGGATGCCGACCGCATCGCCTTCCTGGTCGGTGATGTGACCGGCAAGGGGGTGCCCGCCGCGCTGTTCATGGCGCTGTCCAAGGCGCTCGCGAAAAGCGTCGTGCTGCGCGGGGTGCCGAGTCTGGCCGACGCGGCTTTCATCCTCAATGAGGAACTGAGCCGCGACAACAGCGAGTCCATGAACGTGACGATGCTCATCGGCATCATGGACCTGACGACAGGCGAGCTGGTGCTGATGAGCGCGGGCCATGAAGATCCGCTGCACATCATGGCCGATGGCAGGATCGCCATCCACAAGCTGGACGGCGGGCCACCCTTCTGCATCGTCGACTTCCCCTATCCCGACGAGCCGATGCGGCTTGCCCCCGGTGAAGCGCTGGTGGTCATCTCGGATGGGGTGAGCGAGGCGCAGAACGGCGATAGCGTGCTGTTCGGCCATGATCGGTTGCTGGCTGCGCTGGCCGGCAGGACGACGGCGAGCGCGATGGTCGAGGCGATACGCGACGCGGTGCGGCTGTTCGAGGACGGTACCGATCCGACCGACGACCTGACCGTGATGGCGGTCAGATATCTTGGCTAACGGACCGTCACCACGACACGGCGATTGGCGGGTTCGCGGATACCATCCTCGGTCTTGACGCGCAGGTCGCGCTCCCCACGGCCGACGGCGCTCATCATGTTGCGATCGAGCCCCTGTTCGGCGAGGGCCGCGAGGACCTCTTCCGCGCGACGCTGCGACAGGGCGTCATTGTCCGCATCACTGCCCAGCGTGTCGGTGTAGCCGGTCACCTGTATTTCGGCTCCGGGGCGGTCCTTCACTTCGCTCTTCAGGAAATCGAGACCGGGCTCGGATTCGGGGGTCAGCCTGGTCGTGCCTTCCCGGAAGTACAGGGTGAGCCGAACCGGTGCAGGAGGAAGCGCCAGGAGCAGCGCGCGCTGGCCGGCGCTCAACTTCGACGGGTCTATGGATTTGGTGCGCGGGCGGCCGGACAGGCTGGTGCGGCTGTTGAGCTCGCTCACCACCGTTTCGCGCGACACGCCATTCTCTTCGAGCACGGCCACCGCGCCCTGCTTGCCCTCTTCGCTCGGCAGCAACGTCAGGGACGGGGTAGCGCAACCGGCAAGCCCCATCAGCAGAAGGGGGGTGAGCGACGCGCGGCTCATTTGGGGACCTCGACAATGAAGCGGGTGCCCCGGACGCCGAGCAGCGATGTGGGCGTGCGCACCTTCATCGCGTCCTGCTTCGATCGGGCGATCTGGCCGGACACCACGGCCAGTGAACCGCGATTGACCTTCGTCACGAAATTCCCCGTCTGGGTGGTGCGGTTATAGTCGAACTGGTCGACCGAAATGATGCTGTTCGGACCCACGGAAAAACGGGTGTCGTCGATGAAGCTCAGGCTGAGCTGGCCGTCCTTGCCGGTGATCAGCCTGTCGCCGGAGAGCAGCTGGAAACCGGGTGTGGGCGTCAGCTTCGCCTTGCCGCGTTCCACCGATGCGGTACCCACGGCGCGCTTGATCCGTCCGATCTCCGCAGCCATCGCCGACTGGGCGCTCAACGCGCATGCCAGCACTGCCATCAAGGCCTTCTTCATGCTGTTCGCCATCCCCATAAGCACTGAGTCATGACATAGGCGGAAACATGGTGTCTCGCGACTCGAAATCCGCGTCGGTAACAATCCGTTGCAAAGGCGCGGAGGCTATTCATGCGATGGTCGAGGCGGCCCAGTCATTCTGCCTCGACCGCGAAATGGAGGTCGGGCAGGGCGCTCGTCTGGTGATCATCATCGAGGAACTCGTGACCAACCTCGTCGAGCATGGCGGCATCGCGGCCGACGGGCTGATCGAGCTGGTGCTGACCCAGGAGACCGGCGCGATCGGTATCGCGCTGAGCGACCGTGGCATCGCCTATGATCCGAGGAGCGACGATGCCGATGCCGACATGCCCGATCGCGGCGGCGGCGCGGGCATCGATCTGATCAAGGCGTGGGCGGAAATCATCGACTATGGCTCGCGGGATGGACAGAACCGGCTGCTGCTGAAGATGTGGCTGTCGTGACTATTGCTGGCGGCCCTTCCGCTCCGCTTCTACCCCGGCTATGGCGGGTCCAGTCCAGCCTTCGGGGGTGAAGTCCTTGCAACTGCCCGTTTTCGCCGCCGCCGCCCAGGCGCTTCATTTCGATGATCTCAAGCTGAACCCGATCGCGCTCGATCTGGGCGTACTTCAGGTCCATTGGTATTCGCTCGCCTATATCGCCGGCATCCTGCTGGGCTGGTTTTACCTGATCCGGCTGATCGCCCAGCCGAATGCGCCGCTGGCGCGACGCCATGCCGATGATCTGGTCTTCTATGCGACGCTGGGCATATTGCTGGGCGGGCGGCTCGCCTATGTGTTCTTCTACCAGCCTGAAATCATGGCCCATCCGCTGGACATATTGAAGCTCTGGCAGGGCGGCATGTCCTTCCATGGTGGTGCCATCGGCGTCTCGATCGCCATCCTGTATCTCACCCGCAGCAACGGACTGAGCTGGCTGCGCGTCCATGACTATGTCGCCTGTTGCGTACCCTTCGGCCTGTTCTTCGGCCGTATCGCCAATTTCGTAAACGGCGAGCTGTGGGGTCGACCGACCGACGTGCCCTGGGGGATCATCTTCCCCGACGCGCCCGATGGGCTGCCGCGTCACCCGAGCCAGCTCTACGAGGCAGGGCTGGAAGGCATCGTGCTGGGGCTGGTCCTCGCCTTCTTCTTCTGGCGGACCAATGCGCGCAACCAGCCGGGCAAGCTGGTCGGCATCTTCCTGCTCGGCTATGGTCTCAGCCGCTTCGTCATCGAGTTTTTCCGGGAGCCCGATGTCCAGCTCGGCACCCTGAGCTGGGGGCTTACCATGGGCCAGACCTTGACCGTGCCGATGCTGATCGGCGGAGCTTACCTGGTCGCGACGGCGTCCCGGCGCTCGTCCATCGACGCCTCTTAGTGCTTTGCTAACCATGTTTGGCTATGAAGCGGCGATTCCGATGTCGCAGATCAGAGCAGCATGAACACACCACAGGCGCTGTCAGAAGCGCTGATCGACAGGATAGGGGAACAGGGGCCCATCCCCGTCGCCGACTATATGGAGGCGGCGAACGGCTGCTATTATGCCTCGCACGACCCGTTCGGCGCGCAGGGCGACTTCATCACTTCGCCCGAAATCAGCCAGATGTTCGGCGAGCTGATCGGTATCTGGTTCACAGACCTGTGGACGCGCTCGCGTGCGCACAATGTCCATTATGTTGAGCTTGGACCGGGCCGCGGCACGCTGGCCGCCGACGCGTTGCGCGCGATCGGCGCGCAGGGGCGGCATCCCGCAGGCGTTCACTTTGTCGAGACCAGCCCGGTGCTGCGCAAGCTGCAGGCGGAGCGGGTGCCGCACGCTACCTGGCATGACAGCATAGCGACCCTGCCGAACGGCGTGCCGCTGATCATCATCGCCAACGAATTTTTCGACGCCCTGCCCTATCGCCAATATATCAAGACCTATGGCGGGTGGCGCGAGCGGATGGTCCGCTACGGTATCGAGGGCTTCGAGCCGACCCCCGGCAATGAACCCGCCGAAGACATCGTCCCCGAGCATCTTCACCAGGCTCAGGCCGGCAGCATCTACGAAACATCACCGGCCGGGCTGCTGATCGCCCGCGCGCTGGCGGCGCGCGTGACGCGGCAGGGTGGGGCATTGCTGGCGATCGATTATGGCCATGAGAATTATGATGCCGGCGATACGCTTCAGGCACTCAACGCCCATGCCTATGCCGATGTGTTCAGCAATCCGGGTGCCAATGACCTCACCTGTCACGTCGATTTCACCGCGCTCGGCGCCGCGGGCAAGCTTGGCGGCGCGCGGATCGACGGACCGGTGTCGCAGAGCTATTTCCTGGGCACCCTTGGTATCGCGGCGCGCGCGACCGCGCTGGCCCGCCGCCATCCGGAACGGACGGACGAGATCGGGACCGCCCTGCACCGCCTGACCTCGGAGGAGGAAATGGGAACCCTGTTCCGCGCGACCGCGCTGGTCTGCCCGCGCTGGCCCAAGGCCGCCGGGTTCGAGGCGGCGTAGCCGCGCACCGTCAGCCTTCGCTCTCCGGCACGCATGGGGCCGGTCGCGCCGTCTTCCGGGCGATCCGCGTCGTCGCGAACTCCTCGGCGGTCAGCGTTGCGGACTTGTCGGCATCGGCCTTGCTGAAGCGGTCGGTGGTCTTGAGCGACCATTCCTCGAAACTCAGCCGGCCGTCGCCATTGGCATCGAGCTTCGCATAGGCATTTCGGCGGCTGGCGAGGAATTCGTCCCGGCTGACCTTGCCATCCTTATCCTTGTCGTAGCGACCGAAGCGCTTCTCCTCCCGAGTCTTCTCGCCGGCGGCCGGCGGCTCTGTGAGCGTGGTGGGCTCGGCGGCGTGAAGGGGGGCGGCCGGGGCGAACTGTGGCTGCTGGCTGAAGCTGTCCCACAGCGCGAGCCCGCCCGCCATCAGCAGCACGCCGGCCGTCGCCCCCGCAAGATATCGCCACATCGCGTGTCTCCTCCGTCACCCATCCAGACCGCTCACCTTGAACGAGCGGAGCAGGGTGTGCGGCACCAGATTAACGTCCAGTCAGCCGATAGGCGAGCCCACGAAACAACCGTTTCGGAGAACCTTGTCGCCGCAGCCGTTCGGCCGGCATCGCGGCATCCCCGCGCGCGAGGGTGGCGAGCAGGCCGAGTGGCCGCAGCGCCGCAGGCCAGCGACCGACGGCGACATCTCCGAGCCGGTCCGCCGCCTGCTCGCGGGCGAAGTGCCGCGCTGCCGGATCGCTCAGGCGGTGGCCGAGATCGGCGAGCGCCCAGCCTTCGCCGGCGCGGCCGGCATCCTCCGGAACCGCGCCGAGCAGCAACGCCGACAATGCGAACAGCGGCCCGCCGCGCGCTTCGCCATGGGCGAGGATTTCCGCCTGGCCCGGCGCATCGGCTTCGAGCAGTGCCGCCCAGCCTTCCTCGATCTCGGCGATCGATCGACCGGGCAGCCCAGCCGGCAGCAGGCGCTTGGCGATCTCGCCCAGCAGTGGCTCGGCCGGCGGTATGGCGCCGGGCGTATCGAGCCCGGTCAGCGCATCACGCCACCATAGCAGCCGCATCGCGCCGATCGCCGGTTCCCGTGCGGTGGCCACGATCGTTCCCATCCGCTCATCCAGCCGCCAGAGCGCGGCGAGCGCGGCTCGGCGTTCCGCCGGTGCATAACTCAGCGCCAGCAGGCGTTCGGGATCGGCGAGCAGGGACGTATTAGGCAGGCTGATAGACGGCGCCATCGAGATGGCGCTGCAATATGTCGAGCAGCGCGCCACGGGTGAACGGCTTGCGCAGCAGCTCATATTGGCCGCCATAGCCCATTGCGAGTTCGTCGCTGAAGCCGCTGACCAGCACGATCGGCAGGTCCGGCCAGCGCCGGTTGAGCCGGCGCGCAAGCTGCACGCCGCTCAGCCCCGGCATCACGACATCGGTGAGGACGATATCGAACGGTACGGCTTCGTCGTCGGCGATGCGCAGGGCTTCCTCGGCCGATTGGGCCTGGGTAATCTCCAGGCCGCTATCTTCCAGCAACAGGCATGTCACCTCGGCGATCTGGGGATTGTCCTCGACATAGAGAAGGCGACCCAGGAACGGACTGTGGGGTGTCGCGGTCGGCTGCACATGGGGCATCATCGCTCTCCCGAGTCGATTCGGACTCCGCAAAGCGTATCACATTTCCTGAAAACGCCCGTCCGCAATATCCCCTAGGGGATGCGGCCCGCCGCTCAATCCCGGTAGCTCACCGCCTTGGCCGCCGCTACGACATCCGAGACTTTCAGCAATGCTGCCTTTTCGAGATTGGCGGCATAGGGCATCGGGACATCGACATTGGTGACACGGCGCACCGGCGCGTCGAGATCATCGAACGCCTCTTCCATCGCGATCGAAACAATCTCCGAGGCGATCGAGCAGGTCGGCCAGCCTTCCTCGACGACGACCATGCGATTGGTCTTCCTAAGGCTCGCGAGGACCGTCTCCTTGTCGAGCGGGCGGAGCGTCCGCAGGTCGATCACCTCGGCATCCACGCCCTCGGCTTCGAGCTGCTTGGCCGCTTCCAGCGAGACGCCTACGCCGATCGAGTAGCTGACGATCGTCACGTCCTTGCCGGGCCGGCATATGCGTGCCTTGCCGATCGGCAGGACATAGTCGTCGAGCTTCGGCACCTCGAAGCTCTGCCCGTAGAGCAGCTCATTCTCCAGGAAGACAACCGGATCGGGACAGCGGATCGCGGCCTTCAGCAGGCCCTTGGCATCGGCCGCCGAATAGGGTGCGATCACGATCAGACCCGGTACGCTTGCATACCAGGGTGCGTAATTCTGGCTATGCTGCGCACCGACCCGTGCGGCGGCGCCATTGGGGCCGCGGAACACGACCGGGCAGCGCATCTGTCCGCCCGACATGTAATTGGTCTTGGCCGCCGAATTGATGATGTGATCGATCGCCTGCATCGCGAAGTTGAAGGTCATGAACTCGACCACCGGGCGCAGACCGCCCATCGCGGCGCCGGTGCCGATACCGGCAAAGCCATATTCGGTGATCGGCGTGTCGATCACGCGCTTGTCGCCGAACTCGTCAAGCAGGCCCTGAGTCACCTTATAGGCGCCCTGGTACTGCGCGACCTCTTCGCCCATGACGAAGACATCGCCGTCCCTACGCATCTCCTCGGCCATCGCGTCGCGCAGCGCCTCGCGGACCGTGGTCTTCACCAGCTCGGTGCCCTGCGGTACCTCCGGATCGTCGCGGGTGTCGGCGACCGCCGCGACCAGATCACGCGCGCCGGTTTCCATCTTGTGCGGGGTCGGGGATTCGGGGGCCGCTACCTCCACCTGCTTTTCTGCCTTCGGCTCGGGCGCGCTTTTCGCCTGGGCCTTGGGCGCGGGCGTAGCTTCGTCGCCCTCTTCGGCGATGCGGGCGATCACCTCGCCCACCTTCACGCCTTCGGTGCCGGCGGGAATGACGATCTCGGCGATCGTGCCTTCGTCAATCGCCTCGAACTCCATCGTGGCCTTGTCGGTCTCGATCTCGGCGAGGATATCGCCGGATTTCACGGCGTCCCCTTCCTTGACCAGCCATTTGGCGAGCGTGCCTTCCTCCATCGTCGGGGAAAGCGCGGGCATCTTCAGATCGACAGCCATCAATATTGTCCCACCAGCACGTCGGTGTAGAGCTCGCCGGCCTCAGGCTCGGGCGATTGCTCGGCAAAGTCGGCCGCCTCGGCGACGATCGCGCGGATATCCTTTTCCAGCTTCTTCAGCTCATCCTCGCCGATGCCGAGCGCCTCCAGCTCCTTCTTGAGATGGTCGATCGGATCGGACTTGTCGCGCACCGCCTGAACCTCGTCGCGCGAGCGGTATTTCGCGGGGTCGGACATCGAGTGACCGCGATAGCGATAGGTCTTGAGTTCGAGCAGCACCGGTCCCTTGCCGGCGCGGACCCACTTCACCGCTTCCTCTGCGGCGCCACGCACCGCCAGCACATCCATGCCGTCGACCTGGATACCGGGGATGCGGAAGCTCTCGCCGCGGCGATAGAGCTGATCCTCGGACGAGGCGCGGTTGACGCTCGTTCCCATGGCATATTGGTTGTTCTCGATCACGAAGATGATCGGAAGCTTCCACAGCTCGGCCA
>CAZJXG010000127.1:0-9528 GCA_964549965.1 uncultured Sphingomonas sp. | reverse complement strand
AGCATCACCCGCGCCTGCGCCCAGCTGAACACCCAGGGGATGGCGCGCAGATCCTCGATCCGGTCGCTCTTGGTGCGGCTCGCGGGGCGTGATCCGATCTTGAGATCCGCGATCTCGGCGATTGGGGTCATCTGGCGGAAATAGGTCCGAAAACCCTCCGTTTCATAGACCAGCCCGCGATACGCGGTGAAAGCGCGGCCAGAGATATCCTCCATCGCCGCGAAAAAGCGCTTGCGATCGCCGGGCTTCAGCGCCGCCTCTTCGAGCGTCGCGAGCAGGGTGGCGGAGGTCATCGCCTCCAGATTGGCGGCGGCGCTCTCGCGCGTGCCATATTTGGCGGCGATGACCTCGCCCTGCTCGGTGATGCGGATGCGGCCCTGCACGGTGCCATGCGGCTGTGCCAGGATCGCCGCGAAGCTCGATCCGCCACCGCGCCCGACCGCACCGCCCCGGCCGTGGAACAGCTGGATCGCCGTACCGGCATCGGCGAAAACCGACCTCAGCGCGCTCGACGCCTCATGCAGGCTCCACACCGACGTCAGATAGCCGCCATCCTTGTTTGAATCCGAATAGCCGACCATCACCTCCTGGTGCCCGCGCGCGGCGGTGACGGCGGCGACCTCGGGGAGGGCAAAATATCGGGTCATGATCTCGGGCGCCCGCTCGAGATCGCCGATCGTCTCGAACAGCGGCACCGCCATGATCGCCGCAGTCGGCGGCGTGCCGGGAACATAGAGTCCGGCCTCCTTGAGCAGGATGTTGACCTCCAGCATGTCGGAGACATTGTCGGCCTTGGAGATGATGTAGGTGGTGATCGCCTCCCGGCCATAGCGCCGATGCGCCTCCGCCGCCGCTTCGGCGATCGCCAGTTCGGACAGCGTTTCATCGGCATAAGCGCCAAACGGCGTGCGCAGCAGCCGTTTCGAGGCAAGTTCGCTGCGCAGCAGGGCGACCCGCGCCTCCTCGTCGAGGGCGAGATAATCAGCCTCGACGCCCGCCACCCGGAGCAGATCGGCGATGACCCGTTCATGGACATCGGCATTCTGCCGCATGTCGAGCGTGGCGAGATGAAAGCCGAAGGTCTCGACCGCGCGGATCAGACGGCCCAGCGCGCCATTCCCCGACAGCGACCCCGCACCGGTCCGGTTGAGCGCATGGGCAATCTCGACCAGATCAGCGCGCAGCGCGCCCGGGTCTTCATACGCGCCCAGTTCGGCCTCCGTCGCGGGCAGGCGGGCGGGTGTGCGGCCGGTGAGCTCGCGATAGGTCTTCGACAGCCGCGAATAGATACCGGTGATCGCGCGGCGATAGGGCTCGTCGCTGCGGGTCGAGCTCTTGTCGCCACTGGCTTCGGCGAGCTTCTCCACCTCCCACGTAACCTCGGCCAGCTCGGTCGAGATCGACAGCTCCGCGCCCAGTTCGTGCAGTTCGCGCAGATAATAGCCGACCACTGTTTCGGCCGCGCGGGCCAGCGCCAGGCGCAGCGATTCGGCGTTGACGAAGGGATTGCCGTCGCGATCGCCACCGATCCAGCTCCCCGGGCGCAGGAAGCTGGCGGGCCGATGGCCCAGCGCACGCTGCCACCGCGAATAGAGTGCGGGCAAGGTCGGCAGGAAGATGTCGCGCAGATAGGCCAGCGCGGTCTCGACCTCGTCGGCGACGTAGAGCCGCTCGCGGCGCAGCGGCCTTGTCTGCCAGAGCAGGGCGATCTGCCGATAGATCGCCTGGTCGATGAGATCGCCGTCGGCAGTCTCGACCCGTCCTATATCCTTTAGGATCATCAGCTCGGAGATCTTGTTGCGATGATCGATCATGCTCTTGCGCCGCACCTCTGTCGGGTGCGCGGTGAGCACCGGGGCGATCAGCGCACTGTCGAGCATCTCCACCACTTTCGACCGCGAAACGCCTTCATTCTCCAGCCGATCGAGCGCGGCGGCGACATCGGCACCGGGCTCGGCGGCGACGCCCTGCCGGTCCTCGGCGAGATTGGCGAGCATCGAGAAGAGCATGAAGCCCCGGACGAAGGCGAGCGTGTCGTCGAGGGTCAGCGCATCCAGCCCCGAATCTATCTCGTGCGATCCGACGATCCCGCGCGCCCGATCTACCGACGCCGAGCGGATATATTCGATCCGCCGGAATAGCGTCTCGCCCCCATAGGCCTTGATCACGTCGCCGAGCAGGCGGCCGAGAAAGCGGATATCGGGATTCTGGGTGATGGGCGGCGTGCTGGACATCGCGGGATGCTGCGCCGCAATAAAATCGAGGTCAATGCTGTTTCTGATCTTCCTGCCGTGGCTGATCTGCCGCGAATGTCAGGGGAATATCTCTTCCAGGAAGTTCGTCACCGCCTGCCAGCTGCGGCGGTCGGCGTCAGGGCTGTACATCCCCTCCCGCGCGGGATTGGTGAAGGCGTGCACGGTAAGGCCATAGCTGTGAAGCTGCCAGTCGGCCCCGGCCTCGCTCAATTCTTTCGACAGCGCCAGCACCGACTCGGGCGGCGCGACCGGGTCGTCCCAACCGTGCAGGACGAGGACCTTCGTCGCGATCTGGCGACGTGGAAGGGGCGGAGGATCATACACACCGTGGAAGCTGACGACCCCCGCGACATCGGCGCCGCTGCGCGCGAGATCGAGCACGCATTTGCCGCCGAAGCAGAAACCTATCGCCGCGACCCGGCCGCCATCGGCCGGGCCGCCCAGCGTCCGGACGGCGGCGAGCGCGGCATTAAGGCGCGCCAGAAGCAGGGCGCGATCGGCATCGAGCAGGCCCATCTGCACGCGCGCCTCGTCCTGGTCGGCCGGCCAGTGGCCCAGCCCATACACATCGATCGCCACGCCGACATAGCCGAGTGCGGCGAGCGAGCGCGCCTTGCCCGCCTCGAACTCGGTGCGGCCCATGAAGGTGCCGGCGACCATCACGATCGGCCGCACATGGTGGCTTATATCGTCCCAGGCGGCATAAGCCTGAAACTCGACCCCCTTATGCGTGTAGCGGATGGTCCTGGCGGCGATTGGCATCGGCTCTCTCTCCCGGGGTTTCGTCGGCAAGCATTTCGCGCCCGCATTTACCGATTTGCAAGGGTGACAGAAAGGCGACAGGCCACTAAGACGCCCCTTCCGTCGCGTGGGAGCGTCTTTCAGCCGTTCCCGCCATCGATTGCCGCGGTTTCCGAGCCGGCGGGGTTGAACGCCCCCCTCGAAATCGCTCAGGGAGAAGAGATGCCCACCCTCGTACTGATCCGCCACGGCCAGTCGGCCTGGAATCTCGAAAACCGCTTCACCGGCTGGTGGGACGTCAATCTGACCGAACAGGGGATCGCCGAGGCGATCGCGGCGGGCGAATTGATGGCCTCCAGGGGCCTCGATTTCGACCAATGCTATACGAGCTTCCAGACCCGCGCCATCAAGACGCTCAACCTCGCGCTCGAGGCGATGGGCCGGCTGTGGCTGCCGGTCGAGAAGGACTGGCGGCTGAACGAGCGCCATTATGGCGGGCTGACCGGCCTCAACAAGGCCGAGACGGCGGCGAAGCATGGCGACGCGCAGGTCAAGGTCTGGCGCCGCAGCTTCGATATCCCGCCGCCGGTGCTGGAGGCCGGCAGCGAATTCGATCTGGGCAAGGACCGCCGCTATGCCGGCATCCCCATTCCATCGACCGAGAGTCTGAAGGATACGATCGCGCGGGTGCTCCCCTATTGGGAGGCGCGGATCGCGCCCGACCTGAAGGCCGGCAAGCGGGTAGTGATCTCGGCGCACGGCAATTCGCTGCGCGCGCTGGTCAAGCATCTGTCGAACATTCCCGACGATGAGATCACCGAACTGGAGATCCCGACCGGCCAGCCGATCGTCTATGAGCTCGCCGACGATCTGACCGCCAGGGATCGCTATTATCTGTCGGAGCGCTAAACCGGGCTTTGAGGGGGACGTCGCATGGCCGCAGCGCCGCTGATCGGGATCATCATGGGCAGCCGTTCGGACTGGGAGACCATGTCCCACGCCGCCGCCACGCTTGAGGCGCTCGGCGTGCCGCATGAGACGCTGGTCGTCTCGGCGCACCGCACGCCCGACCGGCTTTACGACTATGCGAAATCGGCGGTCGGACGCGGGCTGAAGGCGATCATCGCCGGGGCGGGCGGCGCGGCACATCTGCCAGGCATGACCGCATCGATGACGCGGCTGCCGGTACTGGGCGTGCCCGTCGAATCCAAGGCTCTGAAGGGCATGGACAGCCTGTTGTCGATCGTCCAGATGCCGGGCGGCATCCCCGTCGGCACCTTTGCGATCGGCAAGCCCGGCGCGATCAATGCCGCGCTGTTCGCTGCCGCCATCCTCGCCACGACCGATCCCGCACTGGCTGAACGGCTCGATGCATGGCGCGCCAGGCAGACCGCCGACGTCGCGGTCGAGCCGTTCGACTGACCGGCCCCGGAATCGCATGACCATGATCCAGCCCGGTGCGACGATCGGTATCATCGGCGGCGGCCAGCTCGGCCGGATGCTCAGCATGGCGGCCGCCAATCTCGGCTATCGCTCGGCGATCTACGCGCCCGAATCCAGCGGCCCCGCCGCCGATGTCTCGGCACGCTGGGTGCAGGGCAATTACGACGATGCCGATGCGCTCCAGGCCTTCGCCCAGACGGTCGACGTCGTCACCTATGAGTTCGAGAATATCCCGGTCGCGCCGCTGGAGAGCCTGCGCGTGCCGCTCGCCCCGCACCCTCGGGCGCTGGCGACCGCGCAGGATCGCGCCACCGAAAAGGCTTTCGTCCAGGCGATCGGTGGCCGGCCCGCGCCCTGGGCGGTGGTGTCGAGCCGCGAGGATCTCGACGCGGCGCTGAACCTGATCGGCACCCCCGCCATCCTGAAGACACGGCGCTTCGGCTATGACGGCAAGGGCCAGGCGCGGCTCAAGCAGGCCGCCGATGCCGACGAGGCGTGGGCGGCGCTCGCCTGGGAGCCGGCCGTCCTCGAAGGCTTCGTCGCGTTCGAGCGGGAATTTTCGATCCTGATCGCACGCGGCAGCGACGGTGCGACCGCGATCTGGGATCCGGTGCTCAACGTCCATGAGGATGGCATCCTCGCCTTGTCGACCGTTCCCGCCGAGCTCGCCGGAGCCACCGTGGAAGCGGCAAAGGCGCTGGCGGAAAAGATCGTCACCGAACTCGACTATGTCGGCGTGCTGGCGATCGAGTTCTTCGATACCGCCGAAGGCCCGGTGTTCAACGAGATGGCGCCGCGGGTCCACAATAGCGGCCACTGGACGATCGAGGGCGCCGTCACCTCGCAGTTCGAGAACCATATCCGCGCGATCTGCGGCCTGCCGCTCGGCTCCACCGCCCGCGCGGCCCCGAAGGTCGAGATGCGCAACCTGATCGGCGCGCAGGCCGGCGACTGGGACATCATCCTGTCCGATCCGGCGGCCCACCTCCACCTCTACGGCAAGGGCCAGGCCCGCCCTGGCCGCAAGATGGGCCATGTGACGAAGCTGTTCTTCGACTAGGATTTGTCCGGCGATGCCGGCATCGCGATGCAGGCCCGACCCTACCCCCGCGCGGCGCGCATTGGCGCATAATCGATGACATAGCCGAAATGATCGGACAGCGGTTCGCCATCGGGTTCGGAACCGAAGGGCACATGCGCCTGCCGCACCGGCATCGGGGTTCCATCGGCGGTGCGGGCGAACAGCCAGTCCTTTCCTTTCCGGTTCGCGAACAGCAGGTCGTCCCGCGCGCGACGGTCGGCTGCTGGCGTCTCGCCGAGCGCGCGGCGCAGGCCGCCCTGGCGCGCCGACACGAAGTCGAGCCCGGCCCCGGCAAAGGCGCCGAAGAAAGCACGGGCACGATCAGCGTCCTTGCCGATGTTCAGATCGCCGCCGATCAGCAGCGTCGTCCCCTGCGGCACACGCCGCTTCAGAAACGCGGCCAGCAGCGCCGCCTGCCGGCCATAGGCCTGCTGCGATCGTTCGGTGGAGACGCCCGAGGCCTTGCGCGCGTTGAGGTGGGTATTGGCGATGCTCACGACGCCGGGGATACCGGGCACACGCAATTGTGCGAGCAGCACGCCTTTATTGGCCAGGCAGTCGAAGCCGGCGCAGGCGAAATCCGGAAAGGCCATGCGTTCGACCTTCGCCACCGGATAGTCGGACAGGATGATCAGGCCGCTGCCCAGCTGCTTGGCGGTTCGCTCGCCACGATCCCAGCGGGCTTCGTCGAGGAAGGCGAGGTCGCCTGCCGTCGGCGTGACACCGCTGCGCATCGTCACATCCGGGCCCATCGCGACATGCCGGTAGCCGGCACGGCGGGCGATGTCCCCGGCTTCCGGGATGAAAGCCTCCTGCAGCAGCACGATATGCGGCTGGCGACCGGCACGGCGCATCCCCGCGAGCCGATCGGCGATCCGCCCCAGCGCGGCATCGCGGCCCAGTGCGATCGGCCAGGGCAGGCCGTTGACATTATAGGTCATCACGGAAAGGGCCTGCCCCTGCTCCACGGCGGTCATCGGCGTCGGAATGCCGATATCCTCGCGGGCGTCTCCGCCGGCCGAGAGCGTGGCGGCCAATGCGGTGAGGCCGGCGAGAAACAGCACGCGCAGGGGTATCGTCATCGCACAGGCTCCCGTCGCGGGACCTATGCGATGCCAACGAGTCACCCCGGTTGCCATTGCGCTGCACAAAGATGAAAGTTTCACAGTGACGGCATGACAATCGATCCGCAGGCCTGTCACATAGGCCGACTATCACGGCGCCTCTATTGGGAGCCCACGCGCCGATGTCCCGTACGACCCGTCTGTTCGCGCTGTTGCTGAGCATCCTGCCAGCCGTGCTATCCGCACAGGCGCCGGTGGCTTTGCGCATCGCCGCCGAGGAGGCCCGTCAGGGCGCGGCATCCGATGGCATATTCGTCTATGCGATCGATAATGACCGCATCGGCAAATACCGCATCTCGACCGGCGAACGGGTAGCGCAATGGTCCGGCGAGCGCCGCCTGTTCCCGCATATGAACAGCTGCACCGTGGTCGGCCCCCAGCTGGTCTGCGCCGCGTCCAACTATCCCGACGTGCCGCAGACCAGCGCGGTCGAGATCTTCGACACCGCCACGCTCGCCCATGTGCGCAGCATCAGCCTGGGGATCGGCCCAGGATCCCTGACCGCGCTCGATCGGCACGGCGGCAAATGGTGGGCCGTCTACGCCAATTATGCCGGCAAGGGTGGCGAACCCGGCCGCGATCATCGCTACACGCTGCTCGTCCGCTATGACGATGCTTTCCGGCAGGAGGCGGCATGGACCTTCCCGGCTGCCGTCCTAGGCCGGTTCGCGCCGTTCAGCTGCTCGGGACTGGGCTGGGGTCCTGACGGTCGGCTCTATGCCACCGGCCATGACCGGCCGGAGCTATATGTGCTGGCCCTGCCCAAGGCGGGATCGGTGCTCGAACTGCTCGACACCATCGCAATCGCCACCAACGGGCAGGCGATCGACTGGGACCCGAAAGTGGCTGGCCGCCTCTGGTCGATCGAGCGAGGCCAATCGACCATGGTGGCGAGCACGATCGTGCCGCATCGGCGTTGAGCCAGCCCCGTCGCGGTCAGCGATATTCGCAGGTGACGTCGCGCTTGAACCCGTGCAGGCGAACTGCCTGATAGGCCGCGCAGACGGGGGCTGCGACGATCCGCATCCAGCGGCGGCCGCCATCGGCAGGGCGCAACTCGACATCGAGCGTGAAGCCGCGATGGTGGCGTATCGCATGGGTACGCAGCCGCTCGAGTGCCGCACGGGAGCGCTCCGCGTAGAACGACAACGCCTCGTCGCGGCTGACCGAGGCTCCACGCGGAAGCCCAAACAGATCATAGACGCCCGGCGACCATGTCAGCCGGTCGTCGGTCAGATCGCAATCCCAGGCGCCCAGCTTCTGGTCCGCGAATAGCCGCTCGTCGAGCGCCTGATCGACGGCCGCCTCCGCTGTCCAGCGGAGGTCACAGCCCAGATCGAAACGACAGTCACGCTCGAACAGCGGCCAGCTATGAGTCAATGGCGATGGTTCGGATAATTCCGGGACATGGCTTTGCATGCGCGAAAGGCTACCCGCACAATCCTAACAGAGCCTGACCGCAATGTTGCAAATCTTTGCCACAAGGGGGAGACGGGCGCCTGGCAGGGCGATCAGCCCCTCCGCACCCCGGTCATCTCGGCCTTGCCGAACACGCCCATCGTCACCGTGCCGGTCAGCCGGTCGCCGTCTATCACCGCCTTGCCGACAAGGGTCATCGGCATCGGCTTCTGCGTCGGCATCTTCCAGACCAGCCGATCGCCCGCGATGCGGCCATCGACGACCGGCAATTCGCCGATCTCGGCGACATTGCTGCCCGTGAAGCTGTCACCATCGCGGACGATGGTGAAGACCGATGCCTGGTCGCCGAAGGGCGCCTTGGTGACGCAATCCCAGATCTCGACGCTCATTGGCCCACCGCCATGCGCTCGACCGGCAGACCGATGTCCTTGAGCTGCGGCTCGACCTTGGCGGCGTCGCCGACGATGACCCAGATCAGGCTGTCGGGCCTGATCGCTGCGCGTGCCGCCTCGTCGAGCTGCTTAGCGCTCATCGCGCGATAGCGGGCGGGGAGCTGCGCATAATAATCGTCGGGACGGCGAAACGTGTCGATCTGGACGAGCGCGCCGAGAAGGTCGTTCGATGTCTCGAACGATCCGGGCAGCGAGCGGATCTGGTTGTTGATGGTGCGCTCGCGCTCCTCGTCGTCGATGCCTTTGGCGGCGAGAAATGCCTTCATGTCGTCGATCGCCGCGGCGACTGACGCCCCGGTCTTGTCGGTCTGGACCGGCGCGACCAGATAGAGCGGCATCGTCTCCCGCAGCATCGGCACCTGGGTGAAGGCGCCATAGGCCCAGCCCTTGGTCTCGCGGAGGTCCATGTTGAGCCGCGACAGGAAGCTGCCGCCCAGCACCTCATTGGCGGTGATCAGGGTGATCGGATCGTCGAGGCCGCGGGTCGGGAGCAGTTGCCCCGCCATGATGTAGCTTTGCGGGCTCTGCGGCCGATCGATCAGGACGATACGGGCGGGCCGCGCCATCCGGTCCATCGCGAAGACCTTCTCGCCCTTGGCTGTCGCGGGCTTCGCCCAGCTGCCGAAGCGCGCCTCAAGCAGCGGCTTTAGCTCGTCGAGCGTGGTATCGCCGGTGACGAAGATTTTCGCGTTGTCGGGGCGAATCCAGCTCTGGTGGAAGGCGAGGAGGTCGGCACGAGTCACCGCCTTGACGCCTTCCTCGGTGCCGCTGCCCGACAGCGGCACGCCATAGGGGTGGAGCTTGCCATAGAGCAGGATCGGCAGGGTCCGCCGTGCGATGCCGCGCGGCTGGGCATTTTCGGCGCTGATCCCGGCGAGGATCTGGGCGCGCAGCCGTTCGATCTCGGCGGGCGCGAAGGTGGGCCGCTGGACGATATCGGCGAGCAGATCGAGCGACGGGGCGAGATTCGCCTTGAGCGCGAACATCGAGACGCTGGTGCGGTCCATCGTCGC
>CAZJXG010000126.1:0-9663 GCA_964549965.1 uncultured Sphingomonas sp. | reverse complement strand
AGGCCGACCGCTTCTCGGTGCCGCAGACGCCGCTCGCGCTGGGGCCGGTGATCGAAGAGGTCGCCGGGGTGATCCGTTCGGGGCTGCGCGAAGGCGGCGATCGCATCGAACTGGCGATCGAATCCGGTCCGGAGGTGCGCGCCGATCGGGTGCAGATAGGCCAGCTGCTCCACAATCTGATCGGCAACGCGATCAAATATGGCCGCCCGGCCACGCCGATCCGGGTCGCGCTCGATCAGGCACAGGGCCGGGTGAGGCTGCGCATCACCGATCAGGGCGAGGGCATATCGCCCGAGCATCTGCCACGGTTGACCGAGCGTTTCTACCGGGTCGATGCCGGGCGCAGCCGCTCGGTCGGCGGCACCGGTCTCGGCCTGGCGATCGTCAAGCATATCGCCGAGCGCCACCGGGCCACGCTCGATATCGAATCGAAGGTCGGCGTCGGCACCACCGTGACTGTCACATTTCCCGTCATCTCGCGGGAAAGTCTGTCATGATAATGCAACATCCACCTCCCATAGGCCGCGCATAGATGGTGTCGGCCGGTGAGCCGAAGGGAAAAACACGATGGCAACGGGTCACACCGTCAAGGCGTTCGACGAGGATCTCGGCCAGCTTCGTGCGCTGATTTCCGAAATGGGCGGCCGCGCCGAAGCGGCGATCACCGGAGCGCTCGAAGCGCTCGTCAACCGCGACCTTGAAAGCGCGGCCCGGATCGTCGAGGGCGACCGCAAGATCGACGAGCTTGAGGCCGAGGTAGAGCGCCAGGTGGTGCGACTGATCGCGCTGCGCGCGCCGATGGCGGACGATCTGCGCGAAGTGCTGGCGGCGCTGAAGATCGCCGGCGTGGTCGAACGGATGGGCGACTATGCCAAGAATATCGCCAAGCGCATTTCGCTGCTGCAGGAAACCCGCGGCATGGAAGCGCTGGCGGTGCTGCCGCCGATGGGCAAGATCGCGACCGAAATGGTCCGTAACGTCCTCGACGCTTTCGTCCTTCGCGATGCCGAGGCAGCCGTCGCGGTGGCGGCCCGGGACAAGGCGGTCGACGATTTCTACAACAGCCTGTTCCGCACGCTGCTGACATATATGATGGAAAATCCGCACAATATCACGGCGTCGACCCATCTGCTCTTCATCGCGAAGAATATCGAACGGATCGGCGACCATGCGACGAATGTCGCCGAGATGGTCTATTTCGCGGCGACCGGCAAACAGATGGCCGAGCGGACAAAGGGTGAAGATTCGCTCGCAGGAGACAGATGATGGCACGCGCCCGGGTGCTTCTGGTCGAGGATGATGCGGCCCTTGCCGAACTGGTCAGCTGGCATCTGGAGCGCGATGATTTCGAGGTCGAGCGTACCGGCGACGGCGAAGAGGCGATCCTGCTGGCGCGGGAGACCCCGCCCGATCTCGTCCTGCTCGACTGGATGATCGAAGGCGTCTCGGGGATCGAGGTCTGCCGGCGGCTGCGCCGCCTTCCCGATACCGCCAATGTGCCGATCATCATGCTGACGGCGCGCGGCGAGGAGGAGGATCGCGTCCGCGGCCTCGAAACCGGCGCCGACGACTATGTCACCAAGCCCTTCTCGCCTCGCGAACTGGTTGCCCGGGTCGGTGCGGTGTTGCGGCGGGTACGCCCCGGCCTGGCCGGCGAGCGGCTGAGCTATGCCGATATCGAAATGGATACGGCCAGCCATCGGGTTCGCCGCGGCGGATTGCCGATCAATCTGGGGCCGACCGAGTTCCGTCTGCTCAAGCATTTCCTGGAGCATCCCGGCCGCGTCTTCTCGCGTGAGCGGCTGCTCGATTCGGTCTGGGGACGCGACAGCGATATCGAGCCGCGCACCGTCGACGTGCATATTCGCCGCCTTCGCAAGGCGATCAATCTGGAGGATGCGCCGGACGTGATCCGGACGGTCCGTTCGGCCGGCTACGCGCTCGACAGCGAGGGCGCTCTCTGAGCCCTTCTGCAGTGTGTTGTTATTATAATACAGCAATGCTAGTCTCCGCCTGAATCCCAGGAGAGACATGCCGATGTACAGCGAGAGCGATATCGATGCCGCCGTCGAGGCAGGCGCGCTGAGCCGGGAGGCGGCTACCGCCCTGCGGGCGCATGTCGCCGGCACGCGCGCGACCCCCGCGGTCGACGAGGAGAGCTTCCGGCTGCTCACCGGCTTCAACGACATCTTCGTCTCGATCGCCGCCGTGCTGATGCTGGTGGCGATGGGCTGGCTGGGCAACATGATCCGGCTGTTCGCGCCCGAACAGGGGCCGTCGCCGTTCATCGGCTTCGCGATCGCGGCCGCTTCCTGGGGGCTTGCCGAATATTTCACGCGGGAACGGCGCATGGCGCTGCCCAGCATCATCCTGCTGCTCGCCTTCGCCGGCGGCCTGTTCGCCGGTTTTGCGATCCTGCTCGGCACCGTCTTCGATGCCGATAATGGTCAGGCGGAGCGCACGGTTGCGCTGATCGTCGCCGCTGCGGCCGCGCTCACCGCTGGCGGCGTCTGGCTGCACTGGCGCCGCTTTCAGGTGCCGATCACCGTCGCGGCGGGGACGGCGGCCATGGCCGGCCTGTCGCTGGCGCTGGTCGTGGCTGCGGTACCGGCGATCGGCGGCCATCTGTTCAAGCTGCTGCTCATCGCGGGCCTCGCCGTCTTCGCGCTGGCGATGTGGTGGGACATCAGCGATCGCACCCGCACGACCCGCCGCTCGGATGTCGCCTTCTGGCTGCATCTGCTCGCGGCGCCGATGATCGTCCATCCGATCTTCGCGATGATGGGCATGCTTTCCGGTACCGCCGCACCCGCACAGGCGGCGTTCGTCATCCTGATCTATATCGCGCTGGGCGTTATCGCGCTGGCGATCGATCGCCGCGCACTGATGGTCTCGGCCCTGGCCTATGTCCTTTATGCGCTGTCGAGCCTGATCGAGCAGAGCGGCGCGGTCGACCTCGGCTTCGGACTCACCGCGCTGATCATCGGTTCGGCGCTTCTGCTGCTCTCGGCCTTCTGGACGGTGGCGCGCCGGCGCATCGTCGGGCTGTTGCCGGCGGATATCGCGCTGCGCCTGCCGGTGGTCGATCCTTCGAGACGCCCCTTCGACAGGCTCAGTGGCTCCTCAGGATGAGCGGTAGATGTGATCCGCTCGGTTGAGCGGAGGCGAAGACCTTATCGCAGGACGACCAGTTTCATCAGCCGGCGTTCGACCGGCGCCAGCACGGGCCCCAGCTCCTGGCCGCGCTTGAGGATCGCGCCGCCCTCTCCGATCAGCGCCCACAGGCCCTGGCGGTTGCGCAGCGCGGGGCGCTTCTCGATGCGATATTCGGGGCGTTCGGCGGTACGGCGGAAGGCGGCGAAACAGGCGGCGTCGCGGCCCAGATCGATCGCATAGTCGCGCCACAGGCCGGCCGCGACCATGCGGCCGTAGAGATCAAGGATGCGCATCAACTCGATCCGGTCGAACCCCACCTGCAGGGGCTTGCCCGGAAATGGGGATACCGTCCCCATTCAGGGGGCCGTCCTGGTGCCGGGAAGATGGCGAGATGGCGGCACCTTATGCGCTTTCGCGATCCTCGCCGGGCTTGCTCCGGGCGGCATCGCGTTCATCGATGAGCTTGCCGATCCTGCCGCGCAACGTTTCGAGCTCGCAGCGCAGGATTTCCAGCTGCTGCGTCTGCGGGTCGAACCGCTCGCTGCAGGGCGTGCCATAGGGCACGAAGCCTTTCTGATATTCCTTGGCGTCGACCAGCATCGGCCGGGCCGGAATGCCGACCATCACCTGGCCCTCGGCAACATCCTTGGTCACTACGGCATTGGCGCCGATGCGCGCGCGGGCACCGATCATGATCGGGCCCAGGATCGCCGCGCCCAGGCTGATGATGGCGCCATCGCCGATCGTGGGGTGGCGCTTGCCGCCCTGGCCGTTGGTCGGGTTGGTGCCGCCCAGCGTCGCACCCTGGTAGATGGTGACGTCGTTGCCGATCACCGCCGTCTCGCCGATCACGACGAAGCCGTGGTCGATGAAGAAGTTGCGGCCGATCTGCGCGCCGGGGTGGATATCGATCGCGGTCAGCATCCGCGAGATATGGTTGATCAGGCGCGCGAGAAAATAGAGCTCGGCCTGGAAAAGCCAGTGGGCGATCCGGTGAAGCCCCAGGGCGAGGACGCCCGGATAGAGCAGAACCTCCCAGCGCGATCGCGGCGCGGGGTCGCGCACCTTGATCGAATCGAGGTAGGAAATCAGACCATCGAACATCGGCTACACCTTCAGGGCCCACTCCATCGGGAAGGGTCAATATAGGCTGAGCATGCCTCGCTGCAAAGATGTTCCTGAGCGGTACGTCATAAGCTGAGCTTGTGGCAGCACGGCCCCCTTCCGCCGCGCCGTGCGAAAGGGGGCATGTCGCGATCAGGCGTCGGCGGCGATCCGCGCCTTGGTGATCTTGCCCGGCGTACGGGGCGGCTCGCCCTTGGGGAGCGCGTCGACATGCTCCATGCCCGATTCGACCACGCCCCAGACGGTGTACTGGCGATCGAGGAAGCGCGCATCGTCGAAGCAGATGAAGAACTGGCTGTTCGCGCTGTCCGGACTCTGGCTGCGGGCCATCGAGCAGACGCCGCGCACATGCGGCTCGGCGTTGAACTCGGCCTTCAGGTTGGGCTTCTTGGAGCCGCCCATGCCGGTGCCGGTCGGATCGCCGCCCTGCGCCATGAAACCAGGGATCACGCGGTGGAAGACGACGCCGTCATAGAAGCCCTCGCGCACCAGTTCCTTGATGTGGGCGACATGGCCGGGGGCGAGGTCGGGGCGCAGGTTGATGACGACATCGCCACCCTCCAGGGTCATGATCAGGGTGTTCTCGGGGTCGGCCATCGGGGCTCTCCTTTTGCGTGGATTCGAATTCGACCCGTCCCTATCGCCAGATGCGGGAGGATGCGAGCGATGATTGCCTCGCCATGTTCGGCGGCGTCGGGATCGACAATGTTCGCGGTGCCGACCGAATCAGCCTGACAGGATCGCGCGCCGGTGACATGAAGCATGACGATGACCGAGCCGTTCGAGGACAAAGCTACCACGCCCCTGGCCCCAGGGCAGAAGATCATTGCAACGACTCTGATCATGATCTCCACCATGGTCGTCGTGCTCGATCAGACCATCGCCAATGTCGCGCTGCCGCACATGCAGGCGGCGCTGGGCGCGACGCCGGATTCGATATCCTGGGTACTGACGTCCTACATATTGGCCACGGCGATCGCGACGCCGATCACGGGCTGGCTCGCAGGGCGCATCGGCCGTGTCCGGTTGTACGGTATCGCGGTTATCGGCTTTACGGTCAGCTCGGCGCTGTGCGGCCTGGCGGTTTCGCTGCCGATGATGGTGGCTGCGCGGGTGGCGCAGGGCTTCATGGGAGCTTTCCTGATCCCCCTGTCGCAGGCGTTCATCTACGATATGAATCCGCCGTCACAGCAGGTGCGTGCGATAACCATCTGGGGGATGGGCGTGCTGGTGGCGCCGGTTGCCGGCCCCGTGCTCGGCGGCTTCCTCACCGATGCGTTCGACTGGCGCTGGGTATTCTTCATCAACGTGCCGATCGGCATCGTGGCGGCGCTGGGCATCTTCGCCGTGATGCCGAAATTCCCTTCCCTTCGGCGGGCCTTCGATCACATCGGATTCGTGATCATCGTTCTGGCGCTCTGCGGCCTGCAGCTGGCGCTCGATCGCGGCACCCAGCAGGACTGGCTGGAATCGCCGGAGATTATCATCGAGCTGGGCGTAAGCGCCGCCGCTTTCTGGATGCTCTTCTTCCATCTGCGCCGGCATCCGCATCCGATCATCCCCGTGCAGCTGTTCCGCAATCGTAATTTTATCGGTGCAATGGTGCTGGCGCTGATCGTGATCCCGCAGGTGACGGCCGGGGCGGTGCTGCTGCCGCCGCTCGTTCAGGTGCTGCTTGGCTATCCCGTCTTCAATGCCGGTCTGTTGATGATACCGCGCGGCATCATGATGGTGGTGGGCATGATAGCGGGCGGGAAGCTGATGCAGCGCATCGATGGCCGGATGGTCATCGCGCTCGGCATGGTCATGATCGTCATATCGCTGTGGATGCAGACCCGATTCAATCTCGCCATGGACGATCGCCTGATCATCTGGTCCGGCGTGGTGCAGGGGCTGGGCATCGGTTTGTGCATGACGGCGATCAATTATCTGGCCGTGGCGACCCTGCCGCCTGCGTTGCGGACCGATGGCGCCGCAACATATACGCTGACGCGTAGCATCGGATCCTCGATATTCATCGCGCTGGTGACGTCGATGCTCGCCCGCAACATCCAGATCAATCATGCGGAGGTCGGCAGCGCGATCCGGGATAGCAGCACGCCGTTTCTGATGTCGGGCATGTATGGCGGCAGCTATGCGATCGGCCGGCTGGCGGCGATGGCCAATGTCGAGGTGACGCGACAGGCGACCATGATCGCCTATATCGATGATTTCTGGTTGATGATGTGGATGGTTATATTGGCGATGCCGGTCCTGCTGCTGATCAAGCCGGTCCGGACCCCGAAGGGCGAGCCGATGGAGATCGTCGAATAGCGCCATGTCGCATTGCGATATGGCGGCGGGGCTCGTAGAGCGGCGGTGATCGGCGGCCATCGGTGGAGGACGGCATGAGCGAATCCGGAATCGAGACCGCCGCTGTCGACCTGCCAACGGCCGAAACGCTTCACGACGAGGACGATCGGCTGAAGTCGAGCTTCGTCGACGCCGTCATCGAATGTGTCGAGCAGGGCGATGCCGAAGGCGCCCGCGATCTCGTGCGGCCGCTCCACCCCGCCGACATCGCCGACCTGTTCGAGCTTGCGCCGCAGGATATGCGCCAGCCCATTGCCTCCGCGATCGCGGAGCTGCTCGACGGCGACGTGCTTGCCGAGATGAACGAGTGGGTTCGCGACGAACTGATCGACGCGCTCGCGCCGCATGAGGTGGCCGAACTGGCCACCCAGCTCGATACCGACGATGCCGTCGCGATCATCGAGGAGATGGAGGAGGAGGACCAGCGCGCGGTGCTGCGCGCGATGGAGCCCGACGATCGCGCCGCGATCGAGGAGGCGCTGTCCTATCCCGAGGAATCCGCCGGCCGCCTGATGCAGCGCGATCTGATCGCGGTGCCGGAGCATTGGACCGTCGGCCATGTGCTCGATTATCTGCGCTCGAACGAGGATCTCACCACCGATTTCTGGGAGATTTTCGTCGTCGATCATGCCCATCACCCGATCGGCACCTGCAAGCTGAGCTGGGTGATGCGCACCCCGCGCAAGGTTGCGATCAGCGATGTGATGCAGCGCGAACAGAATCTGATCCCGGTCGACATGGACCAGGAGGAGGTTGCGCTCCGCTTCCAGAAATATGCGCTCATCTCGGCGGCGGTCGTCGATCCCAGCGGCCGTCTGGTCGGCATGATCACAGTCGACGACATCGTCCACATCATCCAGGAAGAGGCCGGCGAGGATATCCTCAAGCTGTCGGGTGCCGGTGACGGCGACATCAACGAGCCGATCTTCGAGACGGTCAAGGTGCGGCTGGCCTGGCTGGTCGTGAACATGGCGACGGCGGTGATCGCCGCCTCGGTGGTCGGTCTGTTCCAGTCCACCATATCGGGGCTGGTGGTGCTTGCCGTGCTGATGCCGATCGTCTCGGGCATGGGCGGCAATGCCGGGACCCAGACGATGGCGGTGGCCGTCCGCGCGCTCGCGCTCAACCAGCTCACCTCGTCGAACACCGCGCGGATGATCCTGCGCGAATTCCGGATCGCGATCACCAATGGCCTGTGCCTCGGCGCGCTGATCGGGATCGCGGTCTATCTGATCTACGGCAATCGCGATCTCGGTATCGTCATCTGTCTGGCGATGATCATCAACAATATCGTCGCCGGGCTGGCCGGAATCCTCGTGCCGGTCAGCCTCGACAAGGCGGGCGCGGATCCGGCGGTTTCCTCGGCGGTGTTCGTCACCACCGCGACCGATGTGATGGGCTTCTTCTCGTTCCTTGGCCTCGCTACCCTGTGGGGCCTGCACGGTTGATCAGCCGCGCCGTCATGCCGATATTGCGGCGATGAGCGCTCTCAACCTCACCAAGATCGCCTTTGGCTGCGACGGCTTCGACGACCTGCGCGCGCGCCTCGCGGCGCGGATCGAGCGCGGCGAGAATATCGTTCTGTCGACCCGCTACATGCCCAAGCGCGCCGACGAGATGGCCGGCGGCTCGCTCTACTGGATATCGCAGCACCGCTTCGGCCTTCGCCAGCCACTGGTCGGCTTTTCGGAGATCGAGGGTGGCCGCATCGGCATCGTCCTCGCCCCGGTGCTGATCGAGGTCGAGCCGCGCCCGCGTCGCGCCCATCAGGGCTGGCGCTACCTGAGCGCCGAAGACGCGCCCCGGGATCTCGCCGAGGGTGGCGTATCGGGCGAGGGGATTCCCGCGGGCCTCCATGCCGAGCTGGCGGCGATGGGGCTGCTCTGATCGGGGGCAGCCGCCTCTAGCTGCCGCACCTTATATCGCCTGAGCCGACCTTGCTGGTCGTGCACTTCGGCCGGCCCGCTATGCTGATGTCGCCCGATCCCACGACATTGGCTCTGGCCACGCGGGTCGGGCCGATCGCGATATCGCCCGACCCCGCGACCGAAGCGGCGAGCAGGTCGACGGACAGCCCCTGACCGCGCAGATTGCCCGATCCGCGCACCGAGGTTTCGGCGCGACCGGTACGGCCGCTGATGGTCAGGTCGCCCGATCCGGTAATGCTCGCGTTCAGGCGGCTGCTGTCGATCCGCCCGATCGCCATGTCGCCCGATCCGGTGATCAGTGCCGAAAAGGCCGTGGTACGGACCCGGTCGATGCTCAGATCGCCCGATCCGGTCAGCGTCGCGGCGTTGAGCATCGGGACGGTGATGTCGACATCGACGCTGTCCTTGCCGCTCCAGCTCATTCCACCCCAGTTCCAGCTCTTCTCGGTGGTAATGACCAGAACGTCGCCGCGCGGTTCGACGATCAGCTTGTCGAGCCGGGAGGCCGAGCCGCGCGCGTTGACCGATGCCTTGGTGCCGGTGCGCACCCGAACCGTATAAGGTCCTTCGATCCGCAGCTTGGTGAAAGCCGGTACGGGAAAGGACCGGGTGGCTGCGACGGCCGGCAGCGCGGTGCCGGCAAGGGCCAGGCCGAGCAGGACGGTGACAGATCTCCGCATGGGGCTCTCCTTCTCTCCTATATGGTGGCGCGCCTTTACGCCGCGCCGATCCACGCTTTTAGCGCATCGCCGGCCCGTTCGGCCATCATCGCCTTGCGGTCCCCCTTGCGCTTGCGTCCGCCGCGCGCGCCCTCCAGCGGCGGGAACAGCCCGAAATTGACGTTCATCGGCTGATAGCTGTCGGCGTCGGCGCCGCCGGTGATATGGCCGAGCAGGGCGCCGAGCGCGGTTGTCGCGGGCGGTTGCTCCATTGGCCGGCCAAGCAGCTCCGCCGCCGCGAAGCGCCCCGCCAGCAGCCCGATCGCCGCCGATTCGACATAGCCTTCGCAGCCGGTGATCTGTCCGGCGAAGCGGATGTGCGGGCGCGATTTCAGCCGCAGCGTGCCGTCCAGCAGCTTGGGGCTCTGGATGAAGGTGTTGCG
>CAZJXG010000125.1:0-9706 GCA_964549965.1 uncultured Sphingomonas sp. | reverse complement strand
AGGTCGGCACCGGCTCATAGCCACGCGCCAGCTTGTGCTCGCCCTGCGCGCCCGCCTCGACCCGGGCCAGCCCCCGCGCGATCGCCGCCTCGATCGCCTGATAATAGCACAGCTCGAAATGGAGGAAGGGCACCTCCTCGATCGCGCCCCAGTTGCGCCCATAAAGCGCGTCCGACCCGATCAGGTTGAGCGCCCCCGCGATCGGCCTGCCGTCCCTGAGCGCCATGATCAGCAGCACCCGGTCCGCCATCCGCTCCCCCAGCAGCGCGAAGAAGGCGCGGGTCAGATAGGGCCGGCCCCATTTGCGGGCGCTGGTGTCCTGATAGAATTGCCAGAAAGCGTCCCAATGCCGCGCCTCGATCGCGGCTCCGGTCAGATGGACGATCTCCAGCCCTTCCACCGCCGCCGCGCGCTCCTTGCGGATCGCCTTGCGCTTGCGTGAGGCGAGCTGGCCCAGGAAATCGTCGAAACAGCCATAGCCGCGATTGGCCCAGTGGAACTGCCGGTCGGTGCGGATCAGCCAGCCTGCCGCCTCGAACAGGGGCAGCTGGTCTGTTTCGACGAAGGTGGCGTGCGCCGAGCTGAGATCATTTTCTCGAGTGAGAGTCTCGGCAGCAGCGATCAGCGCCGCCCCGAGCGACGGATCGCGCAGCAGCAGCCGCGGCCCCGGCACCGGGCTGAACGGCACTGCGATCTGAAGCTTGGGATAATATTGCCCGCCCGCGCGATGCCAGGCGTCGGCCCAGCCATGGTCGAACACATATTCGCCCTGGCTGTGGCTCTTGGCATAGGCCGGCAGGATCGCGGCCGGGCGCCCGTCCCCGCCGTCGATGACGATCGGCACCGGCTGCCAGCCGGTCCGCGCGACGGCGCTCCCCGAATCCTCCAGCGCCGAGAGGAAATCATGGCTGACGAAGGGATTGTCGGCGCCGGCGCAGGCATCCCAATCCTGCCTGTCGAAACTCGATACGCCCGCCGCGGTCCGAGCGGTGACGGGAGTCATCGATTCCGGGCGGGCCGGCGCGGCACGGGCACGGGCGCGCTTACCATCCCGGCGCCTCGAAGATGATCTGGTCCGCACAGTCGGCGGCGACGGCCTGCTGTTCGGCCGATCTTACCGTCCAGGCGAGCACCGGGATACCGCGCCTGCGCTGGCGCTGGGCGAAGCGGTTGGGCAGGTCGCTGACGTCGAAGGCCAGGAATTCCGGCCGCGCCCGCCACAGCGCCTTGATCTGCTCATTGCCCGATTCCCTGGCGTAGATGCTGTTGTCCGACAGCATCAGCCCGCGCGCGATGCGGCTGCCGTGGGAGGCGAACCAGCGCGACACTTCGGGATGGAGCGACATCACCGCCGCCTCCCCCCGATAGCTTTCGATCGCATGGCGCACCGCGACGCAAAGCTGCGAGACATGGCCTTCGATCGTCTTCAGCTCGACCAGTACCGGCGCCCGGCCTGCAACGATTCCCAGCAGCTCCTTGAGCGGCGGGATGGTCTCGTCGCTGCCCTTCAGCCGGATCTCCGCCAGCAGCTTGCTCGACAGATGGCGGACCTGCCCCTGCTGGTCGGTCAGCCGTTCGATGGTAGGATCGGCAATCGCATAAGCCATGCCGTCGAGACTGAACTGGACGTCGACCTTGACCCCATAGCCCATCGATACCGCCGCCTCGACCGCGGCGCGGCTGTTCTCGACATGGCGCTCACCGTGCAGCCCCTTATTGGCAAAAGGGGTACGGGTCAGGAACCCGACGCGCCTGGCGTCGGGCACCGGAAAGCGCCACCGGTCAAAGAGGCCGAACAGCGACAATCGCGTCGATCTCCACGGCGGCGCCCAGCGGCAGCACCGGCACGCCGACCGCGCTGCGGGCATGGCGCCCGGCATCCCCGAACACCGCCTGCATCAGTTCCGACGCGCCATTGGCGACCTTGGGCTGATCGGTGAAATCGGCGGTCGACGAGATGAAGGCACCCAGCTTCACGATCCGCTCGACACGGGAGAGATCGCCACCCAGCGCGGCCTTGATCTGTGCGATCAGCATCACAGCGCAGCGCTTCGCCGCCTCCGCGCCCTGCGCCAGATCGACATCCTGGCCAAGCCGGCCGGTGACGATCGTGCCATCCTCGCGAAAGGGTAGCTGGCCGGATATGTGGAGCAGCCCGTTGACCTCGACAGCCGGCACATAAGCGGCGACGGGGGCGGCCGGCGCCGGCAGGTTGATGCCCAGTTCGGCAAGACGTGTTTCGATATTCATCCAGCTTCTTTCCCGTACCCTTGGAACAGCGTCAAGCGGCTGTGGCGGCAGGAGCCAGATTCATGTCCCCGGCGGCCGGCCCGACCGATCAGGCCTCGGCGAACCGCGCCATGATCCACGGCAGCGCCTCGGCCCAGTCGTCGATGCGGACATGGGCATGCCCGGCCTTCACCCGGTGCCGCGCGACCTGCGGCTCCGCGACCATATGGACCCGCCACACATCAGGCGCATAGCGCGCGACCGAACTATGATGATGTTCCAGATCGTCGACGAAGACGGTCGCGGATGGCTGATAGCGCGCGACCAGATCCGCGACCGGCTCGCCCTTGCCGCCCTGATTGCACTGCACGCTATGGCGGATGCCGACCGCGTCGAGCTGGGCTACCCGGCTGGCATGGAACTGATCGGTCAGATTGGTGAGCACGACGATGTCGGCAATTTCTGCGATCGTGGCCAGTGCCGCACGCGCGTGCGGCACCAGCGTCTGACGGTGCATTTCGGTGGTGAAGAAGGCGTCGAGCAGCGGCCAGATATGCTCTTCCTCGACGATGCTGCGATCGCCACGGCGGGTCAGCGCGGTTCCGAAATCGGGCTTGTCCATCGCGAAGTCGATGCCATGTGCCTCGTCGAGCCAGGCGCCGAAAGGCCCCACCATGTGCAGCAGCACCTCGTCGCAGTCGGTGATCAGCAGCGGCCTGTTCATGCCAGCAGCGCGTCCCGCGCCCGGACGAGTTCGGTGGGCGTGAGGCCGAGCGCGTCGGCACAGGCGATCAGGTCCGGCTCATGCCCGGCGAGAAAATCCAGCAATGCGGCGAGGATCGCTGGGTCCGTCGCGCCATCGCGCAGCGCATCGGGCGTCAGTCCGGTGAGATCGAGCAGCCGTTGCGCGCGGGCCGGCTCGCCCAGCGTCCAGACAAGCGCCTGCAGGCCCGTCATGACGATCCCGTCACCGACTGTTCCCTGTAATTTAGCGGGGTTGGATTCGCCGAAGGGCATGACTTAGGTTCAAAGCTCGTTTAGGTAGTGTAGCCGTGGCGAAAAAAGTCCTGATTGTCGAGGATAATGAGCTGAACCTCCGGCTCTTCCGCGACCTGCTCGAGGCGCATGGTGCCGAGGTGCGCACGATCCGTGACGCCCGCGAGGCGCTGGAGGCGATGCGCGCCTTTCTTCCACAGCTCGTCATCATGGATATTCAGCTCCCCCATATCAGCGGGGTCGAACTGATCCGGATGATGAAGGGCGATCCGTTGCTCGATGCGATCCCGGTGATGGCGGTGACCGCCTATGCCGGCAAGGGCGACGAAGGCCGGGTCCGTCAGGCCGGTGCCGATGCCTATGTCTCCAAACCGATTTCGGTGGCGCGATTCGTGACGGCGGTGGAGGGGCTGGCCGGGCCACTGGGTGGCGGCTTCAAGAGAGCCGGATAGGTTTTTTGTGTATTGGCGCCCTCGAACGTCGGGCGCAGCATATCCGTCCTGCTTGGCCCCCTCACATAAGCGCGGGCGACCTTTGGCCTTCCGGGAGACGATGCGTCCCGACGCCGGGCTCTGGGCCTGACTTGCCGAGGTTCGGAGAACCAAGCGCGAAGAGCACGTCCAAGCGATAGCGAGGAAGCCAAGCCGAGCGGATGCTCGGCACCCGGCGTTGAGGACGCCAACAAACGGCACAAACGCAAACGCCCGCCGGTGAGGCGGGCGTGAAACGCTTCAGGCAAGCGGGCGGGCCTTGCGACCCGCGCCCGGCTTACTTGATCTTGGCTTCCTTGAAATCGACATGCTTGCGCACGACCGGATCATATTTGCGGAAGCTCAGCTTCTCGGTCTGGGTGCGCGGATTCTTCTTGGTGACGTAGAAGAAGCCGGTATCAGCGCTGCTGACGAGCTTGATCTTGACAGTGGTCGGCTTGGCCATGACCGGAAACCCTTATCGATATAAAAAATTAAAGCGGCGTCGGCGCGCCGCTGATCGGATGCGGCCCTTAGCGGCGGATGGACCCGAGAGTCAAGCCGCAGGAGGATCGGGCCACTGATCGATCCGGTCGATATGTCTGGCCGGAAGATTTGAAGCGACCTGCGCGCCACCTTTTGCCAGATTGCTCGTTATAGAGCCGAATCGAACAAGGGAACAGATTCCGATGGCCAAGAAACCCAAATCCGCGCTGGCGACCCCGACCGACCTGAAGAGCAACAGCGCGATGAGCGTCGCCGATGCGCTGAACGGCATCCTTGCCGACAGCTTCGCACTCTATTTCAAGACCAAGAATTTCCACTGGCATGTCTCCGGCCCGCATTTTCGCGACTATCATCTGATGATGGACGACCAGGCGGCGCAGATCCTCGCCACCACCGACGTCATCGCCGAGCGGGTGCGCAAGACCGGCAACACCACCCTGCGCTCGATCGGCGACATCGCCCGGCGCCAGTCGATCAAGGACAATGACGCGGATTTCGTCAGCGCGGCGGACATGCTCAAGGAGCTGCGCGACGACAATCTGGCGCTGGTCGCCCGGCTGCGCGAGGCCAAGGATATCGTCGACGCCGCCAAGGACAATGCGACGAGCGGTATCCTCGACGAATGGACCGATCAGGCCGAGGAGCGCGCCTGGTTCCTGTTCGAGACCGCACGCAACGGCTGACGCCGTGATGTTTCGGTGCGGAAACAGCCGGTTGCGCCCGGTGCGCAGCCGGCCTAAAGCGCACCCGTCATCCGGGGAGTAGCCGGCCGTCCCTCGGGACGGGAATCGCGTCAACATATTTGGTGGAGACACCATGGCGCGACGAGGCCCAAGCGGCCTTGGCGAGACCGATGACACCGCAACCTCGTCTGCCGGGCGGGGGGCGCGGTGTCGTCCGTCCTCCGCCGCCCGGCCTGGAATTGCTGCATGGATATCATTTTCGCCTCGACCCTGCTCGTCGCCTTGGCCGAGATCGGCGACAAGACGATGCTGCTCGCGATCATCCTGGCCGCGCGCTTCCGGGCGCCCTGGCCGATCATCGCCGGCATCTTCGCCGCCACCATCGTCAACCATGCGCTCGCCGCATGGGCGGGATCGGCGATATCGGGTCTGCTCGACGGCTTCTGGTTCCGTCTTGCAGTCGCGCTCGGTTTCCTCGCCATGGCGGCATGGATATTGGTGCCCGACAAGATCGACGAGGACGAGGTCGACAAGCCTGCGCGATATGGCGTCTTCCTGACGACCAGCCTGGCCTTCTTCATGGCCGAGATGGGCGACAAGACCCAGATCGCCACCGTCGCGCTCGGCGCACGCTATCATGCGGTCGAGCTGGTCGCGATCGGCACCACCCTGGGCATGATGATAGCCAATGTCCCGGCCGTGTTTCTGGGCGACCGCATCACCCGCATCGTACCGCTCAGGGCGATGCGGATCGGGGCGGCGATCATCTTCGCGATTCTCGGCGCGCTGGCGATTCGGGAATTGCTGGGGTAAGGCCCGCGCCGTCATGACCGACCAGATCATCATCGCCGTGCCCAAGGGGCGCATCCTGAAGGAAGTGCTGCCGCTGTTCGCAGCGCAGGGCATCGTTCCCGAGCCGGCGTTCGGCGACGAGGACAGCCGGCTGCTGCGCTTCGCCACCAACCGCCCCGATATCGGCCTGATCCGGGTGCGCGCCTTCGACGTGGCGACCTTCGTCGCGCATGGCGCGGCGCAGCTCGGCATCGTCGGATCGGACGTGCTGATGGAGTTCGATTATTCGGAGCTCTACGCGCCGGTCGACCTCGACATCGGCCATTGCCGCATTTCGGTCGCGGAGCCGGTGGCGATGGCCGAGGGCGACGATCCGCGCGAATGGAGCCATGTCCGCGTCGCGACCAAATATCCCAACATCACACGCCGCCATTTCGAGGCGCGCGGGGTGCAGGCCGAATGCGTCAAACTCAACGGCGCGATGGAGATCGCCCCGGTGCTGGGCCTGTCGAGCCGGATCGTCGACCTCGTTTCGACCGGCCGGACGCTGAAGGACAATGGCCTGGTCGAAGTCGAGACGATCGCCCAGATATCGTCGCGGCTGATCGTCAACCGCGCCGCCTTCAAGACCCGCGCCGCAGAGATTGCCCCGCTGGTCGAGGGTTTCCGCCGCGCCGTCATAGCCAGGGGACGGGACAAGGATGCCGCTTAGGCTCGACAGCCGCGATCCCGGCTTCGCCGCCGCCTTCACCGCGCTTGTCGAAGCGCGGCGCGAGGCCGACGGGGACGTCTCGCGCGACGTGTCCGCGATCGTCGCCGATGTGCGTGCGCGCGGCGATGCGGCGCTGGCCGATTATACCCGCCGTTTCGACCGCCATGATCTCGACGCTTCGGGCTGGCGCATTCCGCTGGCCGAATGCGAAGCTGCGCTCGCCGCGCTCGACGGCGAGCTGCGCGCCGCGCTCGAACTCGCGGCGGAGCGGATCAAGGCCTATCATGCCGAGCAGCGCCCCGCCGACAGTGCGCGCACCGATGCCGCAGGCGTGCGGATGGGCGCGCGCTGGGGCGCGGTCGAGGCCGCGGGCCTGTATGTGCCGGGCGGGCGGGCAGCCTATCCCTCCTCGGTGCTGATGAACGCGATTCCGGCGAAGGTCGCCGGGGTCGACCGGCTGGTGATGGTGACGCCCACGCCCGACGGCGTGATCAACCCGCTCGTCCTGGCCGCCGCCGCGCTGGCCGGCGTCGACGAGGTGTGGCGGATCGGCGGCGCGCAGGCGATCGCCGCCCTGGCCTTCGGCACCGATCGGATCGGCAAGGTCGACGTGATCGTCGGCCCCGGCAATGCCTGGGTGGCCGAAGCCAAGCGCCAGCTCTACGGCGTGGTCGGGATCGACATGGTGGCCGGCCCGTCCGAGATCGTCGTCGTCGCCGACCGGGACAATGATCCGGCCTGGATCGCCGCCGACCTGCTCAGTCAGGCAGAACATGATCCGACCAGCCAGTCCATCCTGTTCACCGACGATGCCGCCTTCGCCGACGCCGTCGCCGCCGAGGTCGAGGCCCAGCTCGGCCGGCTCCAGACCGAAGCGACCGCGCGGACCAGCTGGACCGATAACGGCGCGATCATCAAGCTGGCCAGCCTCGACGAGCTCCCCGCCCTGTCCGACCGGCTGGCGCCCGAGCATCTTGAACTGGCGGTCGCCGATCCGCAGGCGCTGTTCGACCGCATCCGCCATGCCGGATCGGTCTTCCTGGGCCGCCACGCGCCCGAGGCGGTCGGCGACTATGTCGCGGGGCCGAACCATGTGCTGCCGACCGGGCGCCGGGCGCGCTTTGCCTCGGGCCTGTCGGTGCTCGATTTCATGAAGCGGACCAGCTTCATCGCGCTCGACGCGGCGGCGATCGCCGCGATCGGGCCGGCGGCGGTCGCGCTTGCCCGGGCCGAGGGGCTGCCCGCCCACGCCGCCTCGGTCGCCGCTCGATTGGAACGATAGAAATGGCCAAGATCAACGAACGCGCGCGCTCCAGAAGCGCCGCCCGCCTCGCCGCCGTACAGGCGCTGTACCAGCAGGAGATGGAGAGCATCCCGCTCGCCTCGCTGCTCGACGAATTTCACCAGCACCGGCTGGGCGCCACGATCGAGGATGTCGAATATGCGGCGGCCGAGGTCAGCTTCTTCGACGATCTGGTGAAGGGCGTCGACGGCCGGCGCGACGAGATCGACGCCGCGATCACCGCCCGTCTCGCCGAGGGCTGGACGCTCCCGCGGCTGGACCGGCCGATGCGGCAGATATTGCGCGTTGGCGCCTATGAGCTGATCGCACGGCCCGACGTGCCCACCGCGACGGTGATCAGCGAATATGTCGATGTCGCCGACGCCTTCTACGACAAGCGTGAGAAAGGCTTTGTCAACGGCCTGCTCGATGCGGTCGCGAGGGCCGTCCGCGGGTGATCGTCGATACGCCGATCATCCACGACCCATGGTTCTGGCTGATCGGCATTCCTGCCGTGATCATGGTCGGGCTGGGCAAGGGTGGCTTCAGCGGCGTCGGCACGCTGGCAATGCCGATGCTGGCGCTGGTGATGTCGCCGGTCCAGGCGGCCGCGATCATGCTGCCGCTGTTGATCGTCCAGGACGCCGTGGGCGTCTGGGCGTTTCGCCATAGCTGGAGCCGGCACATCATGAAGGTGATGCTGCCGGGCGCGGTGTTGGGGATTTCGGCCGGTTATATCTTCGCCGCCAGCCTGCCGGAGGCCTGGATCCTGCTCGCGCTCGGGCTGATCACCGTCCTGTTCGGCGGCCGCCAGCTCTGGATCGCCCGGGGCGGTCGGGCGGTGCCGGCGCACCGGCTGCCCGACTGGATCGGCGCGCTGTGCGGCTTCGGCTCGGGCCTGACGAGCCAGATCGCGCACGCCGGCTCACCGCCCTTTCAGATCTACGTTCTTCCACAGCGGCTGGAACGCGACGTCCTGGTCGGCACCACCGCGATCTTCTTCGCGCTGGTCAACTGGATGAAGGTGCCGGCCTATGCCGGGCTGGGCCAGTTCACGTCCGCCAACCTGACCGCGGCGGCCGCGCTGATGCCGGTCGCGATCGGATCGACCTTCGCCGGCGTCTGGCTGGTCCGCAAGGTCGACCCCGGCCGCTTCTATGCGATGATCTACTGGCTGACCCTGCTGCTTGGTGCGAAGCTGCTCTGGGACGCGATCATCCGGTTGACGGGATAGCGATGCGTCGCCCGGGCGGAGGCCGGCGAAATTTCGCTGCCCCCGCCACAAAGCCGAGGTACACGCCGACAATGTCCGACGAACAGCGCCTGATCGACCGCCTCCGCGCCCTCGCCCGTCATCCGGGCGCGCGCGGGCTGGCGGACGACGCGGCGGTGCTGCCGGCGCCGCTGGGCCGCGATCTCGTCCTGACCCACGACATGCTGGTCGAGGGCGTCCATTATCTGGCCGGCGATCCGCCCGGCGACGTCGCGTGGAAGCTGCTGGCCGTCAATCTGTCCGATCTCGCCGCCAAGGGGGCCGAACCGATCGGGGTGCTGATGGGCTATGGGCTGACCGGCCAACCCGGCTGGGACGAGGAATTCATCGCCGGGCTGGCCCGCGCGCTCGATCATTTCGGCGTGCCGCTGCTCGGCGGCGACACGGTAGCCCAGCCGCGCGGCGACGCACGGGTCTTGGGCCTGACCGCGATCGGGCAGGTCTCACCCGGCGGCGCCCCCGACCGGCGCGGCGCCCAGGCCGGCGACCTGCTGGTCCTGACCGGGCCGGTCGGCGATGCCGGGATCGGCCTGGCCATCGCGCGCGGGGCGATCACCGGGCCGCGCAGGCTGCTCAAGGCATATCGCCTGCCGATGCCGCGCCTCGCCGAGGGGCGGGCGCTGGCGCCGCTGGCCCATGCCATGGCCGATGTCTCGGATGGCCTGCTGATCGATGCCGGGCGGATCGCCGCCGCGTCGGGCCTGGCGGTGACGATCGATCTCGACGCGGTGCCGCTGTCGGACGAGGCACGCGGCTTCGGCG
>CAZJXG010000124.1:0-9789 GCA_964549965.1 uncultured Sphingomonas sp. | reverse complement strand
ACCTCTGCCCGTCCCAGCGGCGGTTCGCTGGATTGCGCCTCTCGTTCAATCCGTTGGCCTGGGCGACGGCCTGTAACGACGATCCCGTCCATGTCCGTGGAGACGGGCGCCTTGCGGAGATCATAGTCGATAGGAACAATGGGTGCCGCAGCGGCGGCGGCGCTTTGCAGGCTCATCAGCAGGCGGACCATCATCGCCACTCTCCCATAATCGACCCCGCAGCTTTGCGTGCCAATATGGCGATAAAATGACCTCAAGCTCTGGGGTGCGCGTTGCGATAGACGTCCAGCAGATGCGCGGCATCCACCTGCGTATAGACCTGGGTCGAGGACAGGCTGGCATGGCCTAGCAGTTCCTGCAACGAGCGCAGGTCCGCCCCGCGCCCCAGCAGATGCGTCGCGAAACTGTGGCGCAGCGCGTGCGGCGTGGTTCGATCGCCAAGACCGAGACGAACCCGCGCGGCACGGACGGCGCGGCGGATCATGTCCGGCGCCAGCGGCCCGCCACGGGCACCCCTGAACAATATCTCTCCCCGCGCCGCGCCATAGGGCGACAGCGCGACATACTCCTCGATCGCCGCGCGAACGGGCGGCAGCATCGGTACGAGCCGGGTCTTGTTGCGCTTGCCCGTGACCGACAAGGTATCGCCCAGCGGCAGCACGTCGCCGGTCAGCGCCATCGCCTCGCCGATGCGCAGCCCCGCGCCGTAGAGCAGCAGCAGCACCGCCGTATCGCGCGCGGCGATCCACGGTTCGCTGGCGGATTCGGCCGCGTCCTCGGCGATCGCGCTGATGTCATCGGGCGCGACCGGGCGTGGCATGCCCTTCTTGATGCGCGGCCCCTTGATCTTGACCGGGCCGGCTGCGCCCTGCCGCTCGGCGACGTGGCCAAGGAAGCTGCGAACCGCCGACAGCTCGCGCGCGGCCGAGATATTGACCAGCCCTTCACCGCGCCGTTCGGCCAGAAAGGCGCGGATATCTCCGCGATCGAGGCCCGCCAGCATTCCGCCGTCGACCAGCGCGCCACGATGCCGGCCCAGAAAGGCGATCAGCCGATGCGCGGTCGCGAGATAGGCGCGGACGGTATGGTCGGAGCGGCGCCGGTCGCGGCGCAGATGATCGGCCCAGGCGATCGCGAGATCGCGGGCCGGATGATCATCGAGCGTCAGGGGAGCAGCCACCGCCCGATCATGCGCGAAAGCATCGCGCCAAGGAAGCCCAGCAATTCGGAACCCGCGCGGGTATCGAAACCCATAGGTCGCCGCTGGCCGAGCGCCAGCACGCCACCGGGCAGCGGCGGCTCCGACGTCAGGCGGATCAGCGCCTCGGCACGGATCAGCTCGGACGCCGGCCCGAACAGCGGATGGCCGCGCTCGACACCGCGCATGACCACGCCGTTGATGTCGTCGATCGAGCGTTCGATGATCCGCCGCTCGACGAACTGCATGCCCGATGCATCGGCGCGCAGCCCCTGATCCCCCACGAACAAGGCCACCGACACCGCATCGAGCCCGAGAATGTCCGGCCAGACCTGGGTGACGATATGGACGAGATGATCGAGCCCGTCCGACTCGACCGCTGCCAGCACCGCGTTGTGGATCGAGGAAACGGCACCCGAATGACCGCGGGCGAAGGCGATGAGGTCCTGATTGGCCTCCTCCACCTCGGCCATACGGCGCTTGAGCGAGGCCATTGCGCCGCCCTCGAAGTCGATCACGCTTCCCATGCGCGGCATTCTACGCCGCAATGGTTAACACACAATGGAGTAACGGTTATCCCGATTGATATGACGCGCCTTTCACGCCCGTGCGGCGCGGCCATCGCGGCCTGCTAATGTCCGGCGCGCTGCTGCTCCCAGGCGCGGAATTTCTGGGAGAGGCAGCCGCTGGCGCCCGACGCGCCGGACGGCGAACAGGAACCGATCCCGCTCTCGCCGCCTTCCAGCAGGCGGTGCCGCTCCCGCGACACGCCGTCGATATCCTCCTGGAAATAGTCGAAGCCGTTCGGCCGCAGCGCCTCCGGGATGCGATACCGCTCGGATGCGCCCGAACGCCGGCAGACGACGATCTCGCCTGCCCGCCCGCGCGGACACCCCAATGCCGCATCGATCGCCTTGCCCAGCGGCATCGCCGACGCTTCGGCCGCCAGCAGCAAGGCAATCGAAATCAGAGGATGCTCTGCCCGGTCTTGGCCCAATCGGCCATGAAGCCCTGGATGCCCTTTTCGGTCAGCGGGTGATTGAACAGCGCGCGGATCACCGCGGGTGGCGCGGTCATCACATCGGCGCCGATCTTGGCTGATTCGAGAATGTGGATGGGGTGCCGGACGCTGGCGACAAGGATTTCCGTCCCGAAATCGTAATTGTCGTAGATCTGGCGGATGTCGGCGATCAGCGCCATGCCGTCGAAGCCGATATCGTCGTGCCGGCCGACGAAGGGCGAGATGAACGCCGCCCCCGCCTTGCCCGCAAGCAGCGCCTGGTTGGCGGAGAAGCAGAGCGTGACGTTGACCATCGTGCCATCGTCGCTGAGCGCCTTGCAGGTCTTGAGCCCGTCGATCGTCAGCGGCACCTTGATGCAGACATTGTCCGCGATTTTCCGGAGGATTTCGGCCTCCTTCATCATCGTCGCATGGTCGAGCGCCACCACCTCGGCCGAGACGGGACCGGGGACGATGCCGCAAATCTCGGCGATCACCTCAAGGAACTGACGGCCCGACTTGGCGATCAGCGACGGATTGGTGGTGACGCCGTCGAGCAGACCGGTCGCGGCCATATCGGCAATGTCGGCGGTGTCGGCGGTGTCGACGAAGAATTTCATGAAGGCGCCCCTTGGCTAAGCTGGTATCCGGCCATCGCTATAACGGCGGCGATTGCCCCCGCCTAGGGTGCGTGGGTGGGTGTGTTCCAGGCAAATAGCTCGTCATCCCGGGGTGACGGAAATCCAAATGTGATTCCCGTCCCAATAGGAAGGGGCGAGGGCTGGCTTGCTAGCGCAGCGAGCATCTTCAGCGGGTGGTCTGGCCTCAGCCTCGGAGGACTCGCCCCGCTCTCCACAGCGCCCGCCGCCTCCCCGGCAGGGAGGTGAGAATAGCGGCATTGCGGCCCCCGCCCCCGCCCCCTAAGCACGGGCCGATGGCCCGCGCGCATGTCCTCCTCCTCAATCCCGCGCTCGGGCCGCTCGACTATCGGGCCGACCGCGAACATGCGATCGAACCGGGCAGCATCGTCCTCGCCCCGCTCGGCCCCCGCCAGATCGTAGGCGTGGTCTGGGAGGAGGAAAGCCTGCCCTCCGCCGATCAGGTCGGTGACAACCGGCTGCGGCCGCTGCTCGGCGTCTATGATGTCCCGCCGATCGCCGCTCCGCTGCGTCGGCTGATCGAATGGACATCGGACTATTATCTGGCGCCGCCCGCCGCCGTGCTGCGGATGGCGCTGCCATCGTCCAGCGCGCTCGACGGCGCGCGCACGATCACCGAATATCGCGCCACCGGCGAGCGGCCGGGCCGCGTCACCCCGCAGCGGGAACAGGCGCTCGACCGGATCGGCCAGCGGCAGGGACTGATCCGCGAACTGGCGACGATCGCCGACGTGTCGGAGGGGGTCATTCGCGGCCTCGTCAAATCGGGTGCGATCGAGGCGGTGACGGTGTCGATCGATACCCCCTGGACGCCACCCGATCCCGACCATGTCGCCGTCACCCTGTCCGACGAGCAGCAACTTGCGGCGGGCATGCTCGGCGATGCGGTCAAGGCCCGCGCCTTCCAGCCCTTCCTGCTCGACGGCGTCACCGGGTCGGGCAAGACCGAGGTCTATTTCGAGGCGATCGCCGAAGCATTGCGCATGGGCCGGCAAACGCTGGTGCTGCTACCGGAAATCGCGCTGACCGAGCCCTTTCTCAAACGGTTCGAGGCGCGCTTCGGCCACCTTCCCGTCGCGTGGCACAGCGAGCTGCGCCAGTCGCAGCGGCGCCGGGCGTGGCGCGGTATCGTCCATGGCGAGGCCAAGGTGGTGGTCGGCGCGCGATCGGCGCTGTTCCTTCCCTATCGCGACCTGGGGCTGATCATCGTCGATGAAGCGCACGAAACCAGTTTCAAGCAGGAAGACGGTGTCCTCTACCATGCCCGCGACGTCGCGGTGATGCGCGCCAAGCTGGAAGACATCCCGATCGTGCTGGCATCGGCCACCCCCGCGATCGAAACCCGCCAGCAGGCGGCGATCGGACGCTATACCGAGCTGAAGCTCACCGCGCGCCATGGCGGCGCCGAAATGCCGGAAATCGAGGCGATCGATCTGCTCGCCGATCCGCCACCGCGCGGGCGCTGGATCGCGCCGCCGCTGGTCAGGGCGATCGAGGATCGGCTGGAGAAGAAGGAGCAGAGCCTGCTCTTCCTCAACCGGCGCGGCTATGCACCGCTGACCCTGTGCCGAACCTGCGGCCACCGCTTCCAATGCCCGAACTGCACTGCCTGGATGGTCGAACATCGGCTGCTCGGCCGGCTGCAATGCCATCATTGCGGTCATGTCATGGCGCCGCCCGCCGAGTGCCCGGAGTGCAAGGACGAGGACAGCCTCGTCGCCTGCGGCCCCGGCGTGGAGCGGATCGCCGACGAGGTGTCGGCGCTTTTCCCCGAGGCGCGGGTGGCGATCGCGACATCCGACACCCTGTCGACCCCGGCGCGTGCCGCCGAGTTCGTCGAGCGGATGGAGGCGGGCGACATCGACGTGGTGGTCGGCACCCAGCTCGTCACCAAGGGCTATCATTTCCCGGAGCTGACGCTGGTCGGGGTGATCGACGCCGATCTCGGCCTCGCCGGCGGCGATCTGCGCGCGGCCGAGCGCAGTTTCCAGCAGATCGCCCAGGTCGCTGGCCGCGCCGGACGCGGGGCCAAGCCCGGCCATGTCTATATCCAGACCCATAGCCCCGGCGCGCCGGTGATCGCCGCGCTGCTGTCAGGCGATGCCCAGAGCTTCTACCGCGCCGAGACAGAGGCGCGGCGACTGGCCGAAGCGCCGCCTTTCGGCCGCTATGCCGCGATCATCATATCGTCCGAAAAGCTAGAGGATGCCGCCGCGACCGCCCGGATGATCGGCCGCACCGCGCCATCGCCCGAGGGCATGCATGTCTATGGCCCCGCCCCCGCCCCGCTCGCCATGCTGCGCGGGCGGCACCGGCAACGCCTGCTGGTCCACGCGCGGCGCTCGCTCGATGTCCAGCAGGTCATCCGCGAATGGCTCGGCCCGCTGGAATGGCCGCGGGGCGTGCGGGTCGCGGTCGATGTCGATCCCTACAGCTTCCTGTGATCTCTTCTCGTCATCCCGCAAAAGCGGCGATCTCATTGCCTTTTCCACAGCAAAAGAAGGGAGATTCCAGCTTTCGCCGGAATGACGCCCTTCAAGCTGGAGGAACGGCTTGAAGTTAACCCGGCGTAGTGCTGAAAACCGATCATGACGGCAAAGCGCATCCGATCGATTCTGTCGCTCCTCGGCTTGGCGCTCCTTGCGTTGCTGATCGTCGAACCCGCCATCGCGTCGACCGCCGGCCCGGCGCAGACCGCCGCGCTCGATCGGGCGATGGGGACGATCGCCGGGAACGGCCGCCCGCTGTCGCTGTCGCTCCAGATCCTCGTCCTGATGAGCCTGCTGACGGTGCTGCCGTCGCTGGTGCTGATGATGACGAGCTTCACCCGGATCATCATCGTCCTGTCGCTGCTGCGCCAGGCGCTCGGCCTGCAGCAGACCCCGCCCAATCAGGTGCTGGTCGGCCTCGCCATGTTCCTGTCGCTATTCGTTATGCGGCCGTCGATCGACCAGATCAACGCCAACGCCTTCAAGCCCTATGGCGCCGGCCAGATCACCATGGAGGAAGCCGTCACCCGCAGCGGCACGGTGCTCCACCGTTTCATGGTGCTGCAGACCCGGCAGACCGACCTCAAGCTGTTCGCCGATCTTGCCAAGGCGCCGAAGTTCGCCCGGCCTTCGGACATTCCCTTCTCGATCCTGCTGCCCGCCTATGTCACCAGTGAGCTGAAAACCGCTTTCCAGATCGGTTTCCTGATCTTCCTGCCGTTCCTGGTCATCGATCTCGTCGTGGCGTCCACGCTCATGTCGCTCGGCATGATGATGCTGTCCCCGGCCATCATATCCATGCCGTTCAAGCTGTTACTGTTCGTTCTTGTCGATGGATGGGCACTGACGATGGGTTCGCTCGCCGCCAGTTTCGCGACATGACGGGCGCAACGCGCCATTATGCCGTCCAATCGGCATTACCGCATCAGTATAGTCTTCGGAAAACTCGTCATTCCCGCGGAGGCGGGAATCCACTTGGCCGCCTGGTCCAAACGTCCATCGGTTCGGAGATCGCTTCCGGGTGGATTCCCGCCTTCCCGGGAATGACGATGAAAGGGTGCGCGCGCGCCCATGGATAATTCGCCCGATTATTTCATCGGCGTGGCGCAGCAGGCGATGTGGATCCTCGCGCTCGCCTCGGCGCCGATCCTGATCCCGGCGCTGGTCGCCGGCATCATCCTGGGCATGATCCAGGCGGCGACATCGATCAACGAGCAGACGTTGAGCTTCGTCCCGAAACTGATCGTCGTCGCCATCGCGCTGGCGCTGTTCGGCAGTGCCATCATGGCGCTGCTCGGCGATTTCACCCGCGATATCTTCCAGGTCTATATTCCGGAGATGCTGCGGTGATTCCGCAGGGGCTGGCGGGGATCGAAACCCAGCTCTGGCTCTGGATGATCGCGATGATCCGGCCCGGCGCGGCGTTCATCGCGGCTCCCGTGTTCGGCGCGCCGCAAGTGCCTCTGCAGCTGCGGGCCGTGGTGGCGCTGGCGATCGGCATCCCGGCGCTTGCCAACACCCCCTTCGTCCTGCCGATCGGCGGGATCGTCACGATCGAAGGATTTCTGCTCGTCACGGGCGAGGTGCTCGCGGGGCTGGCATTGGGCTTCGCCGTCCAGATCGGCTTTTCGGCGGCGCTGGTGGCAGGCGAAGTCATCGGCAATGCGATGGGGCTCGGCTTCGCGGGGATGATGGACCCGGCGACGGGGGCGCCCTCCCCCGCGGTCAGCCAATATCTCTCGCTGATGGCGACCTTCCTGTTTCTGGCGACAGGAGGGCACCTCCAACTCGCCGCGATCATCGTCGAAAGCTATCGCGCGCTGCCACCGGGAGAGGCCTGGATGGGGGCGAAAAGCATCCAGGGGCTGGCCCTGTTCGGCGGTGATCTGTTCGCGGCCGGGCTGGCCATCGCGCTGCCGGTGGGCTTCGCGATCATTCTGGTTCAGCTCGTGATGGCGATGCTGGCGCGGTCGGCGCCGCAGATGAACATATTCTCGGTCGGCCTGCCCGCGACGCTGATGGCGGGTCTGGTGCTGCTCGCCATCGCCGCCCCGGTGATGGCCGACGGCATCCTGGCGTCGATCCAGCGCGGGCTGGCCGAGGCCCGGTCGCTGGCCTTGGGGAAATAGGCGATGGCCGAGGGCCCCGAGGACGACGAAAAGACCGAAGCGCCGACCGCGAAGCGCCGGCAGGATGCCGAGGAAAAAGGCGATGTCCTCCAGTCCAAGGAACTCGGCACCGCGCTGGTGATGATCGTGGGCGCGGGTTGGATCGCCATGGCCGGCCCCTGGGCGATGGCGACGCTGAAACGGATGCTGTCGAATGCACTGTCCTTCGATGCGGGCGCGATCGAGGGCTTCGATCCGATGGCGGCGATCTTCTCGATGGTGACGACGGTCATGCTGCCGATCGCGCTGCTCTTCCTGCTCACCTTCATCGCGGCGATCGCGGCGCCGGCGATGCTCGGATCACTGGGCTTCCGGTGGTCGGCGATCGGCTTCAAGCCGAACAAGCTCAATCCCGCCGCCGGGCTGAAGCGCATGTTCGGCGTTCAGGGGCTGATCGAACTGGGCAAGGCGCTGCTCAAGATCGTCGCACTCGGCGCGGTCGGCTACTGGCTGCTGATGGATCAGATCGCCTCGATCGTGACGATGGGGCAGCAGGACCTGAAGACCGCGCTCGACAGTCTCGGTTCCACCTTCATCTTCGCGGTGGTGGTGATGACCCTCGCGCTCGCTCTGGTCGCCGGTGCCGACATCCCCGCCCAGATCTTTCAGCGCTCCAAAAGGCTGCGCATGTCGAAGCAGGAGATCAAGGACGAGTCGAAGCAGACCGAGGGCTCGCCCGAGCTGAAGGCCGCCATCCGCCAGAAACAGATGGAGGCGGCCAAGGGATCGGTGCGCAAGGCGGTGCTCGACGCGACGATGGTGCTGACCAATCCGACCCATTTCGCGGTCGCGCTGCGCTACCGCCCCGGCTATGATGTGGCGCCGGTGGTGCTGGCGCGCGGCCGCGGCGCCACCGCCGATGCCATCCGCGAGCTGGCAACCGAAAATGCGGTGCCCATGCTGCAATATCCGCAGCTGACCCGCGCCATTTACTACACCAGCCGATCGGGCCAGACGATACGCGAGGATTTGTTCATCGCGGTCGCGGCGATCCTCGCCTTCGTCTTCAACCTCGATCGCGCAATGGCCGAAGGTATCGTGCAGCCCGACGTGAACGTGCCCACGGAAGCGCGCTATGACGAGGACGGGCGCAAGGTCGGATAGGCGTTCGCGCCACTCCCTGGTTATCGGATATGCTTTCCCGCCGTTAGGAAATTAAAAGGACTTGGCCTGCTAAAACCATCAGCGAGTGCGCCGTTACCGGCAGCAGCAAGGTGGTATGGTTCATGGTTACGTCGGTCGGTTCGTCCATTCTCACGGCGCTCGGGGCGTCGAGCATCGACACGGCCTCGCTGGTCGACCAGCTCGCGACCGCGACCATCGCCAGCAAGCAGAAATCGATCACCACGCGTGAAGACGCCAACACCGCCAAGATCTCCGATCTCGGCAAGGCGGTCAGCTCGATCAGCGCCTTCTCCAGCTCGCTCTCCTCGCTAATCTCCGGCGGCACGCTCTATACGCAGCCGACCAGCTCCAACAGCTCGATCGTCAATGTCAGCGCACAGGCCGGCGCGCGGCTCAACGGGCTTTCCTCGACGATCAAGGTCAATCGGCTGGCGACCGCGCAGACCATGACGGCGGCACCGCTCGGCGGCGCCGCGACCGCGGTGGGCCTCGGCACGCTGGAGCTTGCGGTCGGCAGCCAGACCAAGACGATCACGATAACTTCGGCCAATAATACGCTGGCCGGCCTTGCCCAGGCGATAAAGGATTCCGGGCTCGGCGTCACCGCCAGCATCGTTACCGATTCAAGCGGCGCGCGGCTTGTGGTCAAGGGTGCCACCGGCGAGGCCAATGCCTTCTCGCTGACGATGACGAGCGGCAATCCCGGCGAGCTCGACCGCTTCACCTATGACCCGAACAGCTACGATCCGCAGAATATCACCGGCCTCACCCTCCAGCAGGAGGCGCAGGATGCCGAGCTCGTGGTCGATGGCGTCACCGTCACCAAGGCGACCAACAGTTTCAACGACGTCATCGACGGGGTGAAGATCGATCTGGTCTCCGCCGCGCCCGGCACGACCGTGACGATCGGTTCGAGTCAGCCCGTCGAGGCGATCAAACAGGCGGTGAGCGATTTCGTGGCCGCCTTCAACGAGATGAAGACCACGCTGTCGTCGATGACGGGTACCAGCGGATCGCTGCGCAGCGATGCCGGCATCCGCGCGCTCGCGCAGCGGCTGAGCTCTCTCACATCGACACAGCTCACCTTCGCCACCGACGGCCGGCCCACCACCCTCGCCGAGATCGGCGTGTCCACCAACCGCGACGGCAC
>CAZJXG010000123.1:0-9838 GCA_964549965.1 uncultured Sphingomonas sp. | reverse complement strand
TGAAGGCGATCGAATATAAGCGCAAATGGGACAAATATGAGGAAAAGGGCGGCGAGATTCCCGCCCGCGACGTCGCGATGGACACGCTGGCCGGCGTGCTCGCCGGCGAGATCCTCGTCCATAATCACTGCTATCGCGCCGACGAGATGGCCATCGTCCTCGATATGGCCAAGGAGTTCGGCTACCATGTCACCGCCTTTCACCATGCGGTCGAAGCCTACAAGATCGCCGATCTGCTGAAGGCCCACGGCACCTGCGCCGTGGTCTGGGCCGACTGGTACGGCTTCAAGATGGAAAGCTATGACGGCATCCCCGAAAATCTGACGATCCTGCAGCGGGCAGGCGCCTGTACGATGATCCATTCGGACGACCAGAACGGCATCCAGCGGCTGAATCAGGAGGTCTCCAAGGCGCTTGCATCGGGACGCCGCGCGGGGATCGACATCTCCGACGAACAGGCCTGGACCTGGCTGGCGATCAACCCCGCCCGCGCGCTGGGCGTCGCCGATCGCACCGGTAGCCTGAAGCCGGGCAAGATGGGCGATGTGGTGCTGTGGAATGGCAATCCGTTCAGCGTTTATACCCGGCCCGAGAAGGTCTGGGTCGATGGCGCGATGCTCTATGACGCGAACAATCCGCGCCTCCGCCCGGTCAGCGATTTCGAGCTGGGCCAGCCCGGCGAGGGAGATGTGAAATGAAGTCGCTTCTCCTTGCCGCCGCCGCGCTGATCGCGACGCCCGTTTCCGCCGAGACAATCGCCATCACCGGCGGCATCGTCGCGATCGGCGACGGATCGCAGCCGATCAGGGGCGGCACCGTTGTCATCGCCGATGGCCGGATCGTCTCCGCCGGGGCGGGAACCGCCGTGCCCGCGGGCGCCCGGGTGGTCGATGCCGCCGGCAAATGGGTGTCGCCCGGCATCGTCGCCGCGGTCAGCACCCTGGGGCTGATGGAAGGCTATGGCATGGACGAGGTCAACGACACGACCGCGTCCAGATCGCCCTTCTCCGCGGCGATCGACATATCGACCGCGATCAATCCGACCGGCCAGCGGATCGCCACCGAGCGGTCCTCCGGCGTCACCCGGGCGTTCGTCTTTCCGGCGGCGGCCAACACGATGTTCGCGGGGCAGGGGGCGGTGATCGACCTCGGCGCCGATGGCGATCCGGTGACGCGGCCGCGCGCCTTCCAATATGTCGAGCTGGGCGAGGATGGCGCCAGTTCCGGCGGGGGCAGCCGTCCGGCCGCCTATGTACTGCTCAAGACGGCGATGGCCGCCGCCGCGAACCCGGCCTCCGCTGATTTCGTGCATAAGGATGCGCTGATCACCCGGCAGGATGCCGAGGCGCTGGGGCCGGTCGTACGGGGCACGATGCCGCTGTTCGTGCATGTCGAGCGGGCGGCGGACATCCGCGCGGTGCTGGCGCTGAAGCGGCAATATCCCGCGCTCAGGCTGGTGCTGGTCGGCGCGACCGAGGGCTGGATGGTCGCCGACCAGATCGCCGCTGCGCGGGTGCCGGTGATCGCCGCCGCGCTGATCGACCTGCCCGAGAAGTTCGAATATATGGCGGCGACCCAGTCCAATGTCGGCCGCATGGCCCGTGCGGGCGTGACCGTCGCCATTTCGAACGCCGATATATCGGAAGGGCCATATGAGTCCTACCTCACCCAATATGCCGGCAATCTCGTCGCGCTGACGAAGCTGCCGGGAGCGCTGGGGCTGGACTGGGGTGCCGCGCTGGCAGCGATCACCTCGAAGCCGGCGGCGGCGATCGGCATGGACGGCGAGATCGGATCGCTCCGCCCGGGCCGCCGCGCCGATGTGGTGATCTGGGACGGCGATCCGCTCGAACTGGCCTCGGCGCCGACGGCGGTGTTCATCGACGGCGTCGCCCAGCCGATGACGAGCCGCCAGACCCGCCTGCGCGACCGCTATCTCGATCCGGTCGAGAAGAGCCTGCCCAAGGCCTATGAGCGGTGATCCGCCCCCTTCTCCCCTTGGGGAGAGGGCTTAGAGGCTTGAGCGCCCTGCAAATTCGGCGCATCTAGCGGCGGTTGATCGGCTGGGGGACGGCTTTGTATGGCGCGTAAATATTTCGGGACCGACGGCATTCGCGGGCGCACCAACGAAAGCCCGATGACCGCCGAGATTGCGATGAAGGTGGGCCAGGCGGCGGGCGCGCATTTCCTGCGTGGCGATCATCGCCACCGGGTGGTGATCGGCAAGGATACCCGGCTGTCGGGCTATATGATGGAATCGGCGCTGGTCGCGGGCTTTACCAGTGTCGGCATGGATGTCGTCCTGTTCGGGCCGATGCCGACCCCGGCGGTGGCGATGCTGACGCGGGCGATGCGGGCCGATCTGGGCGTGATGATCTCGGCCAGCCACAACCTGTTCGCGGACAATGGCATCAAGCTGTTCGGCCCCGACGGCTACAAGCTGTCCGACGAGGATGAGGCGGCGATCGAGGCACGGCTCGACAAGCCGGTGCGGCTCGCCCCGTCCGGCGACATAGGCCGCGCCCGGCGGGTCGAGGATGCGCGCGGCCGCTATGTTCATGCGGTCAAATCCAGCTTCCCGGAGCATCTCCGCCTCGACGGCCTCCGTATCGTCGTCGATTGCGCGAACGGCGCGGCCTATGAGGTGGCGCCGCTCGCCCTGTGGGAGCTAGGCGCGGACCTGATCTCGATCGGGGTGAGCCCCAATGGCACCAACATCAACGAGAAATGCGGCTCCACCGATACCCGGGCGCTGCAGGACAAGGTGCTGGAAACCCGCGCCGACATCGGCATTGCGCTCGATGGCGACGCCGACCGGCTGATCATCGTCGACAATCAGGGCAAGGTGGTCGACGGCGACCAGTTGATGGCGCTGGTGGCGAGCGGCGCGCAGGCGCGCGGCGAGTTGCAGGGGGGCGGCATCGTCGCGACGGTGATGTCGAATCTCGGCCTCGAACGCTATCTGAAGGGCAAGGGGCTGTCGCTCCACCGCACCCAGGTCGGCGACCGCTATGTCGTCGAGGCGATGCGCGCCGAGGGGTTCAACATCGGCGGCGAGCAATCGGGCCACATTGTCATGACCGACCATGCGACGACCGGGGACGGTCTGGTCGCGGCGCTGCAGGTGCTGGCCCAGCTGGTCGAGAGCGGCAAGCCGGCGAGCGAGCTGCTCCATCAGTTCGATCCGCTGCCGCAGCTGCTCAAGAATGTCCGCTTTGCGGGCGGCGAGCCGCTGAAGGACGACAAGGTGATCGCCGCGATCGCCGATGCGGAGACGAAGCTGAACGGCACCGGCCGGCTGGTCATCCGCAAATCGGGCACCGAGCCGCTGATCCGGGTCATGGCCGAGGGCGAGGATAGCAAGCTGGTGGAGGCGATGGTCGACCAGATTTGCGACGCGGTGCGCAAGGCCGCGTGATCGCCGCTTTGTGAGCATCGCCCGCATCCTCATCATCGCCGGATCGGATTCGGGCGGCGGGGCCGGCATCCAGGCCGATATCAAGACCGTCACCCTGCTCGGCGGCCATGCGATGACCGCGATCACCGCGCTGACCGCGCAGAACACGCTGGGGGTGACGGCAGTGCATGCCGTGCCCGCCGACATGGTGATCGCGCAGATCGACGCGGTGGCGAGCGATATCGGGGTCGACGCGATCAAGATCGGGATGATCGGATCGGCCGAGATCGTGGAGGCGGTGGCCGACCGTCTCGACCGCCCCGATCTGGCGCATGTGCCGCTGGTGTTCGATCCGGTGATGATCGCGACGAGCGGCAGCCGGCTCGCCGACGAGGCGACGATCGCGGCCTTCGGGCGGCTGATGCGGCGGGCTGCGGTGTCGACGCCCAATCTGGATGAACTTGGCGCGCTGAGTGGGATGCCTGTCTCTAACGAGATCGAGATCCAGAACGCTGCGGCTCACCTGATTGAGAAACTGGGGTCGGGAGGCATCCTCGCCACAGGAGTTAGACTACCCGGCGGGCGTATCATCACGCGGGACAGCAATGTGCCTACCGACGATATGCTGTTCGACTTTCTTTATGAGGTGAGGGAAGGTTGGCAGGAAATCAGCTGGAGCGCTGATCGGATCGATACGATCAGCGATCATGGCACCGGCTGCACTTTGGCGAGCGGCATTGCAACCGGGCTGGGGCAGGGGATGGCGCTGCCCGATGCGATCGGGCGGGCGAGGGAGTTCGTGCGGGCGGCGTTGCTGGCTGCGCCGGGGTTGGGCCAGGGGCATGGGCCGATGGGGCATCGGGCGATCGATTGAACTTGTTCCCGCTACCTCCCCACATTGTCATTCCCGCGAAGGCGGGAATCCACTTTGCCGCTTGGCCTCGCCATCTTTCGGTTCGGAGATCGTTTCCCGGTGGATTCCCGCCTTCGCGGGAATGACGGAAGGAGGGGGCGGCCAGTTGGGTATGGTTTCGAGCCCCAGCAGCGCCGCCAGCCGATCACGATTACCGGTGATATCGGCGAGGCTGTAACGGTCGAGCACCGCAAGGAACGCGCCCAGCGCCTCGCCCAGTACGCCGGTCAGCCCGCAGGCGGGAGCGATCACGCAGCCGCCGCAATCGGCCAAGTCTAGCCCGTTTTCGGTGTGGCGGACGACCGCGCCGACGATGATCGCTTCCGCCGGCATCGCCAGCCCGATCCCGCCGCCGCGCCCGCGCACGGTGCGCACGAAACCCAGGCGGCCGAGCATGTTGACCACCTTCATCAGATGGTTCTCCGAAATGGCATAGCTGCGTGCGATCTCCGCGATCGAGGCGAGCCGATCGGGGCGGGCCGCGAGGTGGATCAATACCCTCAGCGCATAGTCGGTTTGAAGCGAGAGCCGCATGCCGCAACCTAGCCCGATTTAAAGATGGATTCAAATTGCATCTTCTGGCGAATCATTATAGATGCATTTCATATTCACCTTTAGAGGAGCACTGCATGACCAGGACGCTTTCGCCCGAGACCATCGCCATCGTGAAGTCGACCGCCCCGGCGCTGCAGCAGCATGGCCTGGCCATCACCCAGCGCATGTATGAGCGGCTGTTCGTCGATCCTGCGATCAAGGCGCTGTTCGATATGGCGGCGCAGGAATCGGGCGAGCAGCCGAAGCGGCTCGCGGCGGCGATCCTCGCTTATGCGAAGAATGTCGATAATCTGGGCGCGCTGACCCAGGCCGTCGAGCGCATGGCGGCGCGCCATGTCGAGACGGGCGTGAAGCCCGAGCATTATCCGGCGGTGGCGGCGGCGCTGCTGCCTGCGATCAAGGATGTGCTGGGCGATGCGGTCGACCAGAAGACGCTCGATGCCTGGGGCGAGGCCTATTGGTTTCTCGCCGATATCCTGATCGGACAGGAAGCGAAGATGTACGAGAGCGAAGCCGCCTGAACCCTTCTCTCTCTCTCTCGTTTTTCACGGGGGGAGGGTTGAAGACAGCAACGAAAAGGCCGCCCGGATCGCTCCGGACGGCCTTTTTGTTTCAGTGCGAATATCGAAGCGATCAGGCCTCGGCTTCGTCCTCGGCGGGCTGATCGAGCAACTCGGCATTGATCTCGCCGGGTTCGGCGTTGGGATCATAGGCTTCGGTGAAGCCGGCCTCGTCGCGTTCGAACATCGACGCCATGACGTCCACGCCCTGCGCCTGCAGCTCGGCCTCTTCGGGCGAGCGGGCGACGTTGACGCGCACGGTGCGGTTGACCTCGGCATGCAGCGAGATCTTCACCTCGTGCAGGCCGATCGCCTTGATCGGGCGGCTGAGGACAACCTCCGACTTGTTGACCTTGATGCCGTCCTCGGCGAGCGCCTCGACGATGTCACGGGCCGAAACCGAACCGTAAAGCTGGCCGGTGTTCGACGCCTGACGGATCAGCGTGACCGACTTGTCGTCGAGCACCTTGGCTTCCGTCTCGGCATTGGCGCGGCGGTTGGCGTTGTCGGTTTCGATCTGGGCGCGGTTCGCCTCGAAGACCTTCTTATTGGCCTCGTTGGCGCGCAGCGCCTTCTTGCGCGGCAGCAGATAGTTGCGGGCAAAGCCTGCCTTGACGGTGACGACATCACCGATCTGGCCCAGCTTCTCAACGCGTTCGAGCAGGATCACGTCCATGTGGTGGTCCTCCCTTCCTTACTTGACGATGTAGGGAAGCAGCCCGATGTGACGGGCGCGCTTGATCGCCTGGGCGAGTTCACGCTGCTTCTTGGCGGACACCGCAGTGATGCGGCTCGGGACGATCTTGCCACGCTCGGACACGAAGCCCTGCAGCAGACGGACGTCCTTGTAATCGATCCGGGGAGCGTCCTTCGCGGAGAAGGGGCAGCTCTTGCGGCGGCGGAAAAATGCGCGTGCCATGTGTTTCTATCTCCTTACGCGAATTCGCGGTCTTCGCGACGCGGACGATCGCCGCGGTCACCACGATCCCCACGGTCGCCGCGATCTCCCCGATCGCCGCGACCACCACGGCCGTCACGATCGCGATCGCTGCGGCGCATCATCGCGGACGGGCCCTGTTCGTGCTCGTCGACGCGGATCGTCATGTAGCGGATCACGTCTTCGTTGATCGCGGTCTGGCGCTCCAGCTCGGCAACGACGCCGGCGGGGGCATCGATGTGGAGCATCACATAATGCGCCTTGCGGTTCTTCGCGATGCGATAGGCCAAGCTGCGCAGGCCCCAGGTCTCGGTCTTCACGACCTTGCCCTGATTGTCCTCGACGATCTTGGTGGCGGTTTCCGCCAGCGCGTCGACCTGGGCTTGCGCCAGATCCTGACGCGCGAGAAACACATGCTCGTAGAGAGCCATGTCAGCGTCTTCCTTCTCTTGCCGATCGCTGACGCCGTGCCCATCACGACGCCCCTCCGGCTGTCTTCCAAATGCAAGCAAGGGCGGAGAACCTGTCTCCACCCCGGCTGAGGCGGGCCTATGGCCGATTTGCCGCGCCAAGGCAAGGGAACTGTCGTACACCAGCCGGGTTGAAGGGAAAACCTCCTGGAGCATAGCTGTCGATGAGCCTGGCCGGCACGGTCCTTCGCCTGACGATCATCGCCACGCTGGCTGTCGCGGGGCCCGCGCTTGCCCTGTCGCCGCGGCAGATCCTGTCCGAGGCGGCGTTCCGCACCCGCGACAAACAGGTCGCGCTCAACCAGATCGGCGAGGCCGAGCGCGGGGCCGCCGCTCAGGTCGCCCGCGATCCGGCCAATCGTGATGCCGGGCTGCTCCGGGCGATGGCGATCGGCTATCGCGGCAAGCTCAACCATAGCCGGGGCGACGCGCTCGCCGCCCGCAAGCAGTTCGAAGCATTGATCGCGGCCGATCCGCGCGATCCCGAGGCGGCGGCGGCGATCGGCACCTGGCATCTGGATTCGGTGCTGGAACTCGGCGGCATGGTCGCGGGGATGGCGATCGGCGCCAAGAAGGCGACCGGGCTTGCGATGATGGACCGGTCGGTCGCGCTGGCGGGTCGCCGCGCGCTCTATGCCGGGCTGGCGGGCTTGCTTCGTCTGGCGATAGATCCCGCCGATCCGCGCGGCCGCGCGCTCGCCGAAGCCGCCAGCACCGCGCCGATGCCGGAAGCGCTCGACCGGCAGATGCAGTCCAGCTCGATCGCGATCCTGGCGGCGCTGCGCACCGGCGATACGAAGGCGGTGCAGAGGCTGGCCCGGCAGCTGCTGCCGTTCGGGCGACTGAGCCGATAGCGGTAGGGGCCGATAGCGGTAGGGCTTGCCTCGGCGGCGCCATTTTCCTAGGGCCGCACGCCAGACGGAGCCTGATCGCGACATTGCAGGTCGGGCTTCTTCTTTGACAATGGGGTACTCGATCCACTTGTCCGGACCATGCCGGCAACGATCGAGGCTTGGGAGGAGCCGTCCATGCGCGCATTCATCTTTCCCGGACAGGGCAGCCAGGCCGTGGGCATGGGCCAGGCATTGGCCGATGCCAGCAGCGTGGCGCGCGAGGTGTTCCAGGAAGTGGACGACGCGCTGAACCAGAAGCTGTTCAGGCTGATGGTCGAGGGCCCGGCCGACGAATTGACCCTGACCGAAAATGCCCAGCCGGCGATCATGGCCAATGCCATCGCCACGCTGCGCGTCCTGCAGAAGGAGGGGGGGATCAGCCTTGCCGACAAGGCGGCCTTCGTCGCGGGCCACAGCCTGGGCGAATATACCGCGCTGTGCGCCGCCGAGGCGATCGACCTGGCGACGACCGCGAAGCTGCTGAAGCTGCGCGGCCGCTCGATGCAGGCGGCGGTGCCGGTCGGCGTCGGCGCGATGGCGGTTTTCCTGGGCCTCGACTTCGAGGGCGCGAAGGCGGTCGCCGAAGAAGCGGCGCAGGGCGAGGTCTGCCAGGCCGCCAATGATAACAGCAACCGGCAGGTCGTCGTCTCGGGCCACAAGGCCGCGGTCGAGCGCGCGATCGAGATCGCCAAGGCGAAGGGCGCGCGCCGGGCGATGCTGCTTCCGGTGTCGGCACCGTTCCACTGCGCGCTGATGCAGCCCGCCGCCGACGCGATGGCCGAGGCGCTGGGCAAGACGGCGGTGCAGAGCCCGCTGGTACCGGTCTATGCCAATGTGCTGGCCGGGCCGGTGGCCGATCCGGCCGAAATCGTGAAGCTGCTGGTCGAGCAGGTGACGGGCACGGTGCGCTGGCGCGAGAGCGTGGCGGCGATGGCCGATGCCGGCGTCGAACAGTTCATCGAGTTCGGCGGCAAGGTGGTCGGGCCGATGGTCAAGGACATCACCGACAAGGCCAATGCAACCAGCGTGGTGACGATGGCCGATATCGAGGCTATCGCAGCGAGCTTGTAGGTTTAATCGTCGTCCCGGCGAGAGCCCGGATATCATGTCTCCTTGTCAGAAGAAGGCAGAGAGAGATTCCAGCTTTCGCTGGAATGACGAAGAAAGGTGGGAAGTAGGATGTTCGATCTTTCAGGCATGACCGCACTGGTGACGGGCGCGTCGGGCGGCATCGGCTCGGCGATCGCGAAGGCGCTCGTCGCGCAGGGCGCGAAAGTGGCGTTGTCGGGTACGCGCGAGGATGCGCTGAAGGCGGTCGCCGCCGAGATCGGCGGCGATACGGTGATCCTGCCCTGCAATCTGGGCGACGCGGCGGCGGTCGATGGGCTGATCCCGCGCGCGGTGGAAGCGCTGGGCGGCAAGATCGACATATTGGTCAACAATGCCGGCGTCACCCGGGACAACCTGATCATGCGGATGAAGGACGAGGAGTGGGACCAGGTGATCTCGGTCAACCTGGAGGCCGCCTTCCGCCTGATCCGCGCCGCGACCAAGCCGATGATGAAGGCGCGGTTCGGCCGGGTCATCACGATCACGTCGATCGTCGGCACCACCGGCAACCCGGGGCAGGCCAATTATGCGGCGTCCAAGGCCGGCCTCGTCGGCATGTCGAAGGCGCTGGCGCAGGAACTGGCCAGCCGCAACATCACCGTGAACTGCGTCGCGCCGGGCTTCATCGCCTCGGCGATGACCGATGGCCTGCCTGATGCGCAGAAGGATGCGCTGCTGGTCAAGATTCCGGCCGGAAAGCTGGGCGAGGGCAGCGACATTGCCGCCGCGGTCGTCTATCTGGCCAGCCCGGAGGCATCCTATGTCACCGGCCAGACGCTGCACGTGAATGGCGGTATGGCCATGATTTAAGGAATGGTGGTGTTTTTAGTTTGAGATTCGGGCCGCTGCCGTTCGGCTTGGCGGCGATCGCCACAGCCCAGTATAAGCGTCCCGTCATCAAAGCAAGCTTGCAAGCAAAGTCGGCCCTCGTTAGGGCAGGCGACAGAAACCCTAAGGAAGGTTTAGAACATGAGCGAGACCGCTGAGCGCGTTAAGAAGATCG
>CAZJXG010000122.1:0-9909 GCA_964549965.1 uncultured Sphingomonas sp. | reverse complement strand
TGGGCAGCGTCACGACGCCACGGACCATCTGGTCGGCGTGGCGCGGATCGACGCCCAGGTTGAGCGCGATCTCGATCGTCTCGTCGAACTTCGAGGTGGCGTTGGTCTTGGCGATGGCGATCGCCGCATCGACGTCATAGAGCTTGTTGGCGTCGACCGACGAAGCCTGGTTCTTCTGCTTCTTGCTGAGCTTGGCCATGATATCAGCCCTCCACCACTTCGAGGCCCATCGCGCGGGCGCTGCCTTCGATGATGCGGGTCGCCGCGTCGATATCGTTGGCGTTGAGATCCTTCATCTTCGCTTCGGCGATCTGGGTCAGCTGCGACCGCTTGATCTTGCCCGCGCTCGCCTTGCCCGGCTCCTTCGAGCCCGACTTCAGGCCGGCCGCCTTCTTGAGAAGGTAGCTCGCCGGCGGCGTCTTGGTGACGAAGCTGAACGAACGGTCGGCATAGACGGTGATGACGGTGGGGAGCGGCGTGCCGACCTCCTGATCACCGGTCTGCGCGTTGAACGCCTTGCAGAAGTCCATGATGTTGACGCCGCGCTGACCGAGCGCGGGGCCGATCGGCGGCGACGGATTCGCCTTTCCAGCGGGCACCTGGAGCTTGATATAGCCCGTGATCTTCTTTGCCATGTTTCACTCACTCTGTAGTGGGCGGGCCGAAGCCTTCCCGTTCAAGTTTAGCGGTCCCAACGGCGATCCCGAAGGCGCGCCTCCCGCAGCTTTGTGCCTGAAAGGCACGATCCGGTTCGAACCGGAACCTCCAAAATCGTCATACTGAACTTGGTTCAGCATCCACCCATCATCCGAGAGAGCTCTCCCGTGGCCCGGTGGATCCTGAAACAAGTTCAGGATGACGGCCTTTTGTCAGGCCGTCACTTGACCCGCTCGACCTGTTCGAACTCGAGCTCGACCGGGGTGGCGCGGCCGAAGATCGACACCGAGACCTTGACGCGGCTGCGGTCGAAATCGAGTTCCTCGACGACGCCGTTGAAGCTCGCGAACGGGCCGTCGAGCACCTTGACCTGATCGCCGATCTCGTAATCGACCTTGAGCTTGGCCTTGGGGGCGGCAGCTGCGGCCTCCTCCTTGGTGTTCAGGATACGTGCGGCCTCGGCCTCGCTGATCGGCTGCGGCTTGCCCATTGAACCCAGGAAGCCCGTCACCTTCGGCGTGTTCTTCACAAGGTGATAGACATCGTCGTTCATGCTGAGCTTTGCCAGCACATAGCCGGGAAAGAATTTCCGGTCCGACGTGATCTTCTTGCCGCGGCGGACCTCGGTGATCTTCTCGGTGGGAACCTCGACCGATTCGACGAGCTGTTCCAGGCCCATGCGCGCGGCATCGGCCAGGATCTGCTCCTTGACCTTGTTTTCGAAGCCCGAATAGGCGTGAATGATGTACCAGCGCGCCATGAACGCCAACGTCTCCGTATTAGCCGAGCAGCGACAGCAGGAACTTCACGACCATCGCGAAGAACTGGTCGAGGCCGAAGAAGAAGATGCCGAGCAGCAGGGTCATGATTCCCACCATGATGGTGGTCGTCACGGTCTCCTTGCGCGAAGGCCAGACGACCTTCGCGGTTTCGGCCTTTACCTGCCGGATGAACTCGCCCGGTGAAGTCTTCGCCACGTCCTCAGCCTATCCTGCCGGATTCGCATCCGGGAAAAAATCACTCAAACAGCGACAAGAGGCCATAGTCCGCTGGCTCGGCCTTTCGGCCGGCGGACCTGACCTCTTAACGCTTCTCGACCCCTTCGGCCTTACCCTACCAGAAGATGGCAGGAGTGGAGGGACTCGAACCCACGGCCCTCGGTTTTGGAGACCGATGCTCTACCAACTGAGCTACACTCCTCCGGGCCCGAGACGGGGGCACATAGCGGGGGGGGCATGCGAGTGCAAGGGGTTGGTGCAACCCGCCTGCTCCGCCGGGGCCGCCACCGCCCGGCATGCTATTTCACGAACAGCATGCCGTCCGAATCGATATCCCAATAGGCACCGCCCGCGCCATTGGTGCGGAAAGCGATCGACACGCTCAGCCGGTGGCCGCAGGGCTGAAAGGTCCACAGCTCGTTCCACGATCCCTTCAGCCGGATACCATATTGGCTGGGCCCGAAATCGGCGCTGGTGCCCGTGACCTTGACGGCGGTCGGGGTCAGGTCCGCGGGCTTGCAGACGGGGTCGGCACGGCTCAGCCGCGCAGACACCGCGCTGACCGTCGCCCGCAGCACCTCACGCGACAGGGTCGGCCAGGCAAGACTCTCGCCCTGTCCGGCGAAGATGCCCTGCAGCGCCTGGCCATCGGCCGCGCGCAGCAGCATGATGCGGGTCGGATCGGCCGGCGGGCAGCCATCAAGCCGGACCGACGTCAGCCAGCCATTCTCGATCTGCCCCTTCACGATCAGCCCGGTGATCATGCCGTCTAGCGTGATCGGTTCGAGCTTGCCGATGCTGATGCCGGTCGGCTTGCAGCGGCCACGCCGCTCGATGTCGGCGGCCACCGCGATGCTGACCGCGCGGGCCAGCGGCTCGCCATCGGGGACCGGCTTGCGGTTGATCTCCTCGATGTCGCGACGGAACTGCTCGGGATCGCCGAGCGGATCGAGCGGGAGGGCGTGGGCGGCGGTTGCCAGCGCGGCCGACAACAGGACGATAATGTTCAGCCGCTTGATCATGACGCATCCTAGCCAGAAAAAGCGCGTGGGGAGAAGGACGGTAGTCGCTATCTCACGCCGCGATGTCGTAGCCCTGGATTTCGCCGGAAAGATAGAGGTTGCGCGCCTTGGCACGGCTGAGCTTGCCCGAGCTGGTCTTGGGCAGGGTGCGCGGCGGCACCAGTTCGACGACACAATGCATGCCGGTGATCGAGCGGACCTTTTCGCGGATCTGGTCGCGAAGGCGGGCGCGTTCGGCCGGGTCCGACGTTCGGCACTGGACGAGCACGGCGGGGGTCTCCTCCCCGCCCGGCGTGGTGATCGCGAAGGCGGCGATGTCGCCTGCCTTGAAGCCCGGCAGCTGCTCCACGGCCCACTCGATATCCTGGGGCCAGTGGTTCTTGCCGTTGATGATGATCATGTCCTTCGCCCGGCCGACGATGTAGATATAGCCGTTCGAGATATAGGCCATGTCGCCGCTGTCGAGCCAGCCGTCGACCATGCAGGCGGCGGTCGCCTCCTCGTCGCGAAAATAGCCGGTCATGATCGATGGGCCCTTGGCCCACAGCTTGCCGATCATCTTCTCGGGCAGCACCGATCCGTCCTCATCGCGGATCTCGACGGCCATGTCGCGCACCGGCTTGCCGCAGTTCACCACGGCGCGGAAGCGGCGCGGCCGATCCTTGTTGTGGTCGCCACCCGACAGCTGGGTCTCCTCGACCAGCTCCACGACGATCCCCTCGCCCGGCGGCATGATCGACACCGCCAGGGTCGCCTCGGCCAGGCCGTAGCTGGGCAGGAAGGCCGAGGCCTTGAACCCGGCCTCGGAGAAGGCATCGACAAAGGCCTGCATCACATCGGGGCGGATCATGTCGGCGCCGTTGCCGGCGAGGCGCCAGCGCGACAGATCGAACCGGTCCGACGCCTTCGTCTGGCTCGACATGCGGCGTGCGCAGATGTCGTAGCCGAAGGTCGGCGAATAGCTGATCGAGCTGCCCTCGTTGCGGCTGATCATATCCAGCCAGGCGAGCGGGCGGCGCGCGAAATCCTCGGTCTTGAGATAGTCGACCGACACCTGGTTCGCGACCGGCGACAACAGGCAGCCGACCAGACCCATGTCATGATACCAGGGCAGCCAGCTGATGCAGCGATCATCGGCTTCCAGCTTCATGCCATGCGAGTGCGCGGCGAGATTGTTGAGCAGCGCGCCATGGGTGACGGCGACGCCGTGCGGGAAGCGGGTCGAGCCGCTCGAATATTGCAGATAGGCGATGTCGTCCGCCGACGCCTGCGGCAGGATCGCGTCGATCGCCTCGCGCGCTTCGAACGCCTCGTAGCTCTGCCCCTCGATACCCAGCTGGGCGGCGGCGGCAACGGCCATCTCGGCGATCTCCTCCGGGAAGAACAGCAGCTTCGGATCCGAGCTGGAGAGCTGCACCACGAGCTGGTCGATATAGCTGTCCTTGCCGCCGAACGAGGTGGGCAGCGGCAGCGGCACCGGCCAAGCGCCCGCATAGACCGCGCCGAAGAACAGCGCCGCGAAATGGGCTCCGGTTTCGGCGATCAGGGCAATGCGATCCCCGGGACGGATGCCGGCGGCGATCAGGCGGCCGGCATTGGCCAGCGAATCGGCACGCAGCCGGGCATAGGGATAGGGCTGGGTCAGCGCGCCGCGGGCATCGTGGAAATTCAGGCCGCACACGCCGGTGGCGGCATAGTCCAGCGCCGCTCCGAGAGTCTCGAAATCGGCGAAACGGCGCGGCAGCGCGTCCACTGTCGGCGTCGGCACCAATGCCATTATCCTGTCATTCCCTTGCATATCTTCAGCGGCATTTGTCCGGCTCGGCATCGATCCGCCTCCCTCCGGGCGGCGAGGACCGCCCGGCAGCCTTGCTCATCCGGCCAGCCTTGGCGGAGGGGCGCGTTCAAAATCCGGCCCGACTGTGGCACAATCATGGCGTATGCCCCGCGACACATCCCGACCGGCCATAGCCTATGACGCCGCCAGCCTCGATCGGGCGGCCCTCGACTATGCCGCGCGCTACGCGACGACACGGGCCAAACTGGCCGCCTATCTGCGCCGCAAGCTGCGCGAACGCGGCTGGGCGGGCGAGGACCCGCCGCCCGTCGAGGCGCTGGTCTCGCGCTTTGCCGAACACGGCTATGTCGACGACCGCGCCTTCGCCGTCGCGCGGACCGACGCGCTGCTGCGGCGCGGCTATGGCGCGCGGCGGATCGGAACCGCGCTGCGCGCCGCCGGGATCGATGCCGATACCGCCGGCGATCTGCGCGAACGGATCGACGACGAGGCCGAGGCGGCGGCGCTGCGCTTCGCCCGCCGCCGCCGCATCGGCCCCTATGCGGACCTGCCAGGCGGCACCGTCGCCGATCCCGCGCAGAAGCGCCGCTGGATCGCGGCGATGGCCCGCGCCGGCCATCCGATCGACCTTGTCCTGAAATTGCTCGACGCCGGGATCGACGAAAACGAAAATGAACCCTAACGTGTAACGCGGGGAGCACTGGCCCGCGGAATCGGAATAGCTTCGTTTCAGCGGTGCCATGTGCTAGAAGCCTATGGCTTGCAGCGGGTGTCTCGACGATGAATGAAAAGTCTGTTGCGTCTGTAACGTTGCGCGACGTCAGCTTGGACAGCGGGCAGGAACGCGTATCGATGTCTACAGGCGAACCTGCCGAGACCGTTGTGGGGGCAGTCAAATGGTTCGATGCCACCCGTGGTTTCGGCTTCATTGCCACCGATGGCGACAAGGGTGACGTCCTTGTCCACTTCTCCGTATTGCGTGATCATGGCCGCCGCACCCTGCCCGAAGGCGCGCGCATCGCATGCGAGGTTGTGGCGCGTGACCGCGGCCTGCAGGCCCGCCGCATCCTTGCGATCGACCTGTCGACCGCGACCGGCCCCGATCCCGACCTGATCGCCAAGCGCAACGCCGACCGGGTCGATCCGATCCAGCTGGTCGACGATGCCGGAGAGCCCGAGCCCGTCATCGTCAAATGGTTCAACCGGCTGAAGGGCTATGGCTTTCTGGTCCGCGAGGGCGATACGCAGGACATCTTCATCCATATGGAGACGGTCCGCCGGGCCGGCCTGTCCGATCTCATCCCAGAGATGCGGATGCAGGCGCGGATCGCTGACGGCCGCAAGGGCCCGCTCGCGGTCGAGCTGATCAGCGACTGACCATGATTTCGTCGTCACGCCTGTTCGGCGCCGCCTTCTGCGCGGCGCTTGCCGTCTCCGGCTGCGCGCCCGCCCCGGCCCGCTCGGCCGACAGCCAGGCCGAGGCGCCTGCGCTGGTGCCGCTGACGATCCGTACCGCGAAAGGCACGGTCGCCTACAAGGTGGAGGTCGCCCGCACCGCGCAGGAGCAGGCGCGCGGCCTGATGTACCGCACCAGCCTGCCCGATCATGGCGGGATGATCTTCCCGATGACGCCGCCGCGCATCGCCAGCTTCTGGATGAAGAACACCTATATCCCGCTCGACATGATCTTCATCCGCGCCGACGGCACGATCGCCCGGATTGCCGCGAACACGCTGCCCGAGGATCTGACCGCCGTGGAATCGGGCGAGCCGGTCGCCGCCGTGCTGGAGATTGTCGGCGGCGGCGCGGCCGCCAATGGCATTGCCGAAGGCGACCGGGTCGACTGGTAGCGAATGCGGCGCCCGGCATTCTGCCCGAACGCCGAAAGCCGTTCCCTCGCTTTTCAACCCGGTGCCGCAGCCCCGGTTGACAGCGCGGCGATCATCGCCACCAAGGGGCGATGACTAGCGGCATACGACCCTATTACGCCTCCGACGGCGCCTCGGCGATCCATTATGACCTGATCACCGAGCAGGATCGCTCGCTCGACGGCGACATCGATCTCTACGCCGCGTTGATCCCGGCGGGCGGATCGCTCCTCGAACTGGGCGCCGGAACCGGCCGGATCGCGATTCCGCTCGCCGAGCGCGGCTTTGCCGTGACCGGTCTCGACATAGCGCCTTCGATGCTCGCCCAGGCTGAGGCCCGCCGCGCCGCGCTGCCCGACGATGTCGCGGCACGGCTGCGCTTCGTGCGCGGCGACATGCGCTCGCTGGCGCTGGGGCAGAGCTTCGACGCGGTGATCGCGACCTTCTTCACCCTGGCCCATGTCCAGCCCGCGACGGCATGGAAGCAGGTCTTCGCCGGGATCGCCCGCCATCTGAAGCCCGGCGGGCGACTGGCCGCACACCTGCCGCTGGTCGACAAGATGATCGCCACGCCGCCGCCGGCGGGCAGCCTGCTGTTCCAGACGCCGACCACGGACGGCGACAGCCTGGCGCTGATCTTCGTCGAACAGACCTACATGGCGAAAAGCGGGCGTTTCGACCTGACCCTGGACTATGTGCTCGGCACCGCCACGGGCGACGAACGCAGCCGCAGCCGCGAACGCTACACCCTGTTCCACGGTGATCCGGGGCCGTTCGCCGAACGCGCCGGCCTGCACCCGATGGGCGAACCGGTCTCCCTCGGCACCAGCGGCGCGATTCATATCTTCGAGAAGCCGGCGGGTTAGCCCGCCCGGCGACGTGATATCAGGCGACGGCGGGCAGGCTGCGACGGCGCGTGCGCAGGGCCATGCCGATGCCGCCGAAACCGAACAGCATCATCGCCCAGGTCCCCGCCTCGGGTGCCGCGCTGACCGTGCCATAGGCGCCGACGAGCGAGACATTGTCGAGCAGCGAGAAGGGCGGCTGCCCCGCAGGTGAGCCCTGGGCCAGGAAATACAGCGTGTCGCTGGTCTGCGTCGCGACGAAGTTGAACGTCTGCGTATGCCAGCCGGTAAAGCCCTTATAGCTGTTGTTCAGCACCGCGCTCTGCTGGTTGATCCCCTGATTCTCGAAGCCGAAATACCAGCTGTCGGTCGAAGGACCGTTGCCGTAATTATATTCCTGCGCGCCGGCGAAATCGAAGGTCAGCTGATAGCTCTGGCCGACGATCAGGCCGGTGATCGTCTGGGTGAGCTTGCCGAGATGATAGGCGCCGTCGGCGCCGACGAAATTGCCGCCCGTGCCGCCCAGGCTGTTCTGCAGGCCGTTGTTCGCGCCATTGCCGGGTCCCCACAGCATCTCCTGGCCATATTCGCCGGGCGAACCCGTCGTCGATACGGTCGACGCATTGAGCACGAAGCTGTAGCTATAGGTGCTGGCGTCCACCTTCTGTGAGGTCCAGCCGACGACATTGGTGTTGCGGCGGAGCTGACCCAGGCCATTGGTGGTCTGCTCGAACCCGCCATTCGTGACGAACTGGTGCGCGGGATCGAGCGTCGCGCCGGCCGGACCGGCGAGACCGAGCATCGCCGACAGGCCCAGCATCGCCCCGGTGAAGCGCTTCCGCGCGATGGTGAAACCCGACTGCATTATCGTCATCCCCTGTCGCCGCAACCGGGCATCCTGCGAACCCACGCAAGTTCCGCGCCACCATCGCTTATCGGCGCTTTTCCACCACATGGCGCGCAGACATATTCCGTTACACAGGCGACATGTAAAATCCGCCGACATTCGTCAATCGGCCGCGGCACCGCCAACTGTAAACGATTGTCGCAAGGCCCCGCCGCGCCGCTTCTCTGCGCCCGCGCGATCCGATAAGGAATGGCCATGCGCCGTCGCGGGCCGAGAGGGTGAGCCGGGCGGACGTCGAAATTGGCTTGAGGGGAAGCTGCGTGGCGACAGGGGCGGTAGGCAGGATATCGGTGCGGCGGGCAGCGGCCGCGGGGCTGGCCGCGCTCATGCTGCTCAGCGGCTGCGGCAAGACGCCGAAGGGGCAGGTGCTGGCGATCGTCAATGGCGAGGATGTTACAGTCCAGCAACTCGAGGCCGAGTTGCTGGACATGCGCATCCCCGACAGCGTCGACCGCCGCAAGCTCAGCCGCGCGATCCTCGAAGGCGTCATCGACCGGGAGCTGGAGGTGCAGGAAGCGCGCCGCCAGGGCCTCGACGACACGCCCCAGTTCCGCGCCCTGCTGAAGCGCAACGAGGAGGAGCTGCTCACCGGCCTGCTGGGGCACAAGGTCGCGCAGTCGGTGCCGCTGCCCGCCGAGGAGGATATCCGCAACTATATCGACGCCAATCCCCTGCAATTCGCGCGCCGACAGCGGCTGACCTTCGATCAGCTGAGCTTCGTCCCGCCGAAGGACCGGCGCCGGCTGGCGGTGCTCGCCAACGCGCATTCGCTCGATACGGCGGATGCCGCACTGCGATCGATCGGGATCGTGCCGGTGCGCGGCGAGGTGGCGATCGACACCGGCCAGACGGAGCCCGATGTCGCCCGCCAGATCGACCGCGCCCCGCCGGGCGAACCGATCCTGCTGCCACAGGGCGAGCGGCTGGCCGTCGGCGTGATCACCGCGCGCGAACCGATTACCCTGCCGCCCGACACCGCCCGCATCGCCGCCGCCCGCGCGCTGCGCGGCGGCGACCTGCTCCGCGAAAGCCAGGCCCAGATCGCCGTCGCCCGCACGAAGGCGGAGATTCAATATGAGCCGGGCTGGGAACCGGAGAAGGGCGCGCGGCAGTAAGCGCGGACGCCGAAGAGCGATGTTGGAGCGGGCGAAGGGAATCGAACCCTCCTAGCTAGCTTGGAAGGCTAGAGCATTACCACTATGCTACGCCCGCTCGCAGAGGCGGCCTGATAGCCGAAAGCGGGGGCGCTCGACAACCGGAGAATTGCCGGGCGCCCCGCTTGCGTCCTACCGCTGCCAGCGGCGGTCCTCCTCATAGCGGATGCGGTCCTCGATCTGGGCGTAGAGGCGGTCCAGCCGCTGCCCGCGCCAGTCGTTCATGCCCGTCGCGCAATAGCTGCGCTGGAGATTGGCGGCATGGCCGATCTCCTCCTCGATATCCTCGGCGGCGCGGCCGTCGATCCGTTCGAAATCGGCCTTGCGGCGGACATTGTCGCGCAGCCGGGCCGCGCGGTCGGCATCGCAGGCGGGATCGGTCGTGCGGTTGCTCCAGGCGGGCCGGGGCGCGTCGTCCCGCCCGGTATCGGGGCGCAGGTCGCGATCGACGATCGCATAGCGTTCGCCCGAGCGCGGTGCGCGATCGTCGATGCCGGCGGCGGGATCGCGAGGTTCGCCCGGATAGGCGCCGCGCGCGTCACGCTCGTCATCATCGGCATAGACGGCGCGCGGCGCGCGGGCCGGAAGGTCGCGCGGCAGCGGTGGCGCGGTGGCCTCCACTCCGTTATCGGCCGCATCCCTGGCATGGACCTGCCGCGC
>CAZJXG010000121.1:0-9917 GCA_964549965.1 uncultured Sphingomonas sp. | reverse complement strand
GGCGCGCATATGGGCGACATGCCCAACATGACCGTCGCCGCCAACGGTTCCGGCGAGCTCAAGGCGGTGATCAAGGGTGCGATGCTGAGCGGTGGCGATGCGCCATTGTTCGACGCCGATGGCGCCGCCGTCGTGATCCACGCCGCCGCCGACGACTATAAGACCGATCCCACCGGCAATGCCGGTGGCCGGCTTGCCTGCGGCGTCCTCAAGGCCAAATGAACGGCGCCGCGCCGCCCCGCCTATTGTTCGTCTGCCTTGGCAATATCTGCCGGTCGCCACTGGCCGAGGGCGCGATGCGGGCGGCGGCGGCGCGGACCGGCATGGCGGTGGACGTGGATTCGGCCGGGACCGGTGACTGGCATGTCGGCCGCCCGCCCGATCCGCGCGCCATCGCCACCGCTGCGCGGCATGGCCTCGATATCAGCGGGCTGCGCGGGCGCCAGGTGCGGATCGAGGACTTCCATCGGTTCGACCGCCTGATTGCCCTCGACGCCGACAATCTACGAAACCTGCGCCGGTTGGCGCCGGCCTCGGCGGGCGCGGTCCTGTCCTTGCTGCTCGATCATGCTCCCGGCCGGCGGGGGGAGGCTGTGGCCGATCCCTATTTCGGCGAAGATGCCGGTTTCGAGACGGCATGGGCGGATATCATGGCCGGTGTCGATGGCCTGATCGCCGAACTGAGCAGTCACCGCAGCCTGTAGCGCGCGATCGCCGAATAGACCGGGCCGCTCGCGCCCAGCACGCTTTCGTAGAGCAGGAAGTGGTCGAACCGTGCCTCGACTGGCGCCGGCCAGAGCTGCGCCATCGGCAGGCCATCGGACGATCCCGGGCCGCGGGTGAAGCGGGCAAGGGTGATGTGGGGCACGAAGGCGCGCTGTTCCGGCGGGATGCCGGCGCGCGACAGCGCCATGGTAACGGCGGCATGGAGCGAGCGGACGGGTTGCTGCGGGGCGACGCCCGCCCAGATATTGTCGATCCGGCCGCGCCGGTCGAAATATCCGATCCCTTCCAGGCGCAGATCGAAGGGCGGATGCGATACAGAGCCCAGCGCCGCCGCGACATCTTCCGCGACATGGCGGTCGACCTCTCCGATGAACCGCAGCGTAAGGTGCAGCAATTCTTCATCCTGCCACCGTGCTCCCGCGATGTCGGCGGTCAGGCCGAGCAGCGTTTCGCGCATGGGCGGCGGCGGGCGGAGGGCAACGAAAAGGCGGTGCATGGTCGGGGATCACCGTGTGAACAGCGGTTCTGGCGCCTGATGTCGCGCCATGTGACGGTAACGCAAGCGGCTTCGATCCGGTTTAACGCGTGACCCGCTTGAAAAGCCGTCCGAATGCGCCGATATTGCGGGTTGGGCGGGCAAGTCCCCGCTTTTATTGGAGAGTGTTTCTACCATGGCAAACTGGTCTGACCCCCGAGTGAGTGCCGCGCCCGCCGCGACAAGGCCGGGTGTGGCCGACGCAGCCTTCGACGCGGGCCTGCGGTCATACATGCTCTCGATCTACAATTACATGGCGTCGGGCGTGCTGCTTACCGGCATCGTCGCTCTTCTCTTCGCCGAATCGGGCATGGCGGCCCAGCTGTTCGCAACGCCGCTGCGCTGGCTGATCGTTCTCGCGCCGCTGGGCTTCATCATGGTGCTGAGCTTCGGCATCAACAAGCTGTCGACCACGGCGGCGCAGGGCCTGTTCTGGGCCTTCGCAGCGGTGATGGGCCTGTCGATGTCGTCGCTGTTCCTGGCCTATACCGGCTCGTCGATCGCGATCACCTTCTTCGCGACCGCGACGGCATTCGCCTCGCTCAGCCTGTGGGGCTACACCACGAAGAAGGATCTGTCGGGCTTCGGCACCTTCCTGATCATGGGCGTGGTTGGCCTGCTGGTGGCTTCGCTGCTCAACATCTTCTTCAAGTCGCCGGCGCTCAACCTGGCGATCAGCGCCATCGGCGTGCTGCTTTTCGCGGGCCTCACCGCCTATGACACGCAGAAGATCAAGAGCATGTACTATCACGTGGCCGGCACCGATTTCGCCGGCAAGTCGGTGGTGATGGGTGCGCTCACCCTCTATCTCGACTTCGTCAACATGTTCACCTTCCTGCTGCAGTTCCTCGGCGACCGCCGCTGATCCCGCACAGGCTGGACGAGATCGGAGGCCCGGTGGAAACACCGGGCCTTTTTCTTTGCCCTTCGCGCGCTATGCTCGAAGGGCAGGGGGCTTGATGGATTATCTGGGTCTGAGCTTCGAACAGCTGGATGAGACGGCGGTGGTGTCTCTCCTGCGCAGCCGCCGTGCCGACATGGCGTTCGCCTATCTCGTCACCCCCAATGTCGACCATGTGGTGCGCCTGTCCAAGCTCCCGCGTGAGGCCCCGGAGCGCCGCGCCTATCGGCTGGCGGCATGGCGCCTGTGCGACAGCCGGATATTGTCGCTGCTCGCCTCGTTCCAGGGCATCCGCCTGCCGGTAGTGCCCGGCAGCGACATCGTCGTGCGGCTGATCCGCGATGTGCTCGCGGCCGGCGACCGGGTCTGCCTGATCGGCGGAGAGCCCGGCGATGCGGCCATGCTGCGCGATCTGCGCCCCGATATCGTCATCCTCCAGCATATCCCGCCGATGGCGCTGCGCGACAATGCCGCGGCCAGGATCGCCGCGGCCCGGTTCTCGGCAGATGCCGACGCGCGATTCACCCTGATCGCCGTCGGATCGCCGCAACAGGAACTGATTGCCGCGGAGATCCGGGATGTCGAGCATGGCCGGGGCACCGGGCTCTGCATCGGCGCGTCGATCGACTATCTGGCGGGCCGCGAGAACCGCGCGCCCCGCTGGATGCAGCGGCTTGCGCTCGAATGGCTGTACCGGCTGCTCAGCAATCCCCGCCGGATGTGGCGGCGCTATCTGGTCGATGGACCGCGTATCTTCCTGCTGGCCTGGCGGTTCAGGCGCTGACCGGTCGGCGATAGGCGGTACCGGCCGGTTATCCGCTCGATCGAGCCGGAGCCGTTCCCGCCATGGCGATGCTCATGCCAGCTTCTCCCGGAAGAAGGCGATCGTCCTGTCCCAGGCTAGATCGGCCGCCGCCGCATCATAGCGCGCGGCCGATGTATCATTGTGGAAGGCGTGCTGGGTGCCGGGATAGTCGAAGCGGCGGACATCGGCATGGGCTGCCCGAAGCGCCGCCACCCAGGGGGCGGCACCGGCATTCACCCGGTCGTCGGTCCCGGCATAGTGCAGCATCAGCGCGGCCTCCACCTTCGCCGCCTCGACGGGGGGCGGCGGTGGGCCATAGAAGGCCACGGCGGCCTGCAGCTTCGGCCCGGCGGCGACCGCGAGCCGATTGGCCATCGCCCCGCCCCAGCAGAAGCCGACGGTGCCGACCTTGCCGTTGAGAAGTTTGTTTGCCGCCAGCCAGTCGACGGTCGCGACCCCGTCGGCGGTGGCGGCGGCGAGGTCGAGCGCGCCGATCATCCGGCGCGCCTCATCCTCGTCCTTTGGCGGGGTGCCGCCGACAGGGGCCAGGAAATCGAGCGCAACGCCGACGAAGCCTGCCACCGCGAGCCGCCGGGCGACATCCTTCGTATAGGGCTGCAGCCCGCGATTTTCGTGCACCACCAGCACGGCTGCCGGCTTCTTTCCGTGCTTCCTGGGGATCGCCATATAGCCGAACAGCTTGTGGCCGCCGGCGCCGGACCAATGGACCATCTTCGCGTCGACCCGCTTGTCATCCTCGGCGATCAGCGCTGCCGCCGCCGGGTCGGCGGCGATCGTCGCCACCAGCATCTGCGCGGCGGCGGCGCTGCCGGCCAGCTTCGTCATGTCGGCCATGAACGCCCGCCGGTCCTGTCCGCCATGGGTGAAGCGATCGTAGAGCGCGATCGCGCGGGCCTTCAGATCCTCATCGTCCATCGTTCCGGCCCTTTCCCTGTCATGCGCCCGGCGCGGGTCCGGCCGCCGGCGGCGCGGCCGCGGGTGTGACCGGCGGCGGCACCACCAGCGGCGGCGGTGCCGCCACCGGGGCGGCGGCATTGCTGCCATCGGCCTCAACGGGTTCGCGCGCTTCCGGTTTCGCCAGGCGCACTACCGCGCCGCCGTCGCGCGGCATGCCGCCCGCATCGCCGGTCGCCGCGTCGATCGCGGTGATCTGGTCGGACTTGTCGACCGGCAGCGCATAATCCTCGATGCTCGTCGCGATCTGCGGTCCGCTGCTGTCGGCCTCGGGGGCCTTGGCGGCCTCCTTCCCGCAGGCGGACAGCGACAGCAGCATCAACCCGGAAAGCAGCGAACGGCGCATTCGGTCAAACCCCATGATAATGCCGGAACCAGTCGACGAAGCGCGGCACGCCCACGTCGATGGTCGTCGTCGGATGATAGCCCAGGTCGCGCTCGATCGCGCTGATGTCGGCGAAGGTCTCGCGCACGTCGCCGGGCTGCATCGGCTTCATGTCGCGGATGGCGGCGCGGCCACAGGCCTGCTCGATCAGGTCGATCAGCCGGGTCAGTTCCTCCGAACGGTGATTGCCGATATTGTAGAGCGCATGGCAGGCGCGGCTGCCGCCTGGCTTCCCGGCGCCGTCATCGGCCGGCGCGTGATCGAGCGCCGCCACCACGCCGGACACGATATCGTCGATATAGGTGAAGTCGCGCCGCATCTCGCCGCCATTGAACACCGATATCGGGCGTCCCGCCAGGATCGCATCGGTGAACAGCCACAGGGCCATGTCGGGCCGGCCCCAGGGGCCATAGACGGTGAAGAAGCGCAGCCCCGTCATCGGCAGCCGATAGAGGTGCGCGTAGGTTTCGCTCATCAACTCGTCGGCCTTCTTGGTCGCGGCATAGAGCGAGAGCGGATGATCGACCCTGTCCTCGACCCGGAAGGGGAGCTCGTCATTGCCGCCATAGACCGATGATGAGGACGCATAGACGAGATGTGTGGCGCCGCGCTGGCGCGCCAGCTCCAGCATGTTGAGATGGCCGACCAGATTGCTCTGCGCATAGGCGCGGGGGTTGTCGATCGAATAGCGCACCCCCGCCTGCGCGCCGAGATGAACGATCCGGTCGAAGTCCATCTGGGCCAGCGCTGCCGCCAGCGCTTCATGATCGGCGAAGTCGCAGCGGATGAATTGATAGCGCTCGCCGCCCGCCGCCGCGACCGCCGCGACCCGATCCTGCTTGAGCTGGACCGAATAATAGTCGTTGAGATTGTCGATGCCGATCACCCGCTCGCCGCGCGCCAGCAGGCGCAGCGATACATGCATGCCGATGAAGCCGGCAGCGCCGGTGACCAGGACCGTCATCCCCCATCCTTAGAGCGTAGATGCGGAGAGGAAAACCGATCTTCGCGCTAAGGTCTGGGCTTCCCATTGCCGCCGCGATGCCTATAAGGCCGCTTCGCCATGCGATGCTGGGGCGTCGCCAAGTGGTAAGGCAGCGGCTTTTGGTGCCGCCATTCGGAGGTTCGAATCCTCCCGCCCCAGCCAGCTCTTCAGCCCTCAGCACCGCAGCGCTGGTCCCGGCCATCAGGCCGCCATCGCGCTGGGCATCCCATCAAAGCGACCCCTGGCCGCACAGGCGCGGAACAGGCGGGTTCCCGCGCAGCTGCGGAAGAACGTTACCCGGTCCTCGCTCAGTTCGATCCGGTCGCGGCGGCCGATCGGGAAGGTCTCGCCGTTGATCTCGCGGACCAGCAGCGCGTCATGGGCCAGCCGGCCGTGCAGCGCGATGATGTCCTCGGCCTTCACCAGCATGATGTTGGTGGCGCGCAGGCAACCGTCGATATCGATGATGTAGCGGCCGATACCCTGATGTTCGAAACCCTGGTTCATTGCTCGTCGTCCTTTTCCTATCCGACGAGAATCAATATGATGGGGCGAGGTGACAAAAATAGTCACCCCATGACTGGGTCAGGGCAGGGCGGGAAAATCGTCGCGCCGATGCGGGTGGACGATCGCCGCCAGCTCGGGGGGCGCCAGCACCTCGACCGACGATCCCCAGCTATAGAGATGCCAGGCCATCTCCAGATATCCGGAGGCGTGGAAGCGGACGACGAGCGACCCGTCGTCCAGGATTTCGCTGGTCTGCGACGGATGGAACAGGAAGCGCTGCGCCCGGTCGGCGGCCTGCGGCGCGAACTTCCACACCACCTCGCCATATTCGCGATCGTCGTGGAAGGAGCCGAAGGCGCGCTGCGCATAATCGGCCAGGCTGAAGTCGGCGGGATAGTCGAAGCTGCTGTCCAGCGGTTCGGCATGGCTGATATCTTCGACCCGATAATGGCGCAGCCGCCCGTCCGTCCGCCCCAGATCGATGCCGACCAGATAGCGGCGCGCGCCCAGCAACAGGCCATAGGGCGCGATGGTGCGCAGGCTCGGCGTCGCTTCGGCACGGCTGCGATAGTCGATCGTCAGGTGGAAAGGTCCCTTCAGCGCGTGCGAGATCGCTTCATCGATCCGGCTGTTCGCGGTGGGGCGCGGTCCGGGCCGGGCGGCATAGCCCATCGCCTCCAGCAGCGCCTCCTCGTCGACCGCCAGCCGCGTGCCCTTTTCGGGCGGCACGAGCGCGCGGACCTTCTGCGACAGGCCGCGCAGCAGCCCGGCCTCCGAACTCATGCCCGCACGCTCCAGCTCGGTGATCGCCGCGGCCATCGCCACCAGCTCGTCGGCCGAGGGCGACAGCAGCGGGGCGATGGCGCGGGCCGGAAGCGTCCAGTAATGCCGTCCATCCTCGCCGATATGATGCTGGGTCGCGGGGAAAGCCTCCTGCAGCGCGGCAATCATCCGCTGCGCGGTGCGACGGACGCCGCCAAATTCCTGTTCCACGTCGGCCAGGCAGACTCCGCGTCGGCCGCTGCTCATCATCGCGAGGCGGAGCAGGTCGACGGCTTTCCCGAAAGACATGGCGCTATCCTCCTCGATGCGTGGCAGGTGACAGTTTTTGTCGTAGCAATCCGGGCCGGGCAAGTCGCGCACGCGCGAATTCTGCGATTGCCCGGTGCGCCCACGCGGCCTATTCAGGCGCGGACGGACTGAGCTTTTCCCAGTCAAGGAATGCGCCGGGGAGCGCGTTGGGGCCTTGTACGGTGATCGGCCTACCCGATGTCCAGATGGATCGATCGAGGGAAACAGAGCTGATGCGGGGCGTTTCAGAGGCAGGAGATGCCAAGGAGCCTGACATGGACGCGGTGAGCGCCAGCAACGCCTTCGATCTGCCCGAGCCCGCGCCGCGCGCGAAGCGAAAGCCGACGCGATCCGCCGATGAGGGCAGGAAATGGCCGGTGGCGGTGCGCGCGGCGGTGATCACCGGCTCCGCCGCAGCACTCTGGGGCCTGATCTGGCTGGGCTACAAGTCGCTATAGGCCATCTCAGTCGCGGGACTTCGCCGGCGCCCAGGTCTGGTAGGTCTGGCCGCGCCAGCTGTCGGTGAGGCCGACGAAAATCGCACTGATCGACCAGAATATCTCGCCGATCTGCCCGAATGGCCGGATATGCGCGCGCGCCAGGAACAGCATGATGATCGCGGTCGCCCATAGCGCCATCGCCCATCCCGCCTCTCCCGCGATCAGCAGGGCACCGGTCGCGCACAGGCCGCTCAGCGCCAGGATCGGCAGGCCCAGCCAGCGCAGCAGCTTGTGCGAGACATATTTGTAGATGTCCGCGGCACCATAGCTGCGCCATATCTGCGGCCACAGATGGCGGTGGGTGTTGAAGGCGCGGCAGGCGATCCGGCGCTTGCGGCGGAACTCGTCGGCGGAGGCCGTGGCGTTCTTTTCATAGGCCAGGACGTCGCCGGCATGGATCAGCCGATAGCCCGCGAATGTCGTGCTCATCGACACCGTCATGTCGTCGAGCAGATGCGGCGGCACCACCGGATAGAGACTCCGGCGGGTCGCGAAGATCGATCCGTCCGCGCCCATGATCGATCCGGAACGCGACTCCTGCCGCTTGATCCACTCCTCCAGCCGCCAGTAAAGCCCGCTGACCTCGGTGGTCAGGCTGTCCTTGTCGTTGATGTAGCGCAGCGTCCCGGCGACGCCGCCGACCTGGGGATCGCTGAAATAGTCGAGCAGCCGGTCGATGGCGTGCGGATCGAGCAGCACATTGGCGTCGGTGAAGATGCAGATGTCGGCATGGCTGCTCGCGACCATGCGCCGCATGCCCGTCGCCTTGCCGGTGCGTTCGGTCGAGGGGACGACCCGCAGCAGCTCGGGCCGGGCGGCCAGCATGTCCAGCGTCCGGTCGCTGCTCATGTCCGAATAGGCAACGATGTCCATCTCGGGATGGAGCGCCTTGATCGCCTCCAGGTTGGCGATCTTGGCGGGCAGCGCGCGTTCCTCATTATAGGCGGCGAAGAACAGGGACGCGCTGCGCGGGCGCGGGCCGCTGCCCCGGCGCACCGGCTTTTCGGGAAACAGCAGCAGGCTGAGCGGGTAGCTGACATAGGGATGCAGGAAGAGCAGCAGCAGCACCGCCGACAGGACGGCTAATATGATGATCATGCGTGATGCCTCCTCATAACGAGAATTTGATGCCGACCAGCGCGCGCTGGGCCGAGAAGCGGTCGCTGGCGATGGTGGCGCTGCGCTTCACATGCTGGAGCGAGGCGGTCATCGAGGTCAGCCGGCTGAGCAGATAGCGGCCGCGCAGCTCGGCGCGATATTCGGTCGCTCGGCGCGGGATGCCGATATAGCTGATCCGGTCGTAGCTCCCCTCGGCGGTCAGCATGACATTGGGCAATATCTCGCGGTCGATACCGGCTTTCACCGTGGTGACGAGCTGGCCCTCGACCGTCGGCGCGCTCGATTCGCTCACCCGGCGCGCCGCCTCCAGTCGGAAGCTGGTGCGCGGGATGACGTTCCAGATCGCCCTGGCGTTCAGGCTCAGGCCCCTGGCATCGTTGAGCCGCGTGTCCTTGAAGTGCTGGACCAGATATCCCGCCCGCGCCTCGATCGAGACATGCTCATTGGGCCGCCAGAGGAAGCCGCCTTCGATCGTCCCGCCGCGCGAGCTGCGGTTGACACCCCCGCCCGATCGCTGGTCGAACAGCCGCTTGTTGACGCTGCCCGCGACGATCGCCGAGAGCGAGCCCGACAGCGCATAGCCGAGCTTCAGCGAGCCCTGATAGCGGGTGAAATCGCGCTCCGCCTGGCTGACCTGCCGTCCCGCGAGGGACGTGTAATCGCGATAATGGCGCCGATCGACCAGTGCACGCGCCTCGATCTGCACCAGGTTGTTGTCGCGGGCATAGGTCAGCGTGCCGCGCAGCTGGTCGTACAGTGCCGGGCGGCGCGCATCGCCGGGCGCGTTGATCTCCTCGCGCGGCTCGGCCAGCCGGTTGTAGGAGCCGACCCAGCCCAGCGTGTCGGTCGCCGATATGTCGTAGCGGGCGATGCCCTTCGCGCCATATTCGGTGCGGCCTTCCTGGTCGAACGAGGCGTATCGGCTGCGCCGCACATGCGCCTCGCCCGACAGCGCGTGGCGGCCCCAGTCGCTTTTCAGCAGCAGGTCGGCGGTCGCGGTCGCGGCGATGTCGGCGCGCGCCCCCCGGTCGCTGGCGCGGACATTGGTCGTGGCCAGCGCGCCGAGCTCGATCGATGGCAGTGCGATCCAGGAGCCCAGGCCGATACCGCGCGGCGCCCATTCGGGGCGCGGCTGATCGGCGATGCTGATCACGTCGCTCGTCAGCTGGGCCTGCGCGGGCAGCGCGGTGAAAACCGCCGCCGACGCCATCGCCCAGAGGCGCAGCCGCGCCGTCATCTCGGGCTCAGGGCCGTCCGATGGAGGTATAGTCGAAGCCTTGAGCGCGCATTTTGTCGGGCGGGTAGATGTTGCGCAGGTCGACGATGACGGGGGCGTTGAGGAGGTGCTTGACGCGGTCGAGGTCGAGGGCGCGGAACTCGTTCCATTCGGTGACGAGGACGAGGGCGT
>CAZJXG010000120.1:0-9933 GCA_964549965.1 uncultured Sphingomonas sp. | reverse complement strand
CAGAGCTGGCACGGGATCGAGAAGAGCGTGCTGCTCCAGTCGCTCGACCATCACTGGAAGGAGCATCTGGCGACGCTCGACGCGCTGCGCCAGGTCATCCACCTGCGCGCCTATGCGCAGAAGACCCCGATCAACGAATATAAGTCGGAGGCCTTCGCGCTGTTCGAGCGGATGCTGATCGCGCTTCGCGAGGAAGTGACGCGTGTCATGGCCCATGCCCATTTCGAACGGGCTTCGGACTTCGCCGAACTGCCGCCGATGCCCGATTTCATCACCAGCCATATCGATCCGCTGACCGGCGAGGACAATTCGGGCGACCGCGATGCCGGCGCGCTGGGGCTGATCACCGCCCGTCCGCCCCAGGCGGCGCTGGGCTTCGCCGATGACGGGTTCGAAATCACGCCCGACGTCGCGGCGACCTTGGGCCGCAATTCGCCCTGTCCGTGCGGATCGGGCCGCAAGTACAAGCATTGCCACGGCGCGCTTTGATCTGATGCACAGCCCCATCAAGCGTTGGGGCTGGTTCGCGCTGGGCTGGCTGATGGTGGCACTGGGCTTCATCGGCGCCTTGCTGCCGGTGATGCCGACGACGATCTTCCTGATCCTCGCCGCCGGCTGCTTCAGCCATTCGAGCCCGCGCTTCGAGGCCTGGCTGCTCGACCATAAATGGTTCGGCCCGTCGATCCGCCGCTGGCGCGAGCGAGGCGCCATCCCGCGCAACGCGAAGATCATCGCGATCGTCAGCATGGCGGGGGGCTATGCGGTGCTGCTGTTCACCGTCGATCCGGCCTGGTGGGTCGAAATGATCGTCGCCGCCGGGCTGATCGCCTGCGCGACCTATGTCGCGACGCGGCCGGATGCATAGGCCGCTCTGCCCAGATCGCCGTTCCAGTGCCCATGTCGATCGCGGAAAGGGGATAGGGTGATCGAACGAACATCCCGAAACGACGGCACAATATCGGCGTGCGGGCGTTCACCATGTAACGAAAGTTTACATCAACGCCTTTCCCTTAACGATGATTCCTAACTAAAAGGCTTCGGGCAGCGGCATTTAGCCGTGGGGAGCAGTTTGATTTCGATTGAGAGCCAGACCGGGGCCGATCGCCTGTTGACCCTCGCGGAGTCGCTCGCGGGGTTCGGCTACTGGCGCTCCGATCGCGCCCGTCGCTACACTTTCTGGTCGCCTGAGCTGTACCGCATGCTGGGCATTCCGGTCGGCACCGAGCCGACGCCCGCGCTGTTTCGCGCCCATTATCATCCCGACGATCTCGACAAGATCGACTTCGCGCTGAACGAGGCCGAGCGGACCGGACTTCTGCCGCCGACCCGCGTGCGGTGGATTCGCCCCGACGGGCGCCTGATTCATGTTGAATCGGTCGCGCAGCGCGAAGGACCCAGCGAGCTGGTCGGTATCATCCGCGATATTACAGAGGAAATAGAGGCGGAGCGTGCGCTGATCGCCGCGCGCGACCAGGCTCGCGCCGCCGAACGCACCAAGGCCGAGATGCTCGAGGTGATGAGCCACGAGATCCGCACGCCGATGCATGCCGTGCTGTCGGCGATCGAACAGCTGCGCCGCGATCCCGGCGACGGCCAGCGCCAGACGCTGCTCGCCAATCTCGGCCAGGGGGCATCGACGGTGATGAGCGTCGTCGACGACATGCTCGATTATACGCGGGTCGAGGCCGGCCGCGTTGTTATCGAGAGCATCAATTTCGACCTCAAATCGGTGGTGCGCACCACGATCGACCTGTTCAACGGCACCGCCGCGGCCAAGGGGCTGGGCCTCGACGGCCATGGGCTGGACGGCGATCCGACGATCCTGAAGGGCGATCCGGCCCGGCTCCAGCAGCTGCTGTCGAACCTGATCGGCAATGCGATCAAGTTCACCGAGGCCGGCAGTGTCTCGATCGGCCTGTCACCCACCCGGTCCGACGACAAGGCGGATTACTGGATGATCATCGTCCGCGACAGCGGGCAGGGCATGGGCCAGGAGGCGCTGGGCCGGATCTTCTCGCGCACCGAGCAGGTCGACACCGCCCGGTTGCGCATGCAGGGCCGCACCGGCCTCGGCCTGGCGATCAGCCAGCAGCTTGCCGAGGCGATGGGTGGTTCGATCGCGGTGTCGAGCGATCCCGGCAAGGGCACCACCTTTTCGGTCGAACTGCCGTTCAAGCGCGCCGATGCCGACGCCGTCCAAGCCGCCGCGCAGGAGGTGCCGACCGGTCCGATGCGGATATTGCTGGCCGAGGACAATCCGATCAACCGCCGGCTCGTGGCCGGTCTGCTGACGCGCGAGGGGCATCAGGTGCTCGCGGTCGAGGACGGGCGCAAGGCGCTCGCCGCCGTCGCCGCCCAGCCCTTCGACCTGATCCTGATGGACATGCAGATGCCGGAGCTGGACGGCCTCGCCGCGACCCGCTCGATTCGGGCGCTCGATCCGCCGGCCTCGAATACGCCGATCCTCGCGATCAGCGCCGATTCGGCGGCCGAGCGGCGGCGGGTCTATTTCGACGCCGGCATCGACAGCTTCCTGCCCAAGCCGATCGTATCGGGCCAGCTGCTGGAAATGATCGCCAAGATGCGCCGCAAGAGCCCCGGCCAGACCGAGGCCGGTGGCGACAGCTTCGACCGCGAGCGGCTCAATCTGCTGGTCGAGAATGCCGGCTATGAAGATGCGGCGGTGCTGACGAAGATGCTGCTGTTCGACGTGAGCGACCGGCCGCAGCGGATCGCGGCGGCGGTGCGCGGTCAGGCCTGGGAGCTGGCCGCGGCCGAGGCGGAGGCGCTGCGCTCGCTGCTCGACAGCTTCGGCACCTTCAGCCTGTCACGCCTGCTTGCCGCGATCGGCCGGCAATGTACCCGCCACGAATGCCCGCCCGCGCTGCTCGACGAGCTGTTCGACCAGGCCAAGACATTGTCGGTGCTGCTGCATGCCGAGTTCGGCTCGGTATCCGGCCCGATCGGGCTGGCGATCGACAATGTCGTGGAGACTGATTTCACGCGTTCGACGCGGTAATCTCAGCCAGATAAAGCGGCGTCGCTCGCCAGCTTGTCGGCGCGTTCATTGTCGGGGTGGCCGGCGTGGCCCTTCACCCAGATCCACTCGATCCGGTGCGGTTCGGCCGCCGCGAGCAGCCGCTGCCACAGATCGGCATTCTTGACCGGCTTTCTGTCGGCGGTCTTCCAGCCATTTTTGCGCCAGCCGTGGATCCACTTGGTCAGGCCGTCCATCACATAGCGGCTGTCGGTCGACAGCCTGACCCGGCACGGCTTTTTCAGCGCTTCCAGTCCGCTGATCGCGGCCATCAGCTCCATGCGATTGTTGGTGCTGGGATTCTCGGCGCCCGACAGCGTCTTCTCCTTGCCGCCGAAGCGCAACAGCACGCCCCAGCCGCCGGGGCCGGGATTGCCCTTGCACGCCCCGTCGGTCGCGATTTCGACCAGCGGTAGTTCGGTCAAGCCGGCACCAGCGTTTCGGGGTCGGCCTCGGCGTAGAAGTCGAGCCGGCGCAGGAAGGCGATCGGGTCCTTGCGCGTGACCATCGCGTCGGCGGGGGTGTTGATCCAGTCGAACGCGCGGGTCAGCAGGAACCGCAGGCAGGCGCCCCGCGCGAGGATCGGGAAGGCGAGCCGTTCCTCCACCGAAAGCCCGTGCTGCCGATGATAGCCGGCGATCAGCGCGCGGCCGACATCGGCATGATAGCCGGTACCGTCATTTTCGAAGCACCAGGCCGTGTGGGTCACGGCCACGTCCCAGGCGCGGATATCGGTGCAAGCGAAATAGAAATCGATCACGCCGCTGACCTCGTCGCCGAGCATCAGCACATTGTCGGGGAACAGATCGGCATGGATCACGGCGGTGGGCAGGTGGCGCGGCCAGTGCGCATCCAGCCAGTCCAGCTCGCGCGCGACGCGGGCGCCCAGGCCCGCCTGAATGCGGTCGAGATCGTCCCCGCAGCGCTCCGCCAGCGCCCGCCAGCCGGGCAGGTCGAGGCTGTTGGGGCGCCCCAGCCGGAAATCGGCGAGCGCGCGATGCATGTCGCCCAGCGCGCCGCCCGCCGCCTGCGCCTGTGCCGGCGTCGGATGCGTCACCGACACGCCCGAGAGGAATTCGATCAGGCAGGCGGGCCGTCCGGCCAGCGTCTGCAGCTGCTCGCCGCGCCGATCGCGCAGCATGCGCGGGATGTTCAGCCCGCGGGCGGCGAGATGATCGGTCAGGGCGCAGAAGAAGGGCAGCTCCTCGACGTTCACCCGCTTTTCGTAGAGCGTCAGGATGAAGCGGCCGCCGGTCGTCTCGATCAGGTAGTTGCTGTTCTCGACGCCCTCGGCGATGCCCTTTGCCGACAGCAGGGTACCGACGTCATAACGGTGGAGGAAGGCGTTCATCTCCTCGGTGGAGACCTGGGTATAGACAGCCATCAGGCGACGAGCGTCCTTGGAAGTTTGAACAACATATCCTCCGTCACCGACTCCACCTCGCGCTCGCGGACGGTGAAACGGGTGGCGAGCGTGGCGACCAGCTCGCGCACCAGTATTTCGGGCGCGGAGGCACCGGCGGTGATGCCCAGCGTGCCGACCCCGTCGAGCCAGCTGAAATCGACCTCGGCGGCGCGCTGGATCAGCCGCGCCTTCACCCCGTTGCGCTCTGCGACCTCGACGAGGCGGAGCGAATTGGAGCTGTTGGGCGCGCCGATCACCAGCATCGCGTCGCATGCGGCGGCGATCGCCTTGACCGCGGCCTGGCGGTTCGACGTGGCGTAGCAGATATCCTCGCTGCGGGGTGCGGCGATGCCGGGAAACCGCCCACGCAGCACGCCGATGATCTCCACGGTGTCGTCGACCGACAATGTCGTCTGGCTGAGGAAGGCCAGCGGCATATCCGCGGGCGGCATCACCGTGGCGGCGTCCTCCGAGGTCTCGATCAGGGTCATCACCCCGTCGGGCACCTGGCCGAAGGTGCCGATCACCTCGGGATGGCCGCGATGGCCGATGAACAGGATATGATGACCGTTCTTCACCAGCCGTTCGGCCTGGCGGTGGACCTTCGAGACCAGCGGGCAGGTGGCGTCTAGGAAGTTCAGCCCGCGCTCGGCCGCCTTCGCGGGCACGGCCTTCGGCACGCCATGGGCGGAGAAGACCACCGGCACGTCGTCGGGCACCTCGTCCAGCTCCTCGACGAAGATCGCGCCCTTCGCCTTCAGGTCGTCGACGACATATTTATTGTGGACGATCTCGTGCCGCACATAGACCGGGGCGCCATATTTCTCGATCGTCAGTTCGACGATCTGGATCGCCCGGTCGACCCCGGCGCAGAAGCCGCGCGGTGCCGCGATCAGCAGGTCGAGCGGGGGGAGCGATGGTCCGGCCATAGCCGCGCCTTAAGCGATTGCTTGCCTGTGCGAAAGCCGGTTCCTATGATCAGGCGATTGCCGGGCGTGAAGCGCTCACGGCACGATGATGTGAAGGATGCCGATTCCGTGCCGTTCCCCAAGACTTCCGCGATCCTACCCGCGCTGCTTCTTACCGCGCTGACGCTCTCCGCCTGTGCGCAGGATACGGAATATGACGAGCGGGGCGGTTTCAAGATCGCGCGCTCGGCCTGCCCGGCGGCGGCGATCGCCACCTATACCGGCGACATCACCCTGTTCGATCCGCCCGCCGAACGGCGGGTCGAGGCGATCGACATCAGCGCCGCGATCAGCAATCTGCGCGCGACCTGCAACGAGAATGGCGGCGATCGCATCCAGGTGGTGGCCGGATTCGACGTGCAGGCGCGTCGCGCCGTCGCCGGTCCGGCCCGCAGCGTGACCCTGCCCTATTTCGCGACCGTGCTGCGCGCCGGCACCCAGCTCGAATCGAAGCAGCTCGGCCAGGTGACGATCGTCTTCCCGGAAGGCCAGCTGCGTGGCAGCGCCCATGCCTCCGCGACCGCATCGGTCTCACGCGCGGCGGCGACCCTGCCCGACGAGATTCTCCAGCGCATCAACCGCAAGCGTAAGGCCGGCGACGCCGATGCCGCGCTCGATCCGATGAACGAACCGGTGGTGCGCGATGCGGTCAGCCGGGCCAATTTCGAATTGCTGATCGGTTTCCAGCTCACCGAAAGCCAGCTGGCCTACAACGCGTCGCGGTGACGCCGGCCAGGACGAGCGTCGATCCCGCCGGGGACGGACCGGCGCTGGCTATGCGCCCTTCAGCATGATCCCATAGCCCCGGAACCGTCCGCGCACGTCGTGAAGCGGGGCGACGGACAGCTCCGCACGCACCGGCCGGCCGGCCTTGTCCAGCAGCGCCGCTGGTCCCGTGAACCCGCCATCGGCGCGGGCGCGATCGAGATCGGCAGCGGGCCGGCCCTCCAATATCGCGCTGGCCGGATAGGCGAAGGCCCAGGGCTCCTCGTTCGCCTCCCCCTCGCTCCAGCCCAGCACCCGCTCGGCACCCTTGCTCCAGATCCGCACCCGCCCTTCCACGTCGAGCATGATGATCGCATGGCCGTGGAGGCCGTCGAGCAGCAGGCCGCGTTCCTCGACAAGGCGGATCGCATCCTCCTCGCGCCGCCGCGCCCGGCCTTCGTCGAGCGCCGACTGGCGCCTGAGCTGCATGATCAGGTGGACGAGCCAGATCACCACCGCCGAGGCGCCCGCGAAGGTCAGGAACTCGACCGCGGCGGAGGGCTCGCCCGGCGGCGTGTCGCCGAGCAGCTTGACCGCGAACACCGATAGCGCGGCGGCGAACAGCGCGGGCAGCGAACCGCCGAACATCGCCGCGATGAACACCGCGACCACGAACACCAGATAATGGGCGCGTCCACCCAGCCAGGGCTCCAGCCCGAAGCGCACCGCGGTCGCGAACAGCACCGCGAGCAGCGCGATCAGATAGCTGACCATGCCACGCGCGCGGACGATGCGGTTGATCTGATCGATCAGGCGCCGATAGGTCGATGAACGTGCGATGCGGTTGCTCCCCTGTCCCCAGTCTAGCCGTTCCAAAGCATCTGTTAAGCCGGAAATGGCCGGAAGATAGCACCATTTCGGCGCCGCTTCCGGCGGCCTGTCCGGCATCGTTAATCTGTGGATCGTTTCGCTGCACTGCCACATCGCCCGTTGACTTGCGCCATGGCGCGGGCCAAGGCTTGATCCGTCGCGCCGGGCAACCGGCGCGGTCATGCGGGAGAGTGTCCGGCCCGTCCGGACCGCCGAAGGAGCAACCGCCCCGGAATCTCTCAGGTCACAGGACCGCATGACCGGATCGACACTCTGGAAAGCGGATGCGCGGCCGTCAGGGCTGCTCATCCCACCGAAGGGGTAAGCCGGGCCGCCTCAGGCCGGGCGAAAGCTCTCAGGTTCCGTGACAGAGGGGGCCAGAACGACGGGCGTATCACGCCCGGCGCAGCTGGGCCGTCACGGAGACCGACATGAGCGACGACATCGAAACCGAAGAAACCATCCAGACGCTGCCGCTCGATCGCTGGCATCATGCCCAGGGCGCGCGCATGGTGCCGTTCGCCGGCTATGCGATGCCGATCCAGTATGAAGGCATCATCGCCGAGCATCTGTGGACCCGCGAATCGGCCGGTCTGTTCGATGTGTCGCACATGGGCCAGCTGCTGGTGAGCAGCGGTTCCAACGAAAATGGTGTCGACGACGCGCTCGAGGCGCTGATGCCGGGCGATTTCAAGGGACTCGGCGTCGATCGGATGCGTTATTCGCTGCTGCTCGACGATGAGGGCGGCATCCTCGACGATCTGATGGTCACGCGCCGGGCAGGTGATTTCTACCTGGTCGTCAACGGCGCGACCAAGGCCGACGATATCGCCCATCTTCACGAATATCTGCCCGAGGACATCACCCTCAACCATCTCGACGAACAGGCGTTGCTCGCGCTGCAGGGGCCGAAGGCGGTCGATGCCCTGTCGCGTGTGTGCCCCGGCGTCGAGAGCCTGGTGTTCATGACCGCGGGCGCCTTCGAGCTCGCCGGCGCGCCGGTCTGGATCAGCCGATCGGGTTATACCGGCGAGGACGGCTTCGAGATTTCGCTGCCCGCAACGGTGGCCGAGGAGGTCGCCGCGCTCCTTGCCGCCCAGCCGGAGGTGAAGCCGATCGGTCTCGGCGCGCGGGATTCGCTGCGGCTCGAAGCCGGGTTGCCGCTCTACGGCCATGATCTCGATACCGGCATCGATCCGGCGATGGCCGGGCTCGGCTTCGCGGTGCCGAAGCGCCGCCGCGCCGAGGGCGGCTATCCGGGCGCGGTCCGGATCGGCAGGCATTTCGCCGATGGCCCGCCATCGAAGCGGGTCGGCCTGATCCTCGCCGGGCGCCTGCCCGCGCGTGAGGGGGCGCTGATCTTCGACGGCGACACCCAGGTCGGCACCGTCACCTCGGGCGGCTTTTCGCCGACGCTGCAGGTGCCGATCGCGATGGGCTATGTCGTCGCCGGCCATGCCGATCTCAACCGCGCCCTGCAGATCGAGGTGCGCGGCAAGCGCCTCGATGCCACCATCGCCCCGATGCCTTTCGTCCCCCATCGTTACGTCCGCCAAGGGAGCTGACCCATGACGACCTATTATACCGAAGACCATGAATGGATTGCCGTCGAGGGTGGCACCGCCACCGTCGGCATCACCGACTATGCACAGGCCCAGCTGGGCGACATCGTCTTTGTCGAGCTGCCCGCCCCCGGCACCAACGTCGCCAAGGGCGGCGAGGCGGCGGTGGTCGAATCGGTCAAGGCCGCATCGGACGTGTTCGCCCCCGTCACCGGCACGGTGAGCGAGGCGAACGGCGCGCTGGAGGAGGATCCGGCCCTGGTCAACAGCGCGCCCGAGGGCGACGGCTGGTTCTTCAAGCTCGCGCTCGCCGATCCGGCCGAGCTCGAAGGCCTGATGGACGCGGCGGCTTACAAGAGCTTCTGCGACTCGCTCTAAACCTTCTTCCCCTCCCGCCTGCGGGAGGGGTGTCGGGGTGGGCGCGTTCAGATCTCACCCCAGATGCCATCCTCGCAGCATCGCGCTGCCCGGACGGCAGGCCCACCCCCTGCCCCTCCCGCTTGCGGGAGGGGGGAGTTGAGAACGATGCGCTACCTTCCCCTCACCGACACCGATCGCCAGGCGATGCTCGCCACCATCGGTGCGTCATCGATCGACGATCTCTTCGTGGATGTTCCCGCCGAAGCCCGCCTGCCCGGCCCGATCGCCGGCCTGCCCGCCCATGCCTCCGAACTGGCGGTCGAGCGGCACATGATGAAGCTCGCGCGGCGGAACCTGTCGGCGGGGGAGGCGCCCTTCTTCCTTGGCTGCGGCGCTTATCGCCACCATGTCCCCGCCAGCGTCGATCATCTGATCCAGCGCGGCGAGTTCCTGACCAGCTACACCCCCTATCAGCCGGAAATCGCGCAGGGCACGCTGCAGGCGCTGTTCGAATTCCAGACCCAGGTCGCCCGGCTGTTCGGCTGCGACGTCGCCAACGCCTCGATGTATGACGGCTCGACCGCCTGCTGGGAGGCGATCACCATGGCCCGCAGGGTCACGAAGCGCGGCAAGGCGATCCTCTCCGCCGGCCTTCACCCCCATTATGTGTCGCTGGCGAAGACGATGGCGCGCTTCACCGGTGATCTGCTCGACACCGCCCTGCCCACGCTCACCCCCGGCGCCCCCGGCGGCGACATGGACCGGCTGCTGGCCGGCATCGACGGCGACACGAGCTGCGTCGTCGTCCAGAATCCGAACATCCTCGGCCATGTCGCCGACCTGTCCGAGCTCGCCGCGCGCTGCCATGAAAAGGGCGCGCTGCTGATCGCCGTCGTTACCGAACCGGTGGCGCTGGGCGCGATCCGCAGCCCGGGCGAGATGGGTGCCGACATCGTCGTCGGCGAAGGCCAGTCGATCGGCGTCGGGCTCAATTTCGGCGGCCCCTATGTCGGCCTGTTCGCCTGC
>CAZJXG010000119.1:9613-9962 GCA_964549965.1 uncultured Sphingomonas sp. | reverse complement strand
GGACGCGCCGCTGCCGCCGCCGTCGCCGGAGCGCAGCGTGTGGGCGGCGATGGTCGCGCCGTGGGTCATGGTCTGGCGCTTCTTCATCGCAGACGCCCAGGCGGGCGCGCCGGCCGGTGCGTCCGGTGACGGCGTGGAGCTGCCGCCTGAAATGGTCCCGCCGGTCGCGGTGACGGCAGCGCGCCCGCCGGAACGGTAGCTGTCCTTGAGCGAGGCTGCCGCCTTGCGGAGCGGCGACATGGCTGCGCCGACCGCGGCTTGGCCGACGCCGCCTGCGCCGCCAGCGACTGCGGCCGCGCCGGACTTGCCGGCCGAACCGAGCGCATAGGCGCTGTTGGCAGCGCCAGAC
>CAZJXG010000119.1:0-9603 GCA_964549965.1 uncultured Sphingomonas sp. | reverse complement strand
GTAGTGAAGGCGGCGCCTCGCGCGGCGCCGCCGACCGCGCCCGCCGCCGCGCCGACACCAAGCCGGGCGGCGGCAGCGCCGCCGGCCAGAGCACCGCCGGCTGCGAGCACGGTTCCCGCTGCGGCCCCTGCGCCAAGCGCTGGGCCGCCCGAGACAATGCCATTGGCGATCGACGGGCCGAAGATGCCAAGGCCGAGAAGGCACAGAGAGGCGAGCGCGACGGCTAGCGCGTCCTCGATGCTCGGCTGCGCGCCGCCGAACCCGGCGCGGAACTCGTCGAACAAGGTCGAGCCGATGCCGACGATGACGGCGAGCACCAACACCTTGATGCCCGACGAGATCACCAGCCCCAGCACGCGCTCGGCCATGAAGGCGGTCTTGCCCAACAGGCCGAACGGGATGAGGACGAAGCCGCAGAGCGTCGCCAGCTTGAACTCGATCAGGGTCACGAAGAGCTGGATCGCCAGAATGAAGAAGGCGAGAATGACCAGCAGCCAGGCGATCAGCAGCACGGCGATCTGGATGAAATTCTCGAAGAACGCGACCCAGCCCATAAGGTCGGAAATCGACTGGAGGATGGGCTCGCCGGCTTCCAACCCGACTTGCGCGACCCGGCCCGGCTGGAGCAACTCGGCGGCGGTGAAGCCCGTGCCGGACGCTTTCAGGCCGAGCCCGGCGAAGCTCTCGAAGACGATCCGCGCCAGGCTGTTCCAGTTGCCGATGATGTAGGCGAAGACGCCGACGAACAGGGTCTTCTTGACGAGGCGCGCGATGATGTCGTCGCCTTCACCCCAGGTCCAGAACAGCGCGGCCAAGGTCACATCGATGACGATCAGGGTGGTGGCGATGAACGCCACCTCGCCGCCGAGCAGGCCGAACCCGCTGTCGATGTAGCGGGTGAAGACATCCAGAAAGCGATCGACGACGCCGGTGCCGCCCATATCAATTCTCCTGCGGGGTAGCGCCATCGGCGATGCGGGCGGCGGGGCGCGCGCCGGGCGCGAGGAACCGGCGACGGTTCTCCCCCCAGGCGCGCAGGCAATCGGGGTCGCTTGCCCCGGCCGCGCCGATCGACTGGCAGCGGCGCAACTCGATCAGCAGCGGGTCCGTCGCCGAGGTATCGGAGACGGCCGCTGGCGCCGCGCGCGGTGGTTCGGGCGCACGACTCATCTCGATCGCCGTCATCGTGATGGTGATGGCGATGAAGACAATGGCGCCGATGCGCGCGAGGAGCTTGCTGTCCACGGGCGTCAGTCGTGGAACATGCGGGCGTTGCCCGGCTGATAGCCGGTGGAGCGCGTCAGGAAGCGGCGGAGCCGTTCGCGGCTTTCGGCTTCGACGGTCGCGTTGCGCGCCGAGTCCAGCGCCTGCGCACGGCCCTGCGCGGCGAGCAGCGCCGTCAGGTCGGCGAGCTGCTGCGATTGCAGCGCGAGAAGCTGGTTGCCTGCCTGCGCCGCCTGGAGCGCACCCGTCGCCGACTGGCTGGACGTGACCAGGCCGTCCATCGTGGTGCGCGCGCCGTCGATGTTGCCGACGACACCGGCCTGAACGCGCAGCGCGTCCTCGAACGCGCCGACGCTATCCTCCCAGCGCGCATTGGCGTTGGCGACCATCTGCGCATGGGTGCCGGTCAGCGCCGCGCCCTTGTAGCGGCCATTGAACACCTGCTGGACGTTCTGCACGTCGTAGGCGATCCGCTGCGCCTCGCCGAGAAGCTGCTGGGTGCGCTGCACCTGCTGCTGCAATTGCTGGAGGGAGCTGAACGGCAGCGAAGCCAGGTTGCGCGCCTCGTTGATGAGGCTGGTCGCCTGCTGCTGGATTTGCTGAATCTGGTTGTTGACCTGCTGGAGCGACCGGGCGGCCGTCAGCACGTTCTGCGCATAGTTGGTCGGGTCATAGACGATCCCGCCGAACTGAGCGTGCGCCGGCGTGGCGGCGGTGATGCCGATCATGCTCGACGTGGCGATGGCGCCCGCCAGCATGGCGCGGCGCAGGATATCGGGTTTCATGGGGTCATGTCCTTCAAGGCAAGGGGGAGCTGGCCGGCATCTTCCCGGCGACCGGCCAGCGGATCGGGTGGGGGTTCGGGAAGAAGATCGACCGCCCAGGCGAGGCCGCGATGGCGCAGCCATTCGGCGGCAAAGCGCTCGCGGCCGTGGGTCTCGACCAGCTCGGCGATGCGGAGCTGATCGGTCTTGGAAGATGCGGCGGCGAAGGCCAGCGCGACCTCGCCGAGGCCTAGCTCGAACAGCCGGTTGCCACGCCGGGACTGGCAGTAATAGTCGCGCTTGGGCGTGGCCCGGCTGAGGATTTCGATCTGGCGGGCGTTGAGTCCGAAGCGCTCGTAGATGGCGGCAATCTGCGGTTCGGCCGCGCGCTCGTTGGGCAGGAAAATGCGCGTCGGGCAGCTCTCGATAATGGCCGGCGCGATGTTCGAGCTTTCGATGTCGGCGAGGCTCTGCGTGGCGAACACCACGCTGGCGTTCTTCTTGCGCAGGGTTTTCAGCCATTCGCGGAGTTGTGCGGCGAAGTCGGGGCTATCGAGGACAAGCCAGCCCTCGTCGATAATGATGAGCGTGGGCGAGCCATCCAGCCGGCCTTCGATCCGGTGGAATAGGTACGACAGGACGGCGGCGGCGGCCGATCCGGCGCCGACCAAGCCCTCCGTCTCGAACGCTTGGACCGACGCCTCGCCGAGACGCTCGGCCTCGGCGTCGAGCAGCCGGCCCCACGGCCCGCCAAGGCAATAGGAGGCAAGCGCCTGCTTGAGCTGCTGGCTCTGCAACAGCACGGCGAGCCCGGTCAGCGTGCGTTCCGGCACGGGCGCGCTAGCAAGGGAACCGAGCGCCGACCACAGATGCTCCTTGGCCTGCGGATCGACCGCGACGCCTTCGGACGCGAGGATCGCCGCCAGCCATTCGGCCGCCCAGGCGCGCTCGGTCGGATCGTCGATGCGGGCGAGCGGCTGGAGCTGCACGCCGTCGCCGGCCTCGTCGGCGAGCATCCCGCCAAGATCCTGCCAGTCGCCGCCCATCCCGATCGCGGTGGCGCGGATGCTGCCGCCGAAGTCGAAGGCGAAGACTTGGGCCCATTCGTAGCGGCGGAACTGCATTGCCATGAGGGCGAGCAGCACCGACTTGCCGGCGCCGGTCGGGCCGACGATCAGCGTGTGGCCGACATCGCCGACGTGAAGGGAAAACCGGAACGGGGTCGATCCTTCGGTCTTGCCGTAGAGCAAGGGGGGAGCACCGAAATGATCGTCCCGTTCCGGCCCCGCCCATACTGCTGACAGGGGGATCAGGTGGGCGAGATTGATGGTGGAAATCGGGGGTTGGCGGACATTGGCGTAGGTGTGGCCGGGGAGACTCCCCAACCATGCCTCGATCGCGTTCATTCCCTCGGGGATGACGGTGAAGTCGCGACCCTGGATGACCTTCTCGACCAGCCGCAGCTTCTCGGTGGCGATGGCGGGATCGCGGTCCCACACCGTCACCGTCGCGGTGACATAGGCCATGCCGGCATAGTCGGCGCCCAGCTCTTGCAGGGCGGTGTCGGCGTCGGCCGCCTTGTTCGATGCGTCGCTGTCCATCAGGACCGACACCTCGTTGGTCATCACCTCTTTCAAGATCGCCATGACGCTCTTGCGCTTGGCGAACCACTGGCGGCGGATGCGGCTCAGCAGCTTGGTCGCGTCGGTCTTGTCGAGCATGATCGCGCGGGTGGACCAGCGATACTCGAAGGCGAGCCGATTCAGCTCGTCCAGCAAGCCGGGGAACGTGACGTTGGGAAAGCCGACGATGGTGAGCGTGCGGAGATGATGATCGCCGAGCTTAGGTTCGAGCCCGCCGGTCAGCGGCTCGTCGGCGAGCAGCGCGTCGAGGTGCATCGGCGTTTCCGGCACGCGCACGCGCTGGCGGCGGGTCGAAACCGTGCTGTGCAAGTAGGTCAGCGTCTCGGCGTCATCGAGCCAGCGGACCTCGGGCACGAAGCCTTCGACCATGTTGAGCACCCGGTCGCTGCGGTCGGTGAAACCCTTGAGCAGCTCCCAAGGATCGACGCCGGATGTGGAGCGGCCCTCGTAGAGCCAGCCTTCGGCGCGCGCGGCTACCTCGGCCGGCGGCATCCACAGCAGGGTAAGGAAATAGCGGCTCTCGAAGTGCGTGCCTTCCTCACGGAATTGCTCGCGGCGCTCGAACTCGACCAGCTCCGACACGGGATCTGGAAACGCAGCTTCGGGATAGTCCAGCGCGGGCGAGCGCTGCGCCTCGACGAAGATCGCCCAGCCGGAGCCGAGCCGACGCAGCGAGTTGTTCAATCGCGATGTCGTGGCGACCAGTTCGGCGGGCGTGGCGCTGTCGAGATCGGGGCCGCGGAACCGAGCGGTGCGTTGGAACGAGCCGTCCTTGTTCAGCACCACGCCTTCGCCGACCAGTGCGGCCCAGGGCAGGAAGTCGGGAAGGTTTGCAGCTTTGCTGCGATATTCACGCAAGCTCATCATGGCCGCATCCATGTCGGGTAGCGGAGGTGGCGCCGGGCCACGTCCACGAATTGCGGATCGCGGCGGGCGGCCCAGACGGATAGCCCGTGGCCGATGGCCCAGATGACCAGGCCGGCGATCCACAGGCGCAGGCCGAGGCCGATCGCGCCCGCCAGCGTCCCGTTGACGATGGCGAGCGAGCGCGGGGCGCCGCCGAGCAATATCTGCTCGGTCAGCGCCTGGTGGACCGGGGCGAAGTAGCCGGGGATTGGCTCGGCCCCGTCCGCCATCAAACCAGCGCTCCACCGCCGAAGCTGAAGAAGCTGAGGAAGAAGGAGCTGGCGGCGAACGCGATCGATAGGCCGAACACGATCTGGATCAGCCGGCGCGAGCCGCCTGACGTGTCGCCAAAGGCCAACGTCAGGCCGGTCACGATGATGATGATGACCGCGACGATCTTCGCCACCGGACCCTCGATGCTTTCGAGGATGGATTGCAGCGGGGCTTCCCACGGCATCGACGAACCGCCCGCGCGGGCCGGGACGGCGAAGGTCAGCGCGATCACGCTGGCGGTGGCGGTGAGCATGGCGCGGCGTGCGCCATGCCGAAGGGCATGGATCATGGCAGGTCTCCGGGCTTGGGGGTGGTGAAAGGTGCGAGGCGGTAGTCGCCGGTCGCGGGGTCGAGCCCATCGACGCGGGCCAGTTCGGTCAGCCGGCGTCCGTGCGCATCGCGGACCAGCACGGCGATCAGGTCGATCGTCTCAGCAATCAGCGCGCGCGGAACCGTCACGACGGCTTCTTGGATGAGCTGCTCCATGCGGCGCAGCGCGCCGAGCGCTGTCCCCGCGTGGATCGTGCCGACCCCGCCGGGATGGCCGGTGCCCCAGGCTTTGATGAGGTCGAGTGCTTCGGCGCCGCGCACCTCGCCGATCGGGATGCGGTCGGGCCGAAGGCGCAGCGACGAGCGGACCAGCTCGGACAGCGACACCACGCCGTCCTTGGTGCGCATGGCGACGAGGTTCGGCGCGGCGCATTGCAGCTCGCGCGTGTCTTCGATCAGGACGATGCGGTCGTTGGTCTTGGCGACCTCGGCCAGCAGCGCGTTGACCAGCGTGGTCTTGCCCGCGCCGGTGCCGCCCGCGACAAGGATATTGGCGCGGGTCTCGACGCCGTGGCGCAGCGCCTCGGCCTCCTCCGCCGACATGATGCCGGCACGCGCATAGTCGTCGAGCGTGAACACCGCGACTGCGGGCTTGCGGATCGCGAAGGCCGGCGCGGCGACGACGGGTGGCAATAGACCCTCGAATCGCTCGCCGCCCTCGGGCAGCTCGGCCGAAACGCGCGGGGACTTAGCGTGAACCTCAACGCCGACGTGATGCGCGACCAAGCGGACGATGCGCTCGCCGTCCGCCGCGCTGAGCAGCTCGCCGGTGTCGCTGATGCCTTCGCCGAGCCGATCGAGCCACAACCGGCCGTCCGGGTTCAGCATCACTTCGATGACGGCGGGGTCGTCGAGCCATCCCGCGATCGACGGCCCGAGCGCGGTGCGCAGCATCCGCGCGCCGCGTGATTTCGCCTCGGATCGGATCGGGTGGACGGTCAACTACTGGCCCCTGCAAAGGACCGGGCGAACCGCCGCCCGGCTGTCGGGGCACATCAAGAGACGCAGGAATACTCGGGCCGCAACAGCCACTTGTCGGCGTAGTAGAGGGGGCGGCAGATACGGTGCCGAGGGCGGAAGCGGCTTTCCGCTACATCATGATCGGCCGTGCAATTCAGTCCGACTCGGACGATATCGAGCGCGGCCAGACATCTTCGGGAATCTCGTCCATTAAGGTCTTGCCGCTGGCGAAGCGCCGGCCGAGCGTTTCGATGAAGCCCTCGTAGCGCTTGCGGCCTTTGACCTGCGCCGCCGCCTGATCTTCGTCGGGCAGCGGCGGCGTCACCGCCAGCCAGAACCGGACGAACAGGGACAGCGCCTCGGTGGAAAGGCCGGTGTTGCGCTCCAGCCGCTGCACCTGTCGCGACAGCCGATCGAGCCGGCGCGCGAAAGCCGCCTCCATCCGGTCGGCGCCGTCCGGGGACAGGTAAGACGCAACCGCCGCCTCCACGATCGCGGATCGCGAGATGCGTCGGCGGATCGCCAGCTCATCGACCTGCTTGGCGAGTGCGGGCGGAAAATAGACGTTGAGCCGGGTTCGCATGTCGGCCTCCTACAAGTCGATCCCGTCGCCAGGATCGAGCGACGCCTGCCGCGCCATCCCCTGCATCCGGCGGCGCACAGCCGCCTGCCGCGCCGCGTCGTCCTGCTCGTCCTCCACGATCGCAAACTCTTGGCTCGGTGTGGCCGGCGTCTCCGGCGCAATCGCGACGTGCTCGGGCAGCTCGGGCTCGCGGCGCAGACCGCCATTGGCGGCGTCTTCCGCATCGCGGACGATGCGCGCGACCTGCTTCGGGTCAGCGGCCGCCTGCCGCCCGGTCCAGTCGTCCGCTCGCGCCTTGACCGCCTCCGGGTTCGGCGCCTGGGTGATGCGTTCGGACAGCCGGCGGTCCTGAAAGTAGCGCGCCTTCTTCGCGCGAATCGGGTGGACGCCCGCCACCATGACGATCTCGTCGTCGGGCGGTAGCTGCATCACCTCGCCGGGCGTGAGGAGCTGGCGGGCGGTCTCCGACCGCGACACCATCAAATGCCCGAGCCACGGCGACAGGCGATGCCCGGCGTAGTTCTTCATCGCCCGCATCTCGGTTGCCGTGCCGAGCGCGTCCGACACGCGCTTGGCAGTCCGCTCGTCGTTGGTGGCGAAGCTCACGCGGACATGGCAATTGTCGAGGATCGCGTTATTCGGGCCGTAAGCCTTCTCGATCTGATTGAGGGACTGCGCGATCAGGAACGCCTTGAGCCCGTAGCCCGCCATGAACGCCAGGGCGGACTCGAAGAAGTCCAGCCGGCCGAGCGCGGGAAACTCGTCGAGCATCAACAGCACGCGATGACGGTTGCCTTTGGGCGTCAGCTCCTCGGTCAGCCGGCGTCCGATCTGGTTGAGGATCAGGCGGATCAGCGGCTTGGTGCGCGCTATGTCGCTGGGCGGCACGACTAGGTAGAGCGTGGCCGGTCGCTCGCCCTCGACCAGATCCGATATGCGCCACTGGCACGCCCGCGTGACCTGCGCGACGACGGGATCGCGATAGAGCCCGAGGAACGACATGGCGGTGCTGAGCACGCCCGATCGTTCGTTGTCCGACTTGTTCAGCAACTCGCGCGCCGCGCTGGCGACGACCGGATGGACGCCGGCTTCGCCGAGGTGTGGCGTCGCCATCATCGCCGCCAGCGTCTGTTCGATTGTGCGGGAGGGGTCCGACAGGAAGCCCGCGACGCCGGCCAAGGTCTTGTCGGGCTCGGCATAGAGAACATGAAGGATCGCGCCGACCAGCAGCGAGTGCGAGGTTTTCTCCCAGTGGTTTCGGCGCTCCAGGCTGCCTTCGGGATCGACCAGCACGTCGGCGACGTTCTGCACGTCGCGCACCTCCCACTGGCCGCGCCGCACCTCTAGTAGCGGATTGTAGGCCGCCGATTCCGCATTGGTCGGGTCGAAGAGAAGCACGCGGCCGTGCCGTGCGCGGAAGCCGGCGGTCAGCGTCCAGTTCTCGCCCTTGATGTCATGAACGATCGCCGATGCCGGCCAGGTCAGCAGCGACGGCACGACCAGGCCGACGCCCTTGCCCGAACGGGTCGGCGCGAAGCACAGCACATGCTCGGGGCCGTCGTGGCGCAGATAGTCGCGCGCGAGCCTGCCGAGCACGACGCCGTTCGGCCCCAGCAACCCGGCAGCATGAACCTCGCGATCGGTCGCCCAGCGCGCCGAGCCGTAGGTCTCGGCGTTTCTCAGTTCACGCGCGCGCCACACCGACATCCCGATCGCCACGGCGATCGACGCGAACCCGCCCGATGCGGCGATGAACGCGCCGGTTTTGAAGATGTCCGGGGCATAGGCGTCGAAGCTGAACCACCACCAGAAGAAAGCCGGCGGCGGATAGACGCGCAACCCGAACGCCTCGAACCAAGGCGGCCCAAGCTCGGGCTGGTAGGCGAGCGCGGCGGCGGTCCACTGCGTCGCGCCCCACACCCCGGCGAGCACGATCAGAAACACGATGATGATCTGGCCCCAGAGGATTTTGGTCGCGGACATGGAGGTCTCCTGATTCAGATGCCGAGGCCGCGCTTGCGGCCGAGCGTCCAGTCGATGCCGCCGCCGGCGCGGACGACGCCGGACACCTGACGGCCGAGTTGCTGTTCGAGGGTGCTGGCCCACGGCACGAGCCGGAAGCCGAGCCCGTCGTCGATCATGGCGAAGCGGCCTGACGCGAGCGCGAGGCGCTGGCGCACGACGCCGGCGATCTTCTCGCCGGAGCCGGCGGGCCGATAGGCAAGCCCGGTCTCGCCCGCGATCTTCGCGCCAACTGCGTCCAGCTCGCGCTTGCGGAGCGTGTCGAGCATCCCGCGCTCGAACACCGTCCGCTCGCCGAAGCGGCGGGCTAGCCCTTCCTTGACGAGATGGTCGGTGCGCGCGTCCATCGCGCGCCGCACCTCGGCGCCAAACCCGCCGTCGGCGACGCCGGCGCCGCGCTCGATCAGCCGATGGTCGAGCCAGGTCGCGCCGGGCGCTTTCACCTGTGCGGCGAGGTCGAGGTCCGAGCGCGTGGCGAGCACCAGCGTCGGCTTCTCCTCGCCAGGCCGGCCGACGCCGCGCAGCTCGACGATGCCGCCTAGCTTGGGGCTTTGCTCCAGCGCTTCGATGCCGGGCAGCCGGACATGGTGAGTGCGCCCGTCCGTGCCGTCGATCACGGCATAGGCGGTGCCGGTCAGCTCGTCGTGCAACCCCTTGTCGATCAGCCTGCCGGCGATCGGCTTCTCGGGCGCACTGGTGACGACGGCGTAACTGTCGAGCGGCCGGTCCTGCCCCCGATCCTTGAGCGCCGCGCCGATCGTGCGGATGATGTCGCCGCGCGCGCCCAGCTCGCGGAGCTTCGCCGCCGCACCTTCCGCGACCGCCCACTGGCCGGTATCCCCTTCGGCTGCGAGCCCCATCGTTTCCAGGTGCTGCAAGCGCCCGACCATCAAACGGC